>DATILC010000422.1:0-2946 GCA_035476855.1 Solimonas sp. | reverse complement strand
GTGGCGGCGAGCCGGCCTGAAGCAATTGCTAACATAGGCGGATGCTGAACCCGCCCGACATGAAGCCCCCCCAGCCCTTTCCTACGAGCCTGGCGCCGTCTATCGGCGCCTGCTGAACTATTCGGCGCAGTACTGGCGCGTGTTCCTGGCGGCCATCGCCTGCATGGTGCTGTTTGCCAGCACCGAAGTGGCGGTCATCCGCCTGATCAAGCCGCTGACCGACGGCACCTTCGTCGATCGCGATCCGGTGGTGATCAAGTACATCCCCGGCGTGATCATGGGGCTGTTCCTGGTCAGGGCGATCGCCAGTTTCGGCTCGGCCTACCTGATGGCCTGGCTGGGCCAGGGCGTCGTGGCCAAGCTGCGCCATGACATTTTCCAGCACCTGCTGTTCGTGCCGGTGGCCCAGCACGACAAGGGGCGCAACGCCGACCTGCAGGCCAAGCTGACCTTCCACACCAACCAGATCGCCGATTCCGCGACCTCGGTGCTGACCGCCCTGGTCAAGGACGGACTGACCATCGTCGGCCTGCTGGGCCTGATGTTCTACATGAGCTGGCGCCTGGCAATCTTCGCCCTGATCATCGCGCCGCCGGTGGTGCTGTCGCTGCGCTGGGTCAACAAGCGGTCACGAGCGGTTTCCAGTCGCATCCAGGACACCATCGGCGACATCAATCACTATGCCGACGAGGCGATCACCGGGCGGCGCATCGTCAAGATCTACGGCGGCGAAGGTTTTGCGCTGGACAACTTCCGCAAGGTCGCCAACCTGATCCGGCAGCTGAGCATCAAGATCTCCGCAACCATGGCGGCCAGCTCGGCGTCGATGGAGCTGATCGCTGCGGCCGGCATCTCGATGCTGGTGTATCTGGCGACACGGCCGGAAACCCTGCAGGCGATGACCCCGGGCACCTTCGTGGCCTTCATCGGTGCCATGCTGTCGCTGCGCTCGCCGCTGAACTCGGTGACCAACCTCAGCCAGCGCCTGCAGTTCGGCATTTCCGCGGCGACCAACGTGTTCCGCTTCCTCGACACGGCGAGGGAAAAGGACAACGGCCAGCGTCCGCTGGAACGTGCGACCGGACGCCTGCGCTATGACAACGTCCGCTTCAGCTATCACCGCGACGGACGCTTTGCCCTCAACCGGGTGACGCTCGACATCGAGCCGGGCCGGACGATCGCCTTCGTCGGGCGCTCGGGCAGCGGCAAATCGACCCTGCTGTCGATGATTCCGCGCTTCTACGATCCGCAGGACGGCCGGGTGCTGCTGGATGGCCATGACCTGCGCGAGTACTCGCTGAAGGACCTGCGGCGCCAGATCACGCTGGTGGACCAGAACGTGGTGCTGTTCAATGCCACCGTCGCCGAAAACATCGCCTACGGCCAGATCGGTGTCGGGCGCGAGCAGGTCGAGGAAGCGGCACGACGCGCCTATGCCTGGGAGTTCATCAAGGGTTTGCCCAAGGGCTTCGATACACCGCTGGGACAGGACGGCATCATGCTCTCCGGCGGCCAGCGCCAGCGCATCGCCATCGCGCGCGCCCTGCTCAAGGATGCGCCGATCCTGATCCTCGATGAGGCCACCTCGGCGCTCGACACCGAATCCGAGCGCTACATCCAGCAGGCCCTGGACGAGTTGAAGAAGGGCCGCACCACGCTGGTGATCGCGCACCGCCTGTCGACCATCCAGAACGCGGATCTGATCGTGGTGATGCAGGAGAGCCGCATCGTAGAACAGGGCAACCATGCAGAACTGCTGGCCCGCGGCGGTACCTATGCGGCGCTGCACCGCATGCAGTTCCGCGATGACACGCCAGCGGAAGCGGCTGCGGCGGAATGAGGCACTGGCTGGAGCAAGTGTGGTACCGCACGACGCCGCCACCGCTGGTCCTGCGGCCATTGGCCATGCTGTACGGGCTGCTGTCGCGTCGCGTGTCGCAACAGCGACGGCAGCAGGCGCAGCGCCTGCCGGTGATGGTGATCGTGGTCGGCAACGTCACGATTGGGGGTGCCGGCAAGACCCCCTGCGTGTTGTGGCTGGTGGAGGTCTTGCAGTCGATGGGGCGGCGCCCGGGCATCCTCAGTCGGGGCTATGGCGGTCGCGGACCGTTCCCGCGGCTGGTCCGGGCCGGGGATAGCGCTGAGGAGTGCGGGGACGAGCCGGTGTTGCTGGCGCAGCGCGGGCAGGTGCCGCTGGCGGTTGCGCCGGACCGGCTTGCTGCCGGTCGCCTGCTGCTGCAGAGCCATCCGGAGGTCGACGTTCTGGTCTGTGATGACGGTCTGCAGCACTACCGGCTGGAGCGCGATCTTGAGCTGTGCGTGGTCGACGGCCGGCGTGGCTTCGGCAACGGCTGGCTGTTGCCGGCGGGGCCGCTGCGCGAGCCGTCGTCGCGGGCTGCGGAGACTGCGCTGTTGCTGGTCAACGGAGCCTCGCCGCTGGAGTCGTTGCCGCATGCCCAGCGCTTCGACCTGCAGATCGGCAGGGCGGTCAACCTGCTCAGCGGCGAATCCCGCGCATTGCGCGAGTTCCTGCCGGGCCCGGTGCATGCGGTTGCCGGCATCGGCAACCCGGAGCGCTTCTTCGACGGCCTGGCGGCCCTTGCATTGACCTTGCAGAAACACGCCTTTGCCGATCATCACGCCTATGTGCCGGCGGATCTCGCATTTGCGGATGCTGCGCCGGTGCTGATGACGGAAAAGGACGCCGTGAAATGCCGTGCGTTTGCGCAGCCGCAGTGGTGGGCGGTACCGGCCGACCTGCATTTCCCGGCGGGGGGCGAGGCGCGCCTCCGCCGCCTGCTGCAGGAGCGCCTGCATGGCGCTGAAACAAGCATCTGACACCATGAGCGCATGTCGATCGAGGCTGTGGCGCCCTTGAAACTGCCCCAACTGCCGCCGCAGGCCGGAAGGATGGGGCTGTTCCGGCGTTTCCGCGCCACCATGAGC
>DATILC010000421.1:0-1651 GCA_035476855.1 Solimonas sp. | reverse complement strand
TGCATCCGCGCTACGAGCTGGCCAAGCGCGCGCGCGTTCTGGCTGAACTGGTGCCAGGCGTGCTGGAGCTGGCGCAGCTGGCCAAGGCGCAGGGCATCGGCTTCACCATCGACGCCGAGGAGTCCGAGCGCCTGGAGCTGTCACTGGACCTGTTCGAGATGGTGCTGCGCGACTCCTCGCTGCAGGGCTGGGACGGCTTCGGCCTCGCGGTGCAGGCCTACCAGAAGCGCGCGCCGGCGGTGATCGACTGGCTGCTGCTGCTGGCACAGCGCCACGCGCGGCGCCTGCCGTTGCGGCTGGTCAAGGGCGCTTACTGGGACAGCGAGATCAAGCGTGCGCAGGAGCTGGGTCTGGACGACTACCCGGTGTACACGCGCAAGCCGCATACCGACATCGCCTGGCTGGCCTGCGCGCGCCGCCTGCTGGAGGCGCGCGATCGTTGCTATCCGATGCTGGCGACGCACAACGCGCACAGCATCGCCGCGGTCCGCGCAATGGCCGGCGATGAGCAGGGCTACGAGTTGCAGCGCCTGCACGGCATGGGCGAAGCCCTGTACGCGGTGGTGGCCGAGGACCTGGCACTGCCGGTGCGGGTCTATGCGCCGGTCGGCTCGCACGAGGCCCTGCTGCCCTACCTGATGCGGCGCCTGCTGGAGAACGGCGCCAACTCCTCGTTCTTGCACCACGCCGCCGATCCGCGCCATCCGCCGCAGCAACTGGCGAGCGATCCGCTGGCGCAGGTCCAGTTGCCGGAACTGCCGCGGCCGCCGGATCTGTACGGCGCGGCGCGGCGCAATTCCGCCGGCATCAACCTCGCCGACGAGACCGTGCTGCGCCATCTGGCGGAGCAGCTGGCTGTGGTGGCGGTCGAGCCCGAGGCCATTGCGGCGGAAGGCGCGCGCACCGTTACCGATCCGGCCGACCGCCGCCGCGTGGTCGGACACTGGCTGCCGCTGCCGCCGCAGCGCCTGGGCCTGATGCTGCAGGAGGCACAGGCCATGCAACCGGCCTGGGATGCGATCGGCGTCGAACGCCGTGCTGCGATCCTCGAACAGGCCGCCGCGCGCCTGCAGCTGCGCCAGACCGAGTTCCTGTGGCTGTTGCAGCGCGAGGCCGGCAAGACCCTGGGCGATGCCGTCGCCGAACTGCGCGAGGCGATCGATTTCCTGCGCTACTACGCCACCGAGGCGCGGCGCCTGCTGGCGCCGCAAGTGCTGGCCGGCCCCACCGGCGAGCACAACGAGCTGCAGTTGCATGGCCGCGGCCTGTTCGCCTGCATTTCGCCGTGGAATTTCCCGCTGGCGATCTTCACCGGCCAGGTCGCGGCGGCGCTGGTGACGGGCAACAGCGTGATCGCCAAGCCGGCCGAGCAGACGCCGCTGGTGGCGCTGCGCATGACGCGCCTGCTGCAGGACTGCGGCCTGCCACCGGGGGTGCTGCAACTGGCGACGGGCGAGGGCGAGCTCGGTGCCGCACTGGTGGCGCAGGAAGCTGTCGCCGGCGTTGCCTTTACCGGCTCCTTCGAGGTGGCGCAGGCGATCAACCGCAGTCTCGCCGCGCGCCAGGGCGCGATCGCCACGCTGATCGCCGAGACCGGCGGCCAGAACGCGCTGATCGCCGATTCCTCGGCGCTGCCCGAGCAGCTGGTGAA
>DATILC010000420.1:0-14356 GCA_035476855.1 Solimonas sp. | reverse complement strand
AGCGCGGTGTAGCCCAGCAGGGCGATGCGACCCTGCATCAGTTCCGGCGGCACATTGCCGCGCAGCACGTCGACCGCCGAGACCCGCGGCCGGTCCAGCCAGTTGGAGAAATGCAGCCACCAGCCGCCGTCGGCGTCGGTGGGGATGTGCAGGCCGGCGACCTCGATCGCGGCGACGCCGCCGCGGCGCAGCTGCACGCGCAGGATGGCGTCGCCGCCGGCGTTGCGCAGGATCTCGGTGGCCAGCCCCGGCACCAGGTCGCCGCCGATGCAGATCAGTGTCGGCACGCGCCGCACCACGCCGCCGTCGGGGGGCGGATTGAGCGCGCCATGGCCGCCGGCGGCCTGGTCGATGAGATCAATGCTGCGCAGGCTGGCGGCGTAATGCGGCACGAAGTCGGTGGCGTCGCCGCCGCTCTGCAGGATCATCGGCCGGTAGGGCACGCCCGGCTCCAGCACGCTTTCGTCGCTCAGCGCGCCGACGCCGAGCACCGACGGCAGGCTGCGCAGTGCATCGGCCAGTTCCTGGTCCGGCTGCGGCAGTCGCGCCAGCTGCGTGGCGTCGAGCTGTGCCGCAGCCAGGGTCTGCGCCAGTTTCTCCGGCGACAGCCGGTCGGCCTCGGCGAACAGCACGTCGATGCCCAGCGCCGCCGGACGCTGCGCGGCGATCTGCCGCACCAGCTGTGCCACCACCTGTCGCGGCCAGGGCCACTGGCCCAGTTCCTTGAGGCTGCGCTCGTCGATCTCGACCACCACCACGCCGTCGCCAACGCGCTCGCGCGGCTGCCACTGCTGGTAACGGTCGAACAGGCCCAGGCGCATGCTGTGCTCGGGGGCGTAGTCGGCGAATAGCAGCAGGCCGACCAGCAGCGCCGTCAGCACCGCGCCGGCGGGGCGTCCCTGGCCGCGCAGCAGGGCAGCGCGGAAGACCCTCACACGTCCAGTTCCAGCCCGTCCCAGGCGGCGATCACCTCGAGCGGCGCGTGGCCCTCGCGGGTGATGCGCTCCAGCCGCTGCGACTCGCGCTCGACCTGGGCGATGCGCGCGTCGCCATGCACCGGTTCGTGGTGGTACAGCAGCAGGCGTTTGGCGCCGGCCAGCTGGCACAGCTCGACGCCGGTGACGTTGCTGGAATGGCCCCAGTCCTCCTTCATCGACACCGCGTCGGCCAGCGAATACATGGCGTCGAACACCACCACGTCGGCCTCGCGGAAGAACTCGACGAAGCCCTCGGTCTCCTCGGCGCTGTCGAGCTTGTGCTCGGAGTCGGTGGAATAGACCACGGTCTTGCCGCCGCGCTCGAAGCGGTAGCCGTAGGAGTCGCCGCCATGCAGCTGCTTCTTCGGCGTGACGCGCCAGCCGGCGATGTCGTAGCTGTGGTCGGGTTCGAGGGTGACGAACTCGATCTTCGAGGGCAGTTGCGCGAACTCCACCGGGAAGCAGGGCGCGCTGTGCTGGCGGCGGATCGCCTGTTCCAGTTCGGCGTGGCAGCCATGGATGACCACGCGGTTGCCGGGAATGTACAGCGGCGCAAACAGCGGCAGCCCCATGATGTGGTCCCAGTGCAGGTGCGACAGGAACACATGGAAGGTATTGGGCGTCTGCGGCCCGTGGCGCGCCAGCACCTGGTTGCCGAAGGGGCGCAGGCCGGAGCCGAGGTCGCAGAGCAGGTATTCATGCGTGGCGCTGCCGGGCTGGGTCCATTCCAGCTCGACGCAGCTGGTGTGGCCGCCGTAGGTCTGCGCGGTCTCGAAGGGCAGGCTGCCAAGCCAGGCCTCGGCCTCGGCGGTGTCGGCGAAGTGCCGGCCCTTCGCTTCGACCAGCACCTGCGCCAGCTTGCGCTTCAGGCCTGCAGCGGTCAGCGCCACCGGTAGCGATCCGCGCGTGCCCCAGAAGCGCAGGCGCATGGCTCAGGGCCTGCCAATGCCATGGCGGTCGCTGCGACGGAGACCGTTTTGGCGCAGGGCAAGGCGCGAGGAGCGTGGTGTACTGGATGTACACGAGCGACTCGTAACGCAGCCATGCGCCAAAACGGTCCCGCCCCTTCGGGGTGCCCCCGGATTTGCGGCCATGCGGTGTTGCTCCTCAGTCATTTGGAACCACCAAACGTCCCTCGTCGCGCCTGGCCTGGCCGCAAATCCGGGGGCATCGCAGCGATCGCCATGGCATTGGCAGGCCCTAACTCCCCGCGGCCAGCGCCTCGTCGAGGCTGTCGTGCAGCGGGAACACCAGGTTGAAGCGGCTGATCTCGAGGATCTCGCGCACCACCGCCTGCGGGGCCGCCAGCGCGATGCGGCCGCCGGCAGGGGCGGCCTGCTTGGCCGCGAGCATGAACACGCGCAGGCCGGCGCTGCTGATGTATTCCAGGCCGGAGAGGTCGAACACCAGGCGCGGCCCGCCGCTGCGGCAGGCGGCGACATAGGGCTGCAGGGCCTGGGCGAAGGTCTGCGCATTCATGTGGTCGATGCGGCCCTGCAGCGGCAGGACCACGGCGTCGGCTTGCTGGCGGGCGGTCAGTTCCATGACGGATCGATTCTACGCGGCTTTTTTCTGGATGAACTCGATCTTGTAACCGTCCGGATCCTCGACGAAGGCGATTACCGTGCTGCCATGCTTCATCGGCCCGGCCTCGCGGGTGACGCGGCCGCCGCGCTGCTTGACCCGTTCGCAGGCAGCGCAGGCATCGTCGACCTCGACCGCGACATGGCCGAAGGCCGAGCCGATCTCGTATTTTTCGACGCCCCAGTTGTGGGTCAGTTCGATCTCGGCGCCGCCGTCGCCGTAGCCGACGAAGGCCAGGGTGAACCTGCCGTCCGGGTAGTCCTTGCGGCTCAGCAGGCGCATGTCTAGGACGCCGGTGTAGAAGGCGATGGCGCGGTCGAGGTCGCCGACGCGCAGCATGGTGTGCAGGATTTTCATCGGGCGTTTACTCGATGCTCAGTGCGCCGGATCCCGGCAGGCGTGTCACCAGGTCGGCGCCGACCAGCTTCGACGGCGTGTAGCTGCCGCCGGCTGGCTTGCCCTCCAGCAGATGCCCGACCACGGCCAGCGAGCCGCTGATGGTCAGGCTGTAGCCGTTGGCGGTGCGGATGCGCGCGGTCTTCTTCTGGCCCTTGGCGTTGACCGCTTCGCCCCAGACGAAGGTCGGCAGCTTGTCGCGCGTGGCCTGGTCCGGGCCCTTCACGGTCCTGGCGATGCGTTTCTTCAGGAATTCCTGCACCAGCCGCAGCCGCAGCAGCGGGCGGATCCAGTTGGCGCGCTGCGCGTTCTTGATCAGGGCGGGCGAGCCCGGGATGTAGACCTCGATGTTGGGGATGCCGGTGGAGTGGAAGGCGGTGGAGACGTCGCCCCAGGGAATGGTCATCGCCAGTTTCTCGCCGTCGCCGAAGTCGATGCGACGGGTCTTGAAGGCCAGCGGCACGGCGACGATCTTGCCGGCCTTGCGCACGCGGCCGCCCTGGGCCAGGCCCTCGACCGAGGTCTTGGCGGTGCCGGGCGAGAAGCCGGAGCGCGAGTCGAAGCCCAGCGCCAGCTGCGTCGCATCCGGCAGCGCTGCCTTCAGCGCGGCGGCGACGCAGTCGGTGGGAATCACGTCGAAGCCGACACCGGGGCAGAGCACCACGCCGGCCTGCTGCGCGCGCAGGTGCAACGACTGCGCCTGTTCGAACACGGCGATCTCGCCGGTGATGTCGAGGTAGTGCGCCTTCACCACCAGGCAGGCTTCCATCATCGGGCCGGCGGTGGCCGAGAACGGCCCGGCACAGTGCAGCACCAGGCCGATGCCCTTGAGTTGCCGGATCACCTCGGCGGTGTCGTCGAGGCCGAACACGCGCGTGGACAGGCCCAGCTGCTGGCCCAGCTTCTCCAGCTGCCCGCGGTTGCGTCCGGCCAGCAGCGGCTTGAGGCCGCGTTGTGCTGCTTCGCGCGCAATCAGTTCGCCGGTGTAACCGTTGGCGCCGTAGATCATCCAGTCCATCGATCGCTCTCCCTCAACCCATCTTCGCCACGGTCGCCAGCGGCAGCCGCTTCATCAGGAAGCCCAGCGGCGCCCAGGGCCAGCGCGGCACGGCGGCCTCGGCCGGCTCGCGCTCGATCGCCTTGACCAGTGCGCGGCAGCCGGTCTCGGTGTCGACCATGAACGGCGTCTTCTTCACCTTCTCGTTGATCTCCGAGCGGATGTAGCCCGGGAAGATCGTGCTGACCTTGATCGGCGTGCGCAGCAGGTCGGCGCGGATGCCCTCGGCCAGCGCGGCGGCGGCGGCCTTGCTGGCGGCGTAGGTGGTGAGGTTCTTCGGCATGCCCCGCAGGGCGCTGATCGAGGAGATCATCACCAGGTGGCCGCTGTTCTGCGCGCGGAAGATCTCGACCGCGGCCTCGCACTGCGCCAGCGCGGCGACGAAGTTGGTCTCGGCGGTCTTGCGGTTGGCGTGGAAGTAGCCGGTGCCCACCGGCTGGCCCTTGCCGATGCCGGCGTTGACGATCACGCGGTCGAGCCCGCCGAACTCCTCGCGGAAGGCCTTGAATACCTCGAACACCTGGTCGTAGTGGTTGACGTCGAGCGCGCGGATCGACACCCGGATGCCTGGGTGCGCGGCGACCAGTTCGGCCTTCAGTTCTTCCAGACGGTCGGTGCGGCGTGCGCACAGGGCGAGGTTGCGGCCCTGTTTGGCGAACTCGCGGGCCATGCCGCGGCCGAGACCGGAGGAGGCCCCGGTGATCAGGATGGTCTTGCGCATGGACAGCTCCGGAAATGGGAGCCTATGGAAACAGTTTGTGCGGCCGCGCGCCATCCCGGCGCGGCGATTCAGCCGGCGGCCTTGTGGTGACGCCGGTACTCCACCATCAGGCAGCGGTCCTGCACCACGGCAATGCCCTCGCGCACCAGCCGCTCGGCGAAGGCATCGTGGCGTATGCCGGTCTGCAGCCAGACCGCCGCAGGGCGCTTGGCGAGGATGTCGGGCAGGTGCGGCGCCAGCTCCATCGGTCGGCGGAACACGTCGACCAGATCGAGCTCGCCGGGGATGTCGGCGAGGCGGTGGTAGACCGGCTGGCCCAGCATCTGCGTCGCCTTCAGGTCATGCACCGGCACCGGCACGATCTGCAGGCCCATGCGCTGCAGGGTTTCCGGCACGTAGTAGGCGGGGCGGTGGGCGTGCTCCGCGCCGCGCATGCCGAGCACGGCGATGCGGCGCAGCGCCGTCAGCAGCGCCGCGATCTGCGCATCGCTTTCCAGCAGCTGTCCTTGCCAGGCCATGCACGTTCTCCTTGGCAGGCCATTCTAGGGTGATCCCAGGGCCGGCGCGCCGCTGCCCAGGCCCACCACGGGGGGCGGGCCTGGGCGGCAGGTGGAGTTTAGGGCGCCGTGGTGACGCTCCAGCTGTCGCTGCGGGTGCCGATGCTGACGCTGATGCTGCGGCCCTGGCCGGCGCCGCTGGCGGAAACCATGCGCAGGCGGATCTTGTCGTTGACGTTGACCATGCCCGGGGCGCTGGTGAAGGGCCCGCCGTTGACGTTGTAGGCGGCGGAAGGCTGGCCAGCGACCGAGATCGACACCGGCGCGGCCACACCCGCCAGCTTCACCGAGTTGGACAGCACGGTCTGGTTCGGGGCGGCGTTGCCGGTGTCGACGAAATCGAAGGGCTCCGGCGTGCGGTCGAGGTCGGAGGTGACGGTCCAGGTCGCGCTGGCGCCGCCGATCGACAGGGTGGCGCTGCGCGGCTGGCTGGGGCCGGTCGCGCTGATCACGCGCAGGCGCACGCGCTGGTTGACGCCGACGGTGCCGGGCGCGTTGGTCCAGGGACCACCATCGATGTTGTAGCTGGCGGAAGGATGGCCGCTGATGCTGATCGGCGCCGGCGCCATCAGGAAGCTGCTGCGCTGCACGTTGGACAGCACCGGCGTATTGGGTTCGGCAGCGCCGACGTCGATGAACTGCAGCAGCTGGCAGCTGCCGCGCGAGCCGGCGCGATACAGGCGCTCGATGTCGGCGGCCGAGAGGGCGCGGTTATAGAGCTGGAACTCGTCGATCTGGCCATGCAGGGGATAGGGGAAATTGGGTTCCGGATCGCCGTTTCCGCCGATGAACAGCGGCTGGCCCGGCTCAAGGTCCAGCGGCGTCGTCGATGCCAGCGTGCCTTCGAGCACGCCGTTGACGTAGATGCGCATGAACTGGCGATCGTAGGTGGCGACGACGTGGTACCACTGGCCGGTCTGGATCGCCGACGTGGCGGATACAAAAGTCTCCGCGGGCAGGAAACCACCGAAGCCAAGGTGATCGCCGTTAGCGAAAAGGTGGAAGCCGTCGAAGCTGCCGAAGCCACCTGCCTGGTTGCGCTTCTGCGCAATCGACTGGATGCCATTGAGATCGTCCATCAGTACCCAGGTGGACAGGGAGATGTGGTCGGGTCGCTGCGCCGCGGAATCCGGCACGACCACAACGTCGTCTACGCCGTCGAAGCTGAAGGCTTGGCCGACGATGCCATCGGCGGTGGCGGTGGCGCCGCCCCGCAGGCTGCCATGGTTGGTGGATCCGGTGCTGTCGTTGGCGTCACCCTCGCCCTTGAGCCAAGCCACGATGCCCGAGGGCTGTGCGGCGCAGTCGGCGCAGTTGCCGGCGCCAATCGAGCCGGCGTTATAGATTTCCCGGATCTCCGCCGCTGTCAGCGCGCGCTTGAGCAGCTGGACTTCGTCGATCGTCCCAGGCCAGGCGAAGGTCGCGTTGCCGTTCTGCCGGGAGCCGATGACCAGGGGCGCATTCGCCTCGTAGTTGATGGTCGTGACGACGGCGTTCTGCGCCGCCTCGACACCATCGACGTACAGGCGCATCACGGCGCCGTCATAGGTAGCCGCCAGGTGGTGGAACAGGCCATCGTTGATCGCTCCCGCAGCCGTCTGCAGGCCGCCACCGGTGGTGCCGCCATTGAGATAGAACGACACGCGCCCGTCCGGACGGGCGTCGAGTTCGATGCCGTGGGCCTGGTCGCTGCCGGAGTTGGCGAGCACGAAGGCTGCAGCCCCGCCGGGCCCGCCGCCGGCATTCGTCACCCAGGCATGGACGGTCAGGTTCTGCGGATGCAGTTCCGGCGCATCGGCCACGCTGAAGGCGTTGCCGGCCGCCATGCCTTGCCCGATCTTGCCGCCAGTGAAGGCCGGCGTGCTGCTGCCATCGTGGTTGCCCTGCGAATCCTTCGAGTCGTTCTCCATGCGATACCAGGCCAGCAGCCCCGGCGCCGGTGTGGCGCAGAGCTGGAAGCTGCACTTGCCGGCGTCGCCAGCCTCGTAGATCGATTGGACTTCGGCAGCCGTCAGGGCTCGGTCGTGGACCTCGACTTCGTCGACCAGCCCGGCGAAGGCGTCGCCCGCGCAGCAGAACGCGGCGCCAATCCGGAATTGCGGCGAGGGGACGTAGCTGGCGGCCGCGCCGCTGGCCTGTTCCACTCCGTTGACGTAAAAGCGCGCGGTGCTGCCATCAGAAGTGAGTGCCACGTGGTACCAGGTCCCCGGGGTGACGGCCAGCGGTGACTGCAGCACGCCGACGGTTGCGCCGTTGCAGCTGCCCGGAGATGAAGTCCGGTACAGCGCGCCCAGCTGCCCGCCGTAGAGTCCCAACGACCAGTCGGTGCAGTCGATAACGCCGCCCAGGGCAGTGCGTCGGGTGGTGGCGCCCAGCGTGGCGTCGGTATATCCGCCGCTGACGGTGGAGGGATTGACCCAGGCATCGATCGTGAACTGCGTTCCCGGTGTCACCGAAGCCGCAGGAACGACCACGTCGTCGATTCCATCGAAGGAAAATGCCTGTCCGACTTTTCCCGGCGCGAAGGAGACGCCGCCCTGCAGGCTGCCGTCATTGCCGCCGCGTACATCCTCGGCGGTACCGTCACCGGGAAACCAGCTGACCATGCCGGTCGGTGGCGCGCAGCAGGCGGCAGCGTCGGCGCGCTCGCTGGTGGAAAGGCCGAGCCCGGCCAGCAGGAGCAGCAGCGCTGCGGAACCGTGGCGACTCGCAATGCCGAGGATGGTCTGGTTCATGCGTATTCCCCCGAATACCTGTTGCTGCCGGTGCCGGACGGCGCGGGCGTACTGCATGTTCTTGTAGCAGGGCGTCCACAGCGCTGGACCTACCGGAACCGGTAGGTTCGTCAACGAACTGCGCGCTGTATCACGTTAGGCCTGTCGGCCCGTTGCCGGTGCCCCCTCTTCGGGGGGGCGGCGCGGGGCCGCGAGGACGCGTCGCAGCATGCGCGTCTACCATGACGAGGTTGCAAGGGGGCGGGATGATGGGCATGGCAAGACAGCGGCGTGTGCTGCTGGTCGACGACGATGACGACACCCGCGAGCGGCTGGCGCGGGCGGTGGCACAGGTGCCGGGCCTGAGCGTCTGCGGCTCTGCGGGCAGCTGCGCCGAGGCGCGCCGGCTGGCGCTGCAGCAGCCGCCCGACCTGCTGCTGGCCGATCTCGGCCTGCCCGACGGCAGCGGTGCCGACCTGATCGCGGAACTGATGCAGCAACAGCCCGCACTGCAGGCGCTGGTGATCACCGTGTTCGGCGACGAGGCACACGTGGTGCGCGCGATCGAGGCCGGCGCCACCGGCTACCTGCTCAAGGATGCCAGCGCGGCAGAGATCGACAAGGCGATCCGCGACCTGCTCGATGGCGGCGCGCCGATCTCGCCCTCGGTGGCGCGGCACATGCTGTCGCGCTTCCGCGTGGCGCCGCGCGTGGTGCCGGAGCAGGCCGTGCCCGCCTCGCCGCTGACCGAGCGCGAAACCCAGGTGCTGAGCCTGGTGGCGCGCGGCTACAGCTATGCCGAGATCGCCGAGTCGCTGGTGATCTCGGTCAACACCGTCGGTTTCCACGTCAAGCAGATCTACCGCAAGCTCGCCGTCGGCTCGCGCAGTGCCGCGCTGTTCGAGGCGATGGAACTGGGCCTGCTGGCGCGCCCGGCCGGCGCGGACGAGCGCCGTTGAGCGCGGCGGCCCTGCCCGCGGTGCGCAGCCCACGCCTGCGCACCGCGTTGTTGTGGGGCCTGATCATCGGCTTCTGGATCGGCTACACGCTGCTGGTCGAGTTCGCCCATCGTCGCGGCCCGCCGCTGCCGCCGCTGCACACGGCCGAACTCTCCCTCGCCGGTTCGCCGCCGCTGCAGGTCTCGCTGCCGCACAACTGGTTCGACCAGCGCCTGCAGCGGCAGCCCTGGGCGGACTACCGCATTCGCGTGCATCTCGGCGATGCAGGACACGAGCCGCAGGCGCTGTACATCGAGTCGTTGGCGATGGACCTGCGGATGCAGGTCAACGGCGTGCCGATCGGCCCCGGCCTCGATGACCGCGACATCGCACGCCAGCAGTTCCGTCCCCAGCTGTTCGAGTTGCCGGCGCCGCTGCTGCGCGCCGGCGACAACGACATCCTGATCCGCGTCTACGGCGGCCTGCCGCATACCAGTTTCCTCGGCAAGGTCTGGGTCGGCCCCTCGCAGGAGTTGCATCATGCTTACGTCGAACGCTGGCTGCTGACGGTCGCCTTGCCGCTGCTGCTGGCCTTCCTGGCGCTGGTCACGCTGATGCCGACCTTGCTGCTCGCCGTCTGGAAGCAGGGCGAGGTCTATGGCTGGCACGCGGCCGCGGCCGGCTGCTTCGCGCTCTACGTGTTCAGCCTGCACTGGGTGCATCCGCCGCTGGGCGGCGCCTTCGTCGACTGGATTTCCAATCTGCTGCTCGGCAGCGGCACGCTGGCCACGACGATCTTCATCATGCGCTACCGCGAGCTGCGGCGACCGCGGCTGGAGCGCGCGCTGGGCATCGCATGGCTCGTCGGCGCAGTCCTGCTGGGGCTGGCCGCGGCACACGACGAGCTGCTGTTCTTCCGCATCGCCGCGCCGGTATGGGATGTCGGCATCGGCTTTCTGACCCTGTATCCCTGCTGGCTGATGCTGCAGGCCTACTGGCGCCTGCCGAGCAGCAACGATTTCCTGCTGGTGCTGGCCGGCCACATCCTGCTGATCTTCGGCGTGCACGACGGCGCCATCGTCAACCGACTGATCCCGCCCTGGAACGGCTTCTTCCTGCCTTACGCCGGTCCGTTGCCGATCCTGTTCTTCTTCTGGATCCTGATCCGGCGCTTCCGCGGCGCGCTGCAGGACAGCCAGATGCTGACGCGCGAGCTGGCCTCGCGGGTCGAGGCCAAGACCGCGGAGCTGCGCCAGTCCTACGAGCAGCAGCGCGAACTGCAGGAGGCGCAGGCGGTCAGCGAGGAGCGCAGCCGCATCCTGATGGACATGCACGACGGCCTTGGCGGACAGCTGATGTCGACGCTGGCCAGGCTGGAGAACTCGGGGCAGGGCGCCACGCCCGCCGCCGAGTCCGTGCGTGGAGCGCTGACCGACCTGCGCCTGATCATCTATTCGATGGAGCCCTCGGTGCACGAACTGCGCGGCGCGCTGGCCCTGCTGCGTGATCGCCTGGGCCTGCAGTGCGCCGGCAGCGGCGTGGAACTGGACTGGCGCATGGCGGCACTGCCAGAGCCGCTGGCGCTGCCGCCGCGCGCCACGCTGCAGGTGTTGCGCGTGGTGCAGGAGGCGGTTGGCAACGCGCTCAAGCACGCGCGAGCCGGACGCATCGAAGTCAGTGCCGCCGAAACAGGCGGGCGGGTGCTGATCGAGATCCGCGATGACGGCAACGGCATGCCGGTGGTGCCGGCGCGCGGCGGCAAGGGCATCCAGAACATGCAGCGGCGCGCGCTGGCGCTGGGAGGCGAGCTGAGGATCGGGGCAGCGGAGCCAGGTTGCCGGGTCAGCCTGTCGCTGCCCAGCGAGGCGCCGCGGCGGGAGCGCAGGGCGGCGGCGGATTGAGCGGCGGCTGAAACGACAGGGCCCGCGACATGCGCGGGCCCCGGTTCGCTGCGATGGAGGTCAGGCCTCGATCGCCTTGCGCAGCTTCTTCATCGCGGCGCTTTCGATCTGGCGCACGCGTTCGGCGGAGACGCCGTACTTGTCGGCCAGTTCCTGCAGGCCGGTCTTCTCGCCGTCCTGCAGCCAGCGACGGTAGAGGATGTCGCGGGCGCGGTCGTCGAGGGTGGCCAGCGCCGTGCGCATCTTGCCTTCCTGCAACTCCTGGTGCTCGGCTTCCTCCATCGCGGCGTAGTCGTCGCGACTGTCGGCCAGCCAGGCCTCGGGGACATAGGCTTCCTCGGCGTCGTCGGCGGCGGTCAGGCTGAAGGACATGTCCTGGCCACCCAGGCGCGCCTCCATCTGCAGCACTTCCTCGGGCTTGACCTTGAGGTCGGCGGCGATCGCGTTGACCTCGCTCTGGTTCATCCAGCCGATGCGCTTCTTGGCCGAGCGCAGGTTGAAGAACAGCTTGCGCTGCGCCTTGGTGGTGGCGATCTTGACGATGCGCCAGTTCTTCAGGATGTACTCGTGGATCTCGGCCTTGATCCAGTGCACGGCGAAGGAGATCAGGCGCACACCGACATCGGGGTCGAAGCGCTTGACCGCCTTCATCAGGCCGACGTTGCCTTCCTGAACCAGGTCGCCGAGCGGCAGGCCATAGCCCATGTAGCCGCGGGCGATGTGCACCACGAAGCGCAGGTTGGCCAGCACCAGTTGCTGGGCGGCGCCGAGGTCGGCGCTCTCGCGCAGCTGTTCGGCCAAGCGCTTCTCGCCCGCCGCGTCCAGCAGCGGTAACTGGTTGACGTAGGAAATGTAGGCATCAAGACTGCCTGCCAGCGGCGACAGCGCAGTTGGCTGGCGCAGCGCGACGGCAGAGGCCACAGCGGTCCCGGACATGCGTTTTGCTCCCATGGGGTGAGTCTAGCACTCAGGTGGTTGGAGTGCTAAGGCCTCTGGAAGTTCCCCGTTCCATCCCCATCTGGGGCGCAAGACGCTGATTTTCAAGGCCTACTGGGGCTGGATGTCGGCCAGGTGACGCCACACGGTGAGCCAGGCGCCGAGCCAGCCGAGGGCGACGCCGGTGCCCAGCAGCAGCAGGCTGTCGGTGAAGGACAGGCCGGCGAGGGTGAAGCTGCTGTCGTAGAGCCCGGCCAGGGTGCGGCTGGGGCCGGCCAGGGCCAGGGTGCTGAACAGCACCAGCATCAGCGCCAGCACGCCGCCGCCGAGGCCGTACCAGAAGCCGGTGTAGAGGAAGGGCCGGCGGATGAAGCTGTCCGGGGCGCCGATCAGCTTCATCACGCTGATTTCCTCGCGCCGTGCCTCGATGTCGAGGCGGATGGTGTTGCCGATGGTCACCACCACGGCGATGCCGAGCAGCAGGCCGACGATGAACACCGCGCGTTCGATGATCGCCAGCACGGCGTAGAGCCGCTCCAGCCATTTCTGGTCGAGCTTGGCGAGGTCGACCTCGGGCAGGCGGGTCAGTTCGCCGAGCAGCACTTCCACCTGCAGCTTGTTGCGGCCGCGCTCCGGGCTCACCGAGATCACCGCCGGCAGCGGGTTGGTCTTGATGATGTCCAGCGCCTCGCCGAAGCCGGACTGCTGGCGGAACTCCTCCAGCGACTGCTCGCGCGAGATGTACTGGGTCTTGGCCACGCCGGCGCGGTTGCGCAGGTCGCGGGCCAGCGCCGCGCCGCGCTCGGCGCTGACCGAGTCCTTCAGGAACAGCGACAGCTGCAGCGATTCCTGCCAGCTGTAGCTGACCGCGTTGATGTTGCTGGTCAGCACGTACATGCCGGCCGGCAGCGCCAGGGCGACGCCGACCACCAGGGCGGTCAGCAGCGCCGCGATCGGGTTCTTGCCGAGCTTGCCCAGCGAGAAGAAGAACACCCGGGCGTGTTCCTGGCTCAGCCGCTGTATCAGCGGCAGCGGTTCGACTTGCAGGCTTTCTTCAGCGGCCATGCGGGTCTCCGGGGAAGGGCGGCAGGTCGGCCATCTGCGGCGTGCGCGGCCGGCGTGCGGTGATCTTGCCGCCGTCGAGATGGATGATGCGATGCGGCATGTGCACGATCAGGTGCAGCGCGTGGGTGGCGATCAGCACGCTGACGCCGACCTGGTTGAAGCGCTCGAACAGCTTCAGCACTTCCTTGGACATTTCCGGGTCGAGGTTGCCGGTGGGCTCGTCGGCCAGGATCAGTGCCGGCTTGGAGACGATCGCGCGGGCGATGCCGACGCGCTGCTGTTCGCCGCCGGACAGGGTCAGCGGCGAGGACTTCTCGCGGTTGAGCAGGCCCACCGCGTCGAGCGCGGCGCGCACGCGGCGCTGCACGTCGGAATAGGCGAAGCCGCGGATCACCAGCGGCAGCGCGACGTTGTCGAACACCGTGCGGTCGTACAGCAGGTTGAAGTTCTGGAACACCATGCCGATGCGCTGGCGGAACGGCGCGATCTCGCTGTTCTTCAGTGTCGCCAGGTTGACGTCGTCGACCATCACCTGGCCGCGCGAGGGCTTGCACAGCAGGCCGATCAGGCGCAGCAGGGTGGTCTTGCCGGCACCGCTGGCGCCGGTGACGAAGGCCATCTCGCCGCGTCCCAGCGAGAAGGTGACGTCGGACAGCACGTCCTTGCCGCCCGGATAGCGGTAGCCGACCTGGTTGAAATGGATGATGTCGGTCATGCCGGCATGTCGTTCTGTTTCCGGGGAGCGTCCGCCGCGCTCATTCGCCGATCAGGGCGTCCGCGTAGGCCTCGGCGTCGAAGGGTTCGAGATCCTCGGCTGCCTCGCCGATGCCGATGAAGCGCACCGGCAGGGCCATGCGCCGTGCGATCGCCAGCAGGATACCGCCCTTCGCGGTGCCGTCCAACTTGGTGATGGCGATGCCGGTCAGGCCGATCGCCTCGTGGAACTGGATCGCCTGCGTCAGCGCATTGCCGCCGGTGGTGGCATCGACCACCAGCAAGACCTCGTGCGGCGCATAGGGATCGTGCTTCTGCAGCACGCGCTTGATCTTGCGCAACTCCTCCATCAGGTGGCTCTGCGTGTGCAGGCGGCCGGCGGTGTCGGCGATCACCATGTCGAAACCCTTCGACTTGGCCGACTGCACGGCGTCGAAGATCACGCTGGCGGAATCGGCGCCCTCGCCCTGGGCCAGGATCGGCACGTCGACGCGCTTGGCCCAGGTTTCCAGTTGCTGCACCGCGGCGGCGCGGAAGGTATCGCCGGCGGCCAGCATCACGCTCTTGCCCTCGCGCTTGTAGCGCAGCGCCAGCTTGCCGATGGTGGTGGTCTTGCCGACGCCGTTGACGCCGGCGACGAACAGGATGTAGGGCTTGATGAAGGGCGGGATCACCAGCGGCTTGGCGATCGGAGCCAGCAGCTCCACCAACGACTTCTTCAGCGCCGCGCGCAGCTGCTTCTCGTTCTTCACGCGGCCGAGGTTGATCTCGGTCTGCAGGCGCTCCAGCAGCCACT
>DATILC010000419.1:0-6349 GCA_035476855.1 Solimonas sp. | reverse complement strand
TCTACGTGCCAGTGCCGCATTGCCGTGCCGTTTGCGCATTACCGCATCCAGTTCGGCCCGTTGTTCGTTCGTCAGCGTCGTTCGTTGCATGTCCCACTATCTGGGGACAATACATCCAATTTCAATGATTCAGTGGACTAGAACACGTACGCCACAAAGAACGACACGTTGTCGCGATCGCGCAGGCGATGATGGGTGCCGCCGCCAGCGAAGCGCTGGTAGGTCAGGCCGCCGGTCCAGTCCTGTCCGAAGTCGGCGCCGAGGCTGCTGATCAGCACCTGGCGGCCCTCGATGAAGTTGATGATCGGCGCCGGCGAAATGCCCTTGAGGTCATGCAGCCAGAGGAAGGTCGGGTACAGCGTGATGTCACCCGGCAGTTCGTTGTAGGTCAGGCGCAGCAGGCTGCGGTAGCCGTAGGCGAGATCGTCGCCGAAGCCTTTGGTCATCTGGTGCGGATTCACGCGCCGCGAGTCCGGCGCCGTGCCGCCGGTGCCATCTGCGCCCGGCGAGGGATGGGTGCGATCGCCGGCGCCCTCGAAGTACAGATCACCGCGTGCCGGCATGCCATGCACCTTCAGCACCGCGCCCTCGACCACCCACAGGATCTGCGAGGCGCCCAGCGGGTTGTCGGCGAAGGTACGGATGCCGGTCAGCGTCATCTGCGACACCTTCTGGCGCTCGTAGCCACGCACGTAATCGCCGGCCGCGATGGTCTGCCCGCGATAGCGCGACAGGAAATCCGGTACCGCGCTGTTCTCGCCGGGCAGGGTGAACTGCGGGCCGCCCTGTACGTTACCCAGCCCCGATTGCAGCGCTGATAACGCTGGCTGCAGCGCCGAGGGCAGGCCCGCCAGCAGTGCGGGATCACCGAGCGCGCCGGCGCCGATCGGGATGTCCTGCGCAGGGAAGGCCGGGCCGAGCGTGGCGAACAGCACGTCGGACTGCAGGACCTGCAGCGGCTGGTTGGGGCGGTAGGCGTACTCGCCGGAGAGCGCCCAGTCGCCGAGGTTGGTGTTGAAGGAGATGCCGTAGAGGTCGATGTCCTCGGGGAAGTCGAGGAACAGCTGCGCGGTATCCACCGGCAGCGGCTCGCGGCCGACCGGATTGAACGCGGCATTGAAGCCCTCGCAGGCGGCGAAGGCGCCGGCGAAGCCACCGGTGGTGGCATCGCGGGTGCAGCTGGTGTCGGCGGCGATGCCGCTGAGCAGCGGATAGCGGCTGTGGTAGTGGAGGTAGTGCAGCGCCAGTTCGGTGCCGTTGTTGAGCCAGTCGGCGAGGTAGTTGAGGCGCAGGCCGTACTGGCCGCCGTCGCGTGGCGCGCCGAAATCCTCGTCGGGGACGTAGACCGTGCGCGTAGCCTGCGACACCAGCGAGGTCAGTCCGGCCGGCTGGAACTGCCGCTGCGGATCCTCGCTGTAGTTGCCGAAGCCGAGGATGGCGTACTCGCCGCGGCCGGCGACGTCGCTGAACGACAGCAGGCTGCCGGCGGCCGGCAGCTTCGCGCCTTTCCACTGCAGCTGGTACACCGCCTCCAGTGCCAGTTCCTCGGTCAGTGTCAGCGAGGCCACCGCGAGCGGTACCGCGAGCTGCAGCTGGCTCGGCTCGGAGCCGGGGAAAGCCAGCATCGGCGCATCCAGCGGGCTGATCTCCGACAGCGTGTTGAACTGCACGAGGTTGGCCTCGCCCCAGTTCAGCACCTGGTTGCCGATCTTGACCAGCAGCTCCTGCCCGCCGAGCTCGAAGCTGCGCGACACGAACAGGTTGCCCAGGCGATAGCCGCTGGCGAACAGTTCCTCCACCTCGCTGCTGCGCCGGGTGTGTCGCGGCTGGAAGCGGGTGTCGGCATGGGTTTCGTCGAAGCCGCTGTTGATCACGTCATGGAACAGCAGGCCCGAGGCCTGCAGCTGCCAGTCGTCCCAGACCAGTTCCAGCTTGGGGCGCAGCTGGAACAGGGCAGCGGTGAGATCGCCGCGGTCGTAGTTGAGGTTGCCGTTGTCCTCGTTGACGCCGGAGAAGGCGCCGCGGGCGTCGACCAGGCGCTGGTTCGGGGCGCTGTCGCCGGTGGCGGACTGGCAGTCGTCCTCGATGCACAGGCCCTGCTGGCCGGGCACGGCGAGCTTGGCGATCAAGCGCTGGTCGCGGTCTTCCACGCGCATGGCCGCGCCGAAGGACAGGCGCGTGTTGAGCGCGCCGCTGGCCTGCCCGAATTCGAAATCCAGCGCCGTCGCCGGTATGGCGACACTGCAGGCCGCGATGGCCGCGATCCACCTGTTCATCCAATCCTCCTCTTGTGGCGTCGCCGGCGGAATTCGGCCTGCCCCTGGCATCGGGGTCTTGACGCGAGATTTACACAGTGTAAAGTTTACACATTGTAAAGGCTCCCGCAAGCGGGGCTTGGATGACAGGAGTGGAATGCATGCGTCGGATCGGAATGCTGGCAGTGGTCCTGGGTCTGTGGTCGGCATCGGCGGCAGCCGGGGTGACGGAAGCCGAGGCGGCGCGGCTGGGCAAGGAGCTGACGCCGGCAGGCGCCGAGGCCGCCGGCAATGCGGCGGGGACCATCCCGGCCTGGGAGGGTGCCAAGCGCTACCGCCCGGAGCAGCTGCGCCTGAGCTATGACGACCTGCAGGGCATGCGCAAGAGCAATCCCGCGGGGCTTGACCGCGCGCTGTCGCCCAATGGTGCAGCCACCAAGCCCAGCTTCGTCATCGCCAAGGCCAACCTGGCACAGCATGCCAACAAGCTGACGGCCGGCCACCAGGCGCTGTTTGCGCGCTATCCGACCTACCAGATGCGCGTCTTTCCGGGCATCCGCTCCGCCTTCCTGCCGCCGGCGGTGGAGGCAGCGACGAAGCAGAATGCAGTGAAGGCTTCGCTGCAGGGCACGGATCATGTCGTCGGTGCACAGCTGGGCGTGCCGTTCCCGATCCCGCGCAGCGGCGCCGAGGTGATCTGGAACCACAAGCTCAAGTACCGCGGCTCGGCGGTGCGTCGATTCAACAACGAGGTGATCGTCGCGCAGGACGGCAACTACCAGCTGGCGCGCATCGTCGAGGACGTGAAGTTCAAGTACGGCGATCCGAAGGCGCCGAGCCCGATCGAGAACGGCCTGATCCTGTACTACCTGCAGGAAGTGCTGACACCCAAGCGCATCGCCGGCCAGATGCTGCTGGTGCACGAGACCACCGACCAGACCGAGGGCGGCCGCAGCGCGTGGATCTTCAATCCCGGCCTCGGCCGCACTCGCCGTGCGCCCAACGTCGGCTACGACAATCCCAAGGCTTCCGCCGACGGCCTGATGTTCAACGACCAGACCGACATGTACAACGGCGCGCTGGATCGCTACAACTGGAAGCTGCTGGGCAAGCGCGAGATCTACATCCCGTACAACTCGACGCCCATCCTCGCTCCCGGCGTGAGCTACGACACGCTGGTGCGCAAGGGCCATGTCAATCCCGAGCTGGGGCACTACGAACTGCACCGCGTGTGGGTGGTGGAGGCGACGCTCAAGGATGGCCTGCGCCACAGCTTCCGGCGGCGCATGTTCTACGTCGACGAGGACAGCTGGAGCATCGCCGCCGTCGATTGCTACGACGACCGCAACCAGCTGTGGCGCTTCCAGGAGGCACACCTGACCTCGTTCCCCTTCGTGCCCGCGACCAGCGGCAGCCCCGAGGTGCACTACGACCTGCAGAGCGGCCGCTACTTCGTCACCGCCAGCTTCACCGGCGACGACTACCCGGATTTCAGCCTGCAGCTGGATGACAGCTACTTCCGCCCGCAGACGCTGGCGAGCAGGAAGCTGCGCAAGTAGGCCTGGGCTTTCCCTCTCCCGCGTGAGGGAGAGGGGAGGGCAAGGATCAGGGTTTGGCGATGCGCTCGACGAAGCTGTTGAACAGCTTCATGCCGCGTGCGCGCGGGATTTCGCCATCGCGCACCAGCTGGCGCATGCCCCAGAAGGCGAGGATCGACATCCAGGCATAGACCTTGGCGTCGGCCTCGTTGAGGCCGAGCTCCTTGCGCACCAGCGGCGTCCAGATGCCGCGGATCAGGTCGCGCAGGCCGCGGCGGATGTTCTCCAGTTCCGGTGTGCTGCCGGCGGAGCCGGCGATCAGCTGCCACAGCGCATCGCCGCGACCGGGAGGCAGGTCCAGTGAAATCGATTCCGCCGACTTCGCCGCCTCGGCGAGGCTGCCCGGGTTGGCTGCGATGGAGGCGGTGGTGCCCTGCATGGTGTCGGTGAAGATCTGCCAGGCGGTGTCGGCGAGCAGCTTCTCCATGCTGGGGAAGTGCTGGTAGATCAGCTGCCGGCTGGTACCGCCACGCTCGGCCAGCGCGCTCATGCTCAGCGCCGCCCAGCCTTCCTTCTCGACGATGTCGGCAGCGACCTCCAGCAGCGTCTGGCGACGCAGGTCGCGGCTGAGATAGGCCCGCTTCGGCGTCGCTGTCTTGCGCTTGCGAGGAGTCTTGGCGGCTGCGGCCATGTCGTCACCGAAATGTTACGGGGTGACAATATTGTCGCGTAGACCGCCGTCGATGTCGACTGGAGCTGCGCCGGCTAAAGTTTCACGGCGGTAAAGGGGAAGGCACCCATGATGGCTGCATTGACCTTGCCGCTCATGGTGTTGCCCTCAACGGTGCCCTTGAACTTCAGCGCGATCGGCAGGGGCTTCTTGATCTTGTTGGTCCAGGCGATCTCGCCGCTTGCCCCGTCGAAGCTCACATCCAGGAGCGTTTCCACCTGGCCCATCGCGGACTGGTTGCCGCCCAGCACCCCGTCGACGGTCTCCAGTTCCAGTACGGTTTCCTGGGGGCCGGTGGGGCCATAGATGGTGACCGCCCACTTGCCATCGATCGTGCCTGTATTGCCAGTCATTTGGTTTTCCTCTGTAGTCGTTCGCCGGGTTAAAGGTCCCAGAGCAGGTGAATGCTCGACGGTCCTGCAATGATGCTGCCGTGGAAGGTCGGTGGATGATCCGGGTCCAGACGGAACTCCGGCAGCTTCTTCAGGATCGTCTCGTACATGATCCGGAGCTCCAGGCGCGCAAGATGGACGCCCAGGCAGTAGTGCGGTCCGGCCCCGAAGGCCATCTGGTTGTGCTTCTCGCGGTGCATGTTGAAGGTCGTGGGGTCGCGGTGGACGCTCGCGTCCACGCTGGCGCTGGGGATGAACATCATCACCCGCTCTCCCTCCTTCAGTTGCGCGCCGTGGAATTCGCGCTCCTTCTTCACCAGGCGGATCGGCGCAACGAAGGCGTAGCGCCTCAGGATTTCTTCCGAGGCGTCGGGAATCAGGTCCGGATTCGCGCGCAACTCCCGTTGCAGCTGGGGATCCGTCGCCAGGTGACGCACGCCAAATCCCAGCGCGTTGACCACGGTATCCAGTCCGGCGATGAACAGGATCACGCAGTAGCTCAGCATCAGGTCGAGCGTCATCGGCTCGCCCTCGATCTCGAGTGACCACAGCATGCTGATGATGTCCTTCCGGGGCTCGTCACGGCGGGCAATGATCGTCTCGCGCATGACCGCGGCGATGGCCTGCATCATCAGCATGTTCTCGGAGAGATCCGGCGTGATCACCGACAGGTGCTTCTTCGCCAGGTCCCGGTACTCGCGCTCCTTCTCCAGGGGCAGCCCGAACATGCTCAGGAAAATCTCGACCGGGTAGACGTCGGACACGTCATGCTGGAATTCGCAGCGGCCCTTGCTCGCGATCGCATCGATGAGGCGCTCGGCGAGCGCTCGGACTTCCTGCTCGCGGGCCAGCACCGCCTTCGGAGAGAAGGTCGAGAACAGCGGCAGGCGCAGCTTGGCGTGCTGCGGCGGATCGATGCAGATCGGCACGGGAGCTGGTATGCGTTCTTCCTCGGGCAGTTCCGCCATCATCGTATTGAAGGCTTCGGGGGAGAAGTGCTCGCTGGAGAAGGTCTCGTAGTCGCGCAGTGCCTCGAAGACCGCCGCATGGGACTGGAGCATCCAGTGACCGCCGTTGAACGGGGTCCAGAAGATCGGAGGGGCATTCCTCGACAGGTCCGCGGCGCGGGCGTGCGGGTCGCGGCAGTACTCGGGATCGGTGTTGTAGTCGAAGGCATAGACCATGGAATCCGGTACGTGGGGGGGCTGCTTCACCCGGTTGGCCATGTTCGCGCTGCTCATCGATTACCCCTCTTGGTGGTACCGCTCGTGCATTTCCAGCCTGCCCACAAAATTCTACTTACACGAAAGTTGAAATTCAACTTACACGTAAGTAGAATTTTCTGGAACGAAGCCCGACACAGGCCCGGACCAGGGAAATCCACCGTGAATACCCAGACTGTCATCGAACCCAGCGGCACCAAGGCCGAGCGCA
>DATILC010000418.1:0-19067 GCA_035476855.1 Solimonas sp. | reverse complement strand
CCAGACCCTCGGTCATCGCGGCCTTGCACAGGCGGTTCGGCAGGGTCGCGCCGCAGGGAAGCTTGAAAGGCTGGGCCAGCAGGGTCGTCATGGGTTTTCCTCGTTACATACCGAATAGTATGTAGAGGATCACCGGAAGGCAACTCCGGGCCTCGGAAGGCTGCTTGTGGGAGCGGCCTCAGCCGCGATGGGTTCCTGCGTCCCGCTCAGTTCGCAGGGAACCGTCGCCTGAGGTACAGCGCCGGCAGCGCCAGCGCGGCCGACACCAGCGCATCGAGCACGATCCCGGCAGGGAACCCCGCCTGCCAGCACAGCCAGGCATCCAGCGGCGCCCAGCACAGCACCGCGAGGATCAGGGCGTCGCAGCCCCAGCGCTGGCGTCGCTGCACGCCGTGGCGGACGACGTAGCAGGCCAGCACACCCCAGGCGGCCACGGTGGGCCCGAAGATGCGCGACCAGAAGCGCGCGGCCTCCGCGGATTCGGCGTAGGGCATCTGCGCCAGCAACCCGGGCAGCAGCGGCAGCACGAAGGGCATCGCCAGACCCAGCACGACATGGCCGACGGCGAGCAGCAGCAGGAACTGTCCCAGCCGTCGCTCGAGCACGTTCACGCCTGGCAGCGCGGGCAGTAGCAAGAGGCACGCTGGCCGATCACCAGTCGCTTGATCGTGCTGCCGCAGACCAGGCAGGGCTCGCCCTCGCGGCCGTAAACATAGAGCTTCTGCTGGAAGTAGCCGGACTCGCCATGCGCGCCGGCGAAGTCGCGCAGCGTGGTGCCGCCCTGGGTGATCGCCTCGCCCAGCACCTCGCGAACCTTGTCCGCCAGCAGCCGGTACTGCACGCGGCTGACGCGACCGGCGGCGCGGGTCGGGCGCAGGCCGGCACGGAACAGGGCCTCGGCGGCGTAGATGTTGCCGGCGCCGACGACGACGCGGCCATCCATCACGAAGTTCTTCACCGGCGCGCTGCGGCCGCGCGACAGCGTGTACAGGTAGTCGCCGGAAAACTCCTCGGAGAAGGGCTCCGGCCCCATGCCGTCGATCAGCTCATGCCCGGCCGCGCTGGCCGGCCAGGGCAGCACCGCGCCGAAGCGCCGCGGATCGTTGTAGCGCAGCAGCACGCCGCCCTCCAGCAGCAGGTCGACGTGGTCATGCTTCTTCAGCGGCTGCTCCGGCGGCAGCACATACAGCCGCCCGGACATGCCGAGGTGGACGATCAGGCGGTCGCCGCCGTCGAGTTGCAGCAGCAGGTACTTGCCGCGACGGTCGGTGCCCTCGATGCGCCGGCCCTGCAACCGCTGCGGCAAATCCGCCGGCACCCGCCAGCGCAGCCGCGGCTCGCGCACGGTGACTTGCAGGATCCGCCGGCCGACGACATGCGGCGTGATGCCACGGCGGACGGTTTCTACCTCAGGAAGTTCGGGCACGGATCCAGCGCATTCGGGTCAGGGCAGCATCTTATCCAGATATGGACGCGCAACCTGACAGTGACCCGATTGCAAAGCAGGAAATCTTCACAGATGATTTTTTGGCTTCGCCGCCAGCCTCAGGTTCAATCCGGGGGCCAAGACCAGTATCCAAAGGGAATTTTCCATGCTCCGTCGCAGCCAGCTGCTGCTGTGCCTCACCCCTGTGTTCCTTGTTGCGGGTTGCGCCCTCTCCGCGCCTCAGTACTCCCCATCGCTGCCCAATGTCCAGAAGCTGCGGGATGCCGGTGAATACAAGGCCCGCGTCGGCCTATTTACTGCTGATCAGCCTGCAGCCGATGCACCTCTCTCGCTTCGCGGTGCCAAGATGCATTCGCCTTATCAGGACTCTTACGCCAGCTATGTCGCAGAGGCGCTGAAACAGGATCTTTCGCTTGCCGGAAGGCTGGCGCCGGATGCGGAAATCGAAGTTTCCGGCCTGCTTAACAAGAACGAACTGGACGCGAGCGGGTTCAGCAGGGGTTTTGGCGGCATGGAAGCCCGTTTCGTCCTCAGGAAGGGCGGCAAGATTCAGTATGAGTCCGTCAAATCGGCCACTACCGAATGGGAGTCGTCGTTCGCCGGAGCCATCGCGGTTCCTCGTGCGCAGCTGGAGTACGCCAACCTGGTACAGCAGCTCCTTGCACAGCTCTATGCAGATCCCGCTTTCATCGCTGCACTGAAGTAATCCATTCCAACATCAGGATCCATCATGCGCTTCAAACATCTCGTCTGTCTGTCTGCAGCCATCGCTCTGTCCGGCTGCGCCCACTCGATCGCCATCGGCCCCGATCTCGCCAAGATCGAACGTGACTCGTCAGCACAACCGATCAAGAAGAACGTCGCCTATTACATTGCGGAGGATGTGCGCAACATGGAGATCACCACCCCAGGGGGTGGCGGTGACAAGGTGACGTATCGTCCGTACAAGGATACGGAAACCGCCTTCTACAAAATGCTGACGAATGTCTTCGCCAGCGTCAGCGTGTTGCAGTCGCCGAACGACGCCGAGGCCATCAGCAAGAACAACGTCAGCTACGTCATCACCCCCCAGCTGGTCACCAACTCCTCCTCATCGAGCGCGCTGACCTGGCCCCCCACCCAGTTTTCCGTCGACATGGTCTGCGCCATCAATGACGCATCCGGCAATAGCATTGCCACCAAGTCGGTCAACGGGCAGGGAAATGCCGAGTTCTCGGAGTTCAAGCAGGATTTCTCGCTATCCGGCAAGCGCGCCTCCGAAGACGCTCTGCTGAAAATGCAGCGTGCGCTGCTCGATTCGCCGGAACTGCGCAACTAGCCGACATCGGTTCGGGAAAGAAGGCGGCGCGCTCGGAGAGCGCACCGCCTTCTTCTTTTCAGTAAGCCGGAGAACCCGTCTGGGCCGGCACATCGACGGACGGCTGCTTGGGCTGAGCCCGCGCCGCAGACAGCGTCAGAAGTTCCGGTTCCAGCGCCTTGGACAGGGTATAGCGCAGCTTCAGGTCGGGGCGCGCCAGCACCAGCTGCGGATCGCGCTCGGCCACCAGCAGCTCGATCACGCGGCCGTCCTTCAGCGTCAGCCGCACCGGGTCACCGCTGGAGCCTTCCGGCAGCTCCGCCGCCATCCACATCGCGCGCGCGCCTTTCCAGGCCTCGGCCAGCTGCTGCGGCGCGGTGGTCGCCGCCGCAGGCAGCAGCGGCAGCATGCTCCAGGCCTTGCCGTCGGCGCTGCGCACGACCTGGAATTCCTTCAATTCGATCTTGACGATCTCGGCCGTATCCGGCACCAGTGCCTTCGACACCAGGTCCGAGTAGTCGGCATCCAGCGCCGCGCTGGGCGGATCGTCGATCAGCGCCACCTCGTTGCCGGCCAGCACGTAGCGCCGCGCCTCGATCGGCTCGATCTCGCCCATGTCCAGCACGGTGTCGTTGAGGCGGACCCGGTAGGCCGCCGGCTGCAGGCCCAGCTCCGGCAACTTGACCTCGGCCACCGGAATGCGGCGTTTGGCCTCGACCGTCGCCAGCCCGACCAGGGCCGAGACCTCGAAGGGATCGGTATCGGCCTGCACCGGCTCGAGCAGCTGCCACTGGCTGCCGCTCTTCTTCAGCAGGATCTTCGGCCGGCCCGGATGCTCCAGCGCGATCTGCGTCAGCGTGTCGGCGGTCAGCGCGGTCAGCGGCGTGCCTTTTTCTTCCTTCTTCTGGCCGAAATACGCGGCAGCGCCAAGTCCGGCGACAAGCACCAGCAGGACCAGATTCAGTTGCGTGCGTTTCATGGGATCAAGTCAAAGAAATTCTTGCCGCGGATTACGCGGATAAAAGCGGAGACAATCCTGTTCTTCATCCGTGTAATCCGCGTAATCCGTGGCTAAAGGCTTTTCAGCGGCGACGGCGGATCATCCAGCGCCCCACGCCCCAGCCCAGCAGGGCCAGCGGCAGCAGCAGGATGAAGCCAACGGCGACGGTGATCGTCGCCCAGCCCGGCAGCAGCAGGGAGGTGTCCGGCGCCTTCGGCACGTTGATGTTGAGCTGCGCATCGCGCGAGGCCAGCCATTGCGCCAGATTGAGGCCCAGCTGCTGGTTGCCGACTTCGCCGAGGTAGTTGTTGGCGAGGAAGTCGGAATCACCGACCAGCGCCACACGCTGGGTCATGAGCTTGCCGTCGGCGCCCTTGTGCTCGCGGGTCAGCGTCAGACCGATGGTCAGCGGTCCCTTGACGTCGTGATCGTCGAGCGCGACATGGCCGCCGGCGAGGTCGCCGGTTTCCAGCCAGGACGACTCGGTGCTCATCAGCAGCGGCGCGAGGGTCCAGCCGGCCACGGGATTGGCCGCCAGCGAGCGCGCGAAGGGAAACAGCGTGATCTGGTCGAAGCCCTGCGTCACCGGGTTCTGCGGATAGCCGATTGCGGCGAAGAAGCCGGGATGGCCGGTGCCGATGGCCTCGTACTCCGGGAAGATCGCAACGCCGTCCTGCCAGGCCACACCGAGCGCCTGCGCCAGTTCGTCGAGTCCGGCCGGCTGCTCGGGGTCGACCAGCCACAGCAGGTTGCCGCCCTTGTCGACGTACTCCTTGATCACCTGCAGCTCGCCGGCCAGCGGCTGGCTCTTCGGCGCGGCGATCACCAGCACGCTGCTGTTGTCCGGAATCCTCGATTCCTTGACCAGGTTGAGGGTGCGCAGCTTCAGGCCCTTTTCCTGCAACAGTTGGGCATAGCGCGCGTAGGTCGCCGGGTTCTGCGCGTCCTCGAGGCTGCGCTCGCCGTGGCCTTCAAGGAACACCACCCACTGCTCGCCGCCGTAGGCCAGGCGCTGCAGCGCGCTGGTGATCACCGGCTCGGTGGTGGCGCGCAACGATTCGCGGCGGCCCTGGTACTCGACCACGATCTCGCCGATCGAGGAGACGTTGTACTCCTTGACCTTCTGCGGATTGGCCGAGGGGTCAATGTAGTCGAGCTTGATGTCGGCCTTGGCGCGGCGGTAGCGGCCGAGATCGGTCTCGACGTCGCGGCGCACGTCGGCACCGGAGGGCGCGAAAACGGTGAAGGTGATCGGCCCCGGCATCGCCTTGAGCTGCTTCTCGCTGGCTTCGGTGAGGGTGTTGCGGTTGCCGGCGGTCCAGTCGAATTCGCGCTTGTAGCGCAGCGACAGGCCACCGATCAGGCCGATGACGGCGAGGAAAAGAACGCCGCTGATGAGCTGCTGGATGAGAGTCTGTTTTCTGGTCATGGCACGAGGCGGATCAGTTGCGTTCCATGTCGAGGCGCTGCGTCGTCAGCCACAGGAACAGGCTGGTGAACAGCAGGTAGTAGGCAACGTCGGCACTGTTGAAAATGCCGCGGCGCAGACTGTCGAAATGGCCGATCAGCGAGATGTAGGCGAAGGCTTCGCCGAACGGGATGCTGTCGTTGTAGGCCAGGATGTTGACCAGCCACACCAGCAGCAGCAGGCCGAAGCTGCCGACCGCGGCGATGGTCGGCTCGCGCGTCAGCGAGGACACGAACAGTCCCGCGGCGCCGAAGGCCATCATCATCAGGAACAGGCCCAGCAGGCCGGCCGCCAGACGGCCCCAGTCGAGGTCGCTGCTCCAGTTCAGCGCCAGCGGCATCAGCGCCATCAGCACCACGATGGCGCCGACGAAGCCGAGCAAGCCAAGGAACTTGCCGAGCACGATCTCGGTGACCGACACCGGCGCCGAAGTCAGCAGCACCAGGGTATTGGCCTTGCGCTCCTCGGCGAACAGCCGCATGGTCATCAGCGGCATCACCAGCAGCAGCAGGATGGTGGCGAAGCCGTAGAGCGAGCCGGCGACGTAGTCGGACACGCCGACGGTATCGTCCATCGACGGGTTCGCGGCGTAGTCGACCAGCAGGTTGATGAACACGAAGCCCATGATGAACTGCACCACTGCCAGCACTGCCCAGGCCAGCGGCGACAGGAAGATGCGCTTGGACTCGGTGCGCGCGATGTTGAGGATGTTGCTCATGCGGCCTCCGGCAGCGTGGCGTCGCCCGAGGTCAGCTCGACGAAGATTTCTTCCAGGCTGCGCATCTCGGCGCGCAGTTCCAGCAGGCCCCAGCCACCCTCGACCGCGGCGCGCGCGATCGCCTCGCGCGGATCGGCGCCGTCGCGGCACTCGATGCGGAAGCGGCCATCGCCCAGCGCCAGCACGGCACCGACGCCGTTCATGGTCTCCAGCGTGCGTGCGTCCGGCATGCGGCGGAACTGCACGGCGATGGCGCCGAAGCGCGTCGGGGTGGTGACCGGCTCGTTGTACACGGCGCGGCCACGGTTGACGATCATCACGCGCGAGCACACCGCCTGGATCTCCGGGAGGATGTGCGAGGACAGGATCACGCTGTGGTTGCGACCCAGCTCGGCGATCAGCGAGCGGATCTCGCGGATCTGGATCGGATCGAGGCCGACGGTGGGTTCGTCGAGCACGATCACCGGCGGCCGGTGGATGATGGCCTGGGCCAGGCCGACGCGCTGCTGGTAGCCCTTGGACAGGTTGCCGATCAGGCGCCGGCTGACCTCGGTCAGGCCGCAGTCCTGCTTCGCCGACGTCACCGCCGTCGCACGCGCCTTGCGCTCGATGCCATGCAGGCCGGCGCAGTAGTCGAGGTATTCGTCGACCGTCAGTTCGCCGTAGACCGGCGGCTGCTCCGGCAGATAGCCCAGCGAGCGCTTGGCCGCCTTGGGCTCCTCGCGCAGCGACTGGCCGCCGATCAGCACCTCGCCCGCGCTGGGCGCGAGGTTGCCGGTCAGCATCTTCATGGTGGTGGACTTGCCGGCGCCGTTGGGCCCCAGCAACCCCAGGATCTCGCCCTTGCGCAGGGTCAGGTTGAGGCTATCGACGGCCACCGTCGGGCCGTAGCGTCGCGTCAGCGAGCGCGCCTCGATCAGGACTTCGCTTTCCATGTGCTCTTCTAGGTAGGTGTAGAGATAGGCGCCGCTAGGACTCAGGGCCGGTCCGGGAGTTCCGGCGATCGCGGCGGATCAGGGGTCCGCGTAGATGTTCTCGCCCCCCGGCGGCCGGCGGCGGTAGCGTTTGTAGCTCCACCAGTACTGTTCCGGCAAGTGGCGGATCACCTGTTCGATGCCGCGATTGAGCGCGGCCGCCCCTTCCCGGGCATCCGCCACCCCCTCCGGCGCCTGCCGCAGGTGCAGGCGGAAACCGCGGCCCCAGCGGCGCCGCTCGGCGTAGCAGAACCACACCGGCAGGCCGATGCGGCCCGCCAGCTTGCTGACCAGCACGGTGGTATGGGCGGGGATGCCGAACAGCGGGGCGAAGCTGCCGGAGCCCCAAGGCGGATCGTGGTCCGGCAGCACACCGATCATGCCGCCGCCCTTGAGCTTCTGCAGCAGCGCCTTGACCCCGGCGGCGCTGGTCGGCACCAGGGTCGCACCGAGGCGCGAACGGCCTTCGAGGATCAGCTCGTCCAGCGCACCCTTCTGCGGCTTGTACAGCGAGGCGATGCCGCCATTGGCGGCGCAGAACATGCCGGCCAGCTCCCAGGAGCCGAGGTGCGGGCACAGGATGATGGCGCCCTCGCGGGTGACCTCGGCCAGCTGCGCGCGCAGCGCGGCATCGTCGATCCAGCGGCGCAGCCGCCATTCCGGGCCGTACCAGATCGCCGGCGCCTCCAGCACCGCCTGCATCGACTGGCATAGACTCTGGCGCGCAATGCGGCGCGCCTGGTCGCGGGGCAATTCCGGCAGGCAGCGCTGCATGTGGCGCAGGCTGACGTCGCGCAGTTCGTTGGGGAACAGCCACAGCAGCCAGCCCAGCAGCCAGCCGGCGGCGTGCAGCAACGGCAAGGGGGCCCAGCCGGCCACGCGCATGCCGGCGCGCAGCAGGGTTTTCTCGAAATTCATCGGAATATTGTAGTGATAGGACTTTTGCAGCGGGTCACCGAGGCCTCGGTCAGGGTCGACGGCGAGGTCATCGGCCGCATCGGTCCGGGCCTGCTGGTGCTGGTCGGCGTGCAGCCGGACGACACCGAGGCGCGCTGCGAACGCCTGCTCGAACGCCTGCTCGGCTACCGCGTGTTCGAGGACGAGCAGGGCCGCATGAACCGCTCGCTGCGCGATACCGGCGGCGGCCTGCTGCTGGTCAGCCAGTTCACCCTGGCCGCCGACACCCGCAGCGGCACCCGTGCCGGCTTCTCCACCGCTGCGCCGCCGGAGCTGGCCCGCGACCTGTTCGCCTGGCTGGTCCACCGCGCCCGCCAGCTGCATCCGGATGTCGCCTGCGGCCGCTTCGGCGCCGACATGAAAGTGGCCCTGGTCAACGACGGCCCGGTGACCTTCTGGCTGGAAGCCTGAGCCGCCGAGCGGCCCCGCAGGGGCGCCGGTTTTGATTTTGCTGCACTGCGGGGTATCCTTGTCGCCCCTTTTCGCCAGCCGGCGTCAATGACCGCACGCAAAGCCAGCGTCACGCGTGATACGCGCGAGACCCAGATCCGCGTGGAGCTGAACCTCGATGGCAGCGGTGAATCCCGCTTCCAGACCGGCGTTCCCTTCCTCGACCACATGCTCGACCAGATTGCCCGTCACGGGCTGATCGACATCGCCGTGGAAGCCACTGGCGACCGCCACATCGACGACCACCACACGGTCGAGGACATCGGCATCACCCTCGGCCAGGCCTTCGACAAGGCCGTGGGCGACAAGAAGGGCATCTTCCGCTACGGCCACGCCTATGTGCCGCTGGACGAGGCGCTGTCGCGCGTCGTCATCGACCTGTCCGGCCGTCCCGGCCTGGAATACGGCATCGAGTTCCCGCGCGCCCGCATCGGCGAGTTCGACGTAGACCTGTTCCGCGAGTTCTTCCAGGGCTTCGTCAACCACGCCAAGGTGACGCTGCACATCGACAACCTGCGCGGCCGCAACGCGCACCACATCATCGAGACCGTGTTCAAGGCCTTCGGCCGCGCGCTGCGCATGGCCGTGGAGCGCGACACCCGCCTCGGCGACGTGATGCCGTCCACCAAGGGCTCTTTGTAAGACCCAACCCGTATGGCGTCCGTCGGCATCATCGATTACGGCATGGGCAACCTGCACTCGCTCGGCAAGGCGCTGGAGCGCGTTGCCGGCGGCACCCGGGTGGCCATCTCCTACGATCCGGAAACCCTGCTCAAGTGCGATCGCCTGGTGCTGCCCGGCGTCGGCGGCGTGCGCGAATGCATGCGCGAGCTGCAGCGCCTGGAACTGAACCAGCTGGTGCTGGAAGCAGCGAAGAAGAAGCCGATGCTCGGCATCTGCCTGGGCATGCAGGTGATGCTGGAGTGGAGCGACGAGAACGGCGGCGTGCCGGCCCTGGGCCTGTTCCCGGGCAAGGTCCAGCGCTTCCCCGATCCGCCGGCCGAGCCCGATGCCAACGGCGAGCGCCTCAAGGTGCCGCACATGGGCTGGAACCGCGTGCGCCAGACCAAGGCCCACCCGCTGTGGCAGGGCGTGCCGGACGATGCCTGGTTCTACTTCGTGCACAGCTACCACGCCGAGCCGGCCAACCCCGAGCACGTGCTGGGCACTGCCGACTACACCAAGACCTTCGCCGCGGCGCTGGCGCGCGACAACCTGGTCGCCTTCCAGTTTCACCCGGAAAAGTCGCAGAACACCGGCATGACCCTGCTGGCCAATTTCATCCAGTGGGAGCCCTGAGCCGCCTTCGAGCTTCTGACCAGACCCCGTCTTCGCGGCTTGCGCGGGACCGGCGATTGGTGCAGAGTTTTTCCAAAGCCCAAGGCCCTCAAGCCCGTATCCCGAACCGATTTCCGGTCTCTCCCTCGCTATCCCACCTGATGGTTCTCACAGCTCATGCTGTTGATTCCTGCGATTGATCTCAAGGGCGGCAAGTGCGTGCGTCTACGCCAGGGCCGCATGGACGACGTCACCGTCTTTTCCGACGACCCCGTCGCGATGGCCCGGCGATGGGTCGACGAGGGCGCTGAACGCCTGCACCTGGTCGACCTCGACGGTGCCGTCAAGGGCGAGCCGGTGAACCTGCACGTGGTGGAGGAGATCGCCGCGGCGATCAAGATCCCGGTGCAGATCGGCGGCGGCATCCGCGACGAGGAGACCGTGCAGCGCTACCTCAACGCCGGCGTGCAGTACGTGATCATCGGCACCAAGGCGGTCAACACGCCGCACTTCCTGCACGATCTCTGCCTCGAGTTCCCGCGCCACATCATCGTCGGCCTCGATGCCAAGGACGGTCGCGTGGCACTCAACGGCTGGACCAAGATCACCGCCCACGACGTCATCGAGACCGCGGTGCACTGCGAGCGCGACGGTGTCGAGGCGATCATCTACACCGACATCGGCCGTGACGGCATGATGCAGGGCTTCAACGCCCAGGCCACCCGCAACCTTGCCGCTGCGATCAAGACCCCGGTCTTCGCCAGCGGCGGCGTCAGCACGATCGACGACATCCACCGCCTCAAGGAAATCGAGGGCGAGGGTGTTGCCGGTGCGATCATCGGCCGCGCGCTCTACGAGGGCACCCTCAAGCTGGCCGACGCCGTCAAGGTCGCGCGCGGCTAAGGCTTAGGCATGTTTACTCCCTACCTCACCGCCATCCATGGCGCGACATCGCATTCCTCGGCCCCCCCCGGCCAGGCCATCCATGGCCTGGCGTTCGGCGCCGTAGCGAGCGGTGCTCGCTAAGCACGTCACCTCACACTCGACAATGCTCGCGAAACGCATCATCCCCTGCCTCGACATCGACCGCGGGCGCGTGGTCAAGGGCATCAAGTTCGAGGACGTGCAGGACGCCGGCGATCCGATCGAGGTGGCGCGCAAGTACGACGCCCAGGGCGCCGACGAGCTGGTATTCCTCGACATCACCGCCTCGGTCGACGACCGGCCGACGCTGTTCGCCACGGTCGAGGCGGTGGCGCGCGAGATCTACATCCCGCTGACCGTCGGCGGCGGCGTGCGCACCTGTGCCGATGTCCGTGCCCTGCTGTCCGCGGGTGCCGACAAGGTCAGCATCAACACTGCCGCGGTCGAGAATCCGGACTTCGTCACCGAGGCCGGTGACCGCTACGGCGTGCAGTGCATCGTCGTGGCGATCGACGCCAAGCGAGTCAGCAAGAAGAAGGAAGCGCCGCGCTGGGAGGTCTTCACCCACGGCGGCCGCCGCGCCACCGGGCTCGATGCCATCGAATGGGCGAAGACCATGGTGCGGCGCGGCGCCGGCGAGCTGCTGGTCACCAGCATCGACCGCGACGGCACCAAGGGCGGCTACGACAACGAGCTGCTGCGTGCCATCTCCGACGCCGTCAGCGTGCCGTTGATCGCCTCCGGCGGCGTCGGCGACCTCGAGCATCTCTACCAGGGCCTGGCCGCCGGCGGCGCCGATGCGGTGCTCGCCGCCAGCATCTTCCACCAGGGCACCTACACCGTCGGCGAGGCCAAGAAGTACCTCGCGGACAAGGGCGTACGGGTCCGCATCTAGGCGCCTGGGCGTACACTGTCGCCAACCTGTAACCCCGGACGGCTAGCCTGATGAACCCCGGTGATGTGTTGACCCAGCTGTACGCGACCCTGGAGTCCCGCAAGTCGGCCGACCCCGCGTCGTCGTACATCGCCAGCCTCTACGCCAAGGGCCTCGACACGATCCTCAAGAAGGTCGGCGAAGAGGCCACCGAAACCGTGGTCGCGGCCAAGAACGCCGACCCCAAGGCGCTGGTCTATGAAATGGCCGACCTGTGGTTCCACACGCTGGTGCTGCTGGCCCAGCAGAACCTGCCGCTGGAAGCACTGACCGACGAACTGGCCCGACGCTTCGGGCAATCCGGGCTGGCCGAGAAGGCCGCCCGCAGCAAGTAGCATCAAGAGGATAGCAACATGGGTAGCTTTAGCATCTGGCACTGGCTGATCGTCCTGGTCATCGTCCTGGTGGTGTTCGGCACCAAGAAGCTGCGCGGCGCCGGCGGCGACCTCGGCGGCGCGATCAAGAACTTCAAGACGGCGATGAAGGAAGGCGAGGAAGACGCGGCGAAGACGCCGGCGCAGCTCGCCGAGCAGCAGAAGACCAACAGCAGCTCGACCTCCGACCAGAACAACAAGGTCTGATCGCCGCCCGCGCGGGACCGCCTCATGTTCGACGTCGGCTTCTCCGAGATGCTGGTCTGCTTCCTGGTCGCCCTGGTGGTGCTGGGCCCCGAGCGGCTGCCGAAGCTGGCCCGCACCGTCGGCCGCTGGAGCGGCCAGGCCAAGGTCTACCTGCGCAACCTGACCAGCGAGCTGGACCGTGAGTCGCGGCTGATGGAACTCAAGCAGCAGGTCGAGGAAGCGCAGAAGCTGATTTCCGAGCAGGCGCAGGAAGCCAAGGCCGGCATGCAATCGCTGCTCAAGGAAGGCCAGGACGCCAGGGCCGACGTCGAGCAGCTGGTCAAGGACAGCGACCCGCGGCCATGACCGATGAGCTGCAGGACCGCGAGCAGCCGCTGATCGCCCATTTGCTGGAGCTGCGCCAGCGCCTGATGTATGCCGTGCTCGGCGTACTCGCCCTGTTCCTGCCGCTGGCCTTCTTCGCCAAGCAGATCTATTCGATCTTCGCGAGTCCGCTGCTGCGGCTGATGCCCGAAGGCGCCTCGATGATCGCCACCGAGGTGGCCTCGCCGTTCTTCACCCCGATCAAGCTGGCCGGCGTGCTGGCCTTCGTGCTGGCGATGCCCTGGGTGCTGTGGCAGGTCTGGGGCTTCGTCGCTCCCGGTTTGTACAAGGGCGAGCGCCGCCTGGTGGCGCCGCTGATGGCCTCCAGCACGCTGCTGTTCTACAGCGGCATCGCCTTCGCTTACTACCTGGTGCTGCCGGCGGTGTTCCACTTCACCCTGGGCGCCGCGCCCGAGGGCGTGGCGGTGATGACCGACATCAGCAAGTACCTCGATTTCGTGCTGACCCTGTTCGTCGCCTTCGGCCTGGCCTTCGAGACGCCGGTGGCGCTGGTGCTGATGGTCAAGACCGGCTTCGTCACGCCGAAGCAGCTGGCCGACAACCGCGAGTACGTGCTCGTCGGCGCCTTCGTGCTCGGCGCCATCTTCACCCCGCCGGACGTGATCTCGCAGCTGATGCTGGCGATCCCGGTCTACCTGCTGTTCGAGGTGGGCATCGTCGCCGCGCGCTGGATCGTGCCCGGCAGCCGCGAGGTCGAGGCGCAGCAGGCGCAGGACAAGGCGGGACCGCCAGTCTAGGCAGTCCGCTCAAGAGATTTTTGCCACGGATTTACACGGATCACACGGATTGATTCGCTACTCCGTGGCCGCGCATTGCGCAGAAAGATCATCCTTCCGTGTTCGTCCGTGTAAATCCGTGGCCAAAGAAATCTTCTCGCTTCACGGCGCGGCACGCGGCCGCAGGCCGCGCGCCAGCGACGCCAGCAGCGGCTTCAGTGCCAGGTACATCAGCGGCACCACCAGCAGCGACACCAGCAGCCAGACCACGCAGCCGTAGGCCGCGATCATGCCGTAGTCGACGATGAACTGGCGCGGGTCGGCACCGAAGCGCTGCACCAGCTCGCCGATCGCCAGCAGCGGTGCCGGCTCCTGGCCGAACAGGCGCTCGCCGGCGCGATAGAACGGATACAGCAGCAACAGGTGCACCGGCGCCAGCACCGCGTTCAGCAACTGGATCAACGGCTGGTTGAGCCGCAACCATAGCGCCGCGCCGGTGCACAGCGCCGTGGTCATTCCGAACACCGGGAACACGCTGAGCAGCGCGCCGAGCGCGAAGGTCAGCGCGATGCGCTGCGGCGTCACGCCCTGGGTCAGCTGGTCGACGATCAGGCGCCGCAGCCGTGCACGCCAGCCTTCGCTCATGCCGCGCTCATGTGCCGGGCCGCAGCAGGACGTCGCGCATGGAGGCATGGGCCGGCAGGGTCCACAGCACCCGCAGCATGTAGCTGGCCATGCCGATGTTGCCGAGCAGCAGGATCAGCGGCAGCCAGGCGATGCGCGCCAGACTGCTGCGCTCGCGGTAGGCCACCCACAGCCAGAACCAGAGGAACCCGAAGTAGGCGTCGAACAGCGTGGCGACGAACCAGGGATTGTTGCCGGCGCCGGGATGGTCGATCAGGTCCTGGATCACCGGCGTGATGCTGATCAGCCCGGTCGCCCAGACCGAGACGCCGATCAGCGCCGCCAGCACCAGCAGCGACCACAGCAACAGGGACTGACGCAGGCTCACAGCGACTTCTCCAGGCTGAGGTGCATCAGGTCGACACGTTCGACGCGAAAGCCACACTCGCAGTAGGCCAGATAGTAGCGCCACATGCGCAGGAAGCGCTCGTCGAACTGCTCGACGATCTTCTCGCGCACCGCCAGCACGTTGCGGTGCCAGTGCGCCAGGGTGTCGGCGTAGTCGCGGGCGTAGTAGCGCGGCTCCACCGCGCGCAGGCCGGCGCCCGCGGCCAGCTGCATGAAGCGCTGCGGCGCGCACAGCATGCCGCCGGGGAAGATGTACTTCTGGATGAAATCGCGCTTGCTGCGGTACTGCTCGAAGATCGACTCGTCGATGGTGATGCCCTGGATCGCGGCGCGACCGCCGGGCTTCAGCGCCCTGGCGATCGCCGCGAAATACACCGGCCAGTATTCCTCGCCGACCGCCTCGTACATCTCGATCGACACCACGCGGTCGTATTGTTCCTTCACGTCGCGGTAATCGCGCAGCTCGAAGCGCACGCGGTCGGCGACGCCGGCCTGTTCCGCGCGCAGGCGCGCTTCCTTGAGCTGCTCATCGGACAGGGTGATGCTGGTGACGCGACAACCGGACTGCTGCGCGGCATGGATCGCAAACCCGCCCCAGCCCGAGCCGATCTCCAGCAGGTGATGCTCCGGCTGCAGCTCCAGGCGCTCGTACATCAGGCGGAACTTGTTGAGCTGCGCGTCCTGCAGGGTCTGGTTCGGCTCGATGAACATCGCGCTCGAATAGGCCATGGTCTCGTCCAGCCACATCTTGTAGAACTCGTTGCCGAGATCGTAGTGGTACTGGATGTTCTCGCGCGCGCCGGCGCGGGTATTGGCACGGCGGCGGTGCTGCCACCAGCCATGGAGCCGGCCCAGCCAGTTCTTCTCGTAGGGCCCCTTGTAGTAGGGCTCGTTGAGGTACATCACCGCCAGCAGCGAGGCCAGGTCCGGCGAGTCCCAGCAGCCGTCGAGGTAGGCCTCGCCGAAGCCGACCTCGCCGCCCCTGAGCACATGCGCCATCAGCTTCTCGCTGCGCACATTGAGCACACCGTGCAGCTCGGGCCGCTCGCTGCCCTGGTAGACGCGGCGCTCGCCATTGGGCAGGTTGACCTCGAGGCTGCCGATGCGCAGGCCGCGCAGCATGTACAGCATCAGCTGCACGGCCAGGCTGCTGCGTGGCGCACCGGCGCGGCGCGACAGCGCCGCCGGCAGATCCGGCGAAAAGCCGTCGCGGCCCATCACGCGATCCAGCGGCGCATCCAGCTTGGCCGAGGGGCTCCAGTCCTGTTCGTTGTTCTTGCTTTTGTCAGCCATATTGCGTCCCCGTCACTTCCGGTTTCAGCTCAGATCCTGCGGCAGCTGCACCGGCTTGGGCCGGTAGCCCGCGCCGCGCAACCACAGCTTCAGCGCTTCCCAGTGAATGCCCGCGACCACCTTCGCCGCCATCCACGGCATCCGCAGCACCTGTGCCAGCAGCGCGGCGTCGCTCAGCGGGCGGCGCTCCGCCGCCAGGGTCGCATCCATCACCGGCACGCCGTCGCGGCTTTCGTGGATCGCCACGCGCAGGCGCGCCTCCGGCGCCGACAGCTGGAAGCCATAGCGGCCGGCGCGATCGAGGAAGGGCGAGACATGGAAGCACTTGTCCTTCTCGATCAGTGCGTCATACGGCAATGGCGCGCCGCCGGATGCGAGGACATAGCAATGCTTTTCGCCGAAGGTGTTGCGGACCTCGACGATCACCGCGCGCAGGCTGCCGTCGCGATGCTCGCAGTACCACAGGCTGATCGGGTTGAAGGCCCAGCCCAGCACCCGCGGCAGCGTCAGCAGGCGGATGCGGCCGCCGTCCAGCACGACGCCCTGCGCCACCAGCAGGCTCTCGGCCCAGGTACGCAGGCTGCGACCATCGCCGTAGTCGCGGTCGCGCAGGCTCAGCAGGTTGTAGCGGTTGTGCGAGAAGAAACGGTAGCGACGGTGCAGTTCACCGAGGCGGTCGATGTCGACCAGCAGGTAGAACAGGCGATAGACGAAGCGGTACAGCGGCGCGATGCGCCGGCGGTGCATGACCCGCGCCGGGTACAGCCAGCCGGCCTGATCCGTGTTCATACCGACCGATTGTCAGGGTATGGCGGTGGTGCCGTCCATGGCGCCTCGCCCGGCCCGGCCATCCATGGCCGGGCGCTCGCGGGGGCCGAAGCCCACTGGGCTTCGGCCTCTATCCCGCTCGCCCATTCCGGCAGGCAGGCCGGATCGATGCCGGCCACCGCCCGCAGGCCGGAGCGCAAGCCGTCCTCGTGGAAGCCGTATCCGGTCCAGGCGCCGGCGAACCACAGGCCGGCACGGCCCTGGATCTCGCGCAGGCGGCGGTGCGTCATCACGCTGGCGGCGCCGTAGTGCGGGTGGTGGTACAGGGTCTCGTACAGGACCTTGTGGCGCGGCACCTCGCGGCCCGGGTTGAGCGTGACGATGTAGTTGACCGGGCCGGGGATGCCCTGCAGCAGGTTCATCCAGTAGCTGCCGGAGATCGGACGGTCATGGATCTCGTCGCGGTCGTTGACGTAGTTCCAGGCGGCCCAGGCGGCGCGGCGCTTCGGCAGGAAGGACTCGTCGGTGTGCAGCAGGCAGCGGCTTTCGTTGTACGGGATGCCGCCGAGGATCTCGCGCTCGTCCGCCGCGGCATCGCCGAGCAGGCGCAGGGCCTGGTCGGAATGGGTAGCGCAGACCACCCGCTCGTAGCGTTCCCCGGCGGCGGCGGTAGCCACGACCACGCCGCCGCCGTCGCGGCGCAGCGAGGTCACCTTTGTTCCCGGCCGCAGCTCGCCGCGGAAAGCGGCCAGCAACTTTTTCAGGTACTGGTGCGAGCCGCCGACCACGGTATGCCAGACCGGCTGGCCGGTGGCGGTGAACAGCGAGTGCGAATCGAAGAAGCGCATGAAGTCGGCGGCGGGATACTCCATCGCCTTCTTTGGCGAGCAGCTCCAGATCAGCCCCGCCATCGGCAGCAGATAGCGGCTGGCCAGCTCCTTCGAGAAACCCGCCGTCGCCAGGAACTCACCCAGCGAGCCCTCCGGCAGCCGGCCCTCGCGCAGCAGCCGGTTGCAACGGGCATTGAGCCGCAGGATGTCGACCAGCAGGCGCAGGTGCGAGGGCCGGAACAGGTTCGAGGGCTGGGCGAACACGCTCCACAGGCGATCGCTGCCGGTCCACTCGTAGGCACCCTCGCCCAGCGACACGCCGAAGGACATGCGGGTCGGCCGCGTCTGCACGTCGAGCTCGCGGAACAGCGCGGTCAGGTTCGGATAGTTGATGCCGTTGTAGACGATCCAGCCGGTGTCCACCGCTTGTTCGCCCTGCGGCGTCGGCACCAGGATGGTGTTGGTATGCCCGCCGTGGCGGCTGTCCTGCTCGTACAGCGTGACCTGGTGGCGCTGCGCCAGATAGTAGGCGGCGCTGAGTCCCGAAATGCCGGAACCAATGACAGCGATCTTCATGGATGGACGTTGCAGGGCAAGGGGTTTCTTTATACCCCTACGTCTCTGCCGCCGTCCGGGATGCAGGTCCTACTTCTGCAGCAGTGGCTTGAGCGTCGGCCAGATCGCATCGAGCAGCTTCGGCTGCGCGCTTGCCGCAGGATGCAGGCCGTCGTCGAGGAACTGCGCCGGGTCCAGCGCGATGGCGCCGAGGAAGAACGGCACCAGTGGCGTGCCGCTGGCCTTCGACAGCTCGCTGAAGGTCCGCAGGAAGCTGTCGCCGTAGGCCGCGCCGTAGTTGGCCGGGATGCGCATCTCGAACAGCAACGACTTCGCCCCGGCCTGGCGGCTCAGTTCGAGCATGCGGCCGAGGTTGCCCCGCATCTGCTTCACCGGCAGGCCGCGTAATCCGTCATTGGCGCCCAGTTCCAGCAGCACGATCCCGGGACGGTGCTGGGCCAGCGCGGCCGGCAACCGCGCGAGGCCCCCGGCGCTGGTCTCGCCGCTGATGCTGGCGTTGACCACCGTGTGCGGATAGCCTTGCGCGCGCAGCCTTTGCTGCAGCAAGGCCGCCCAGCCCTGTGCCGCCGGAATGCCGTAGGCCGCGCTGAGGCTGTCGCCGAACACCAGGATGCGCGGGGCCGGCGCCTCAGCCCGCGCCAGCCCCGTGACCAGACACAACACCAACCAGACGCCACGCATGAAAGCCGTCATTGCCCGGGATCTCCACAAGCAGGTACAGAGCGGCGACGCGCCGCTGACGATTCTGACCGGCATCAGCTTCGAAGTATCCGCCGGCGAATCGGTGGCCATCGTCGGCCAGTCCGGCTCGGGCAAGACCACGCTGCTGTCGCTGCTGGCGGGTCTCGACCTGCCAACCTCGGGCGACATCGTACTCGACGGCCAGTCGCTGGCCGAACTGGACGAGGATGCCCGCGCCGGCCTGCGCGCTGGCCGCGTCGGCTTCGTGTTCCAGTCCTTCCAGCTGCTGTCCGGCTTCACCGCGCTGGAGAACGTGATGCTACCCGCCGAGCTCGCCGGCCTGAAGGACGCCGGCGCCCGCGCCCGCGCGGCGCTGGACCAGGTCGGCCTGTCGGCGCGCCTCGACCACTACCCGCAGCAGCTTTCCGGCGGCGAGCAGCAACGCGTGGCGCTGGCGCGCGCCTTCGCCGGCCAGCCGAAGATCCTGTTCGCCGACGAGCCCACCGGCAACCTCGATACCGCCACCGGCAGCAAGATCATCGAGCTGATGTTCGAGCTGAACCGGGCGCATGGCACCACCCTGATACTGGTCACCCATGATGCGGCGCTGGCTTCGCGTTGCGGGCGGACGCTGACCTTGGTCGGCGGGCGGCTGGCGTGAGCGCGGCTCTGGCTATTGGGGATGGCGGCGACTACGCCGCTCGGGGTGGGTCGGTGGTTGAAGGTTTTATTTCGCCCAAGGGCGAGTCACTTTTCTTG
>DATILC010000417.1:0-28335 GCA_035476855.1 Solimonas sp. | reverse complement strand
AGGGCACGTTCTCGATCCAGATGTCGGCATCGCGCGGCTGCGCCGGCAGCCAGCGCGCCACCGCATTGGGACCGGCGTTGTAGGCACCCAGGGTCAGGATGAAGCGGCCGCCAAAGCGGTCGGTCTGGTCGCGCAGGTAGGCGGCGCCGAGCGGGATGTTGATCGCCGGGTCGAACAGGTCCTCGCGCGTCGGCTGCGGCCGCTGCCATTTGCGCGCAACCTGCTGCGCGGTCGGCAGCAGCAGCTGCAGCAGGCCGAGGGCCTGCGACTTCGACACCGCGGCCGGCAGGAACAGGCTCTCCTGGCGCATCACGCCGTAGATCCACGGACCGGGAATGCCGGCGAAGCGCGCACCGGCCTCGATCTCCTTGGTATAGGCCTGCGGGTAGAGCAGCTCGAGGTCGCGCGTCAGGTTCATCTGGTTGAGCATGCCGACCGCCTGCACATGCCAGCCCCAGGCCGAGGCCAGGCGCGCGGCCTGCACGCGGGTCAGCTCATCGGCGCCCTGCAGCGCCAGCCGCCATTCGGCGTTGGCGAGGTCGGCACGGCCGATCAGGAACAGCTCGCGCGCACGCTGCACCGGCGGCTGCGTCAGCAGCTGCTGCTGCAGGCCGGGATCGCTGACCAGGGTCTGGGTGATCGGCGACAGCTTGCGCTGCAGGCGCCAGGCCGACAGCACGGCGTAGTAGCCGCCCTCCTGCATCAGCGTGGCGTAGATCGGCTCGGCTTGCGCACGGCGACCCAGCGCCTCCTGCGCACGCGCACGCCAGTAGCTCCAGCGCGGTTCGGCGGCCTGCGCCGGCGGCATCGAATGCAGCCACTGCGAGGCCAGCTCCCAGTTGCCATGCCACAGCGCGGCGCGCACGCGCCATTCGTGAGACTTGTCGTCCAGCACCTCGTCCGGCACCTGCCGGTACAGCGCCAGCGCCTCGGGCTTACGGTCCAGCGCATGGCCCATCGCCAGGTCGCGGCGCAGCTCGGCGATCTGCCGCGCATCGGGCCGGCGCTTGTCGATCAGCTTCGGCAGCAACGGCGCCATCTCGTCGGCATTCTTGCGCGCCAGCTTGGCCCAGGCTGCCTCCAGTGGCGCCCACTCGACCGTCGCCGACGGCGTCGCGATCAGTGCCTCGATCGCCGGCCGCGGTTCGCGCAGCAGCCGCGCCCAGCGCTGCAGCGGTGCCGCGCGCGCCTCCGGCACACCGCGCAGCAGCCAGTCGGCGAGGTCGGGGTTGCCTTCCTCCAGCGCCAGGCGCGCACGCTGTTCCAGCCGCTCCGGCGTCAGCAGGCCCTGCTGCTGCAGCCACTGGAACGGCGCCACGCAGGCCTGCGACAGCTGCTGGCCGGTCATCCAGCTGGCGAGGATCTCGTCGCGCATGCTGTTGTCGACGCCACCGGTCTGCAGCCAGGCGTTGTAGCGATGGCAGCGCAAGGCGTCATCCGAAGTGCCCGGATCGTCCTTGGCCAGCAGCGTGCTCCATTGCTGGCGCTGCGCCAGGCTCAGCAGCCATTCGCGGCGCAGGGGCTTGGCCGCCGGCTGTTCGCCGGCCTCATCGAGGAAGGCCGCGATGCGGCCATCCAGGGCTTCGCCGGGCTGGGCCTTCAGCGCCTGGCGCAGGCGCGCCGCCTGCAGGTAGGGGTACAGCACGTAGCCACGCAAGGCGGCGCTTTCGACCGGGTTGCCGCCGGCCTCGACCGCCTGCAGCGCGGCCTTGAATTCGGGACGCAGCGACTCGTTGGCCGCGACCGCGCCGCTGAGGCATAAGCACAGAAGGAATACCGGGGAACGGAGCATCAGCGGGAGAAGCCTGTTGTAGGATGCGCGCCTCATTGTAGTTCACGGGCCCTCATGCCCTGCTCATGGAATCCCTGCTCATCTACCTTTTGACCGGCGCAATCGCCGGATTGCTCGCCGGCCTGTTCGGTGTCGGCGGCGGCATGGTGATGGTGCCGGCGCTGGCGCTGGTATTGCCGAGGCAGGGCGTGCCGGGCGATGCGGTGATGCAGGTGGCCGTCGCCACCTCGCTGGCGGTGATCTCGGCCACCGCGGTCTCCTCGATGTTGAGCCACCAGCGCCACGGCGCGGTGCTGTGGCCGGTGTTCCGCTGGATGGCGCTGGGCCTGGCCGCCGGATCGCTGGGCGGCGCCTTCGTTGCGGACCAGCTCGCCAGCCGCACGCTGGGCCTGATGGTCGGCGTTGGCGCCCTGCTGGTGGCGGCGCAGATGTTCTTCGACCTCAGGCCCGCCGCCGCCGCGCCGCTGCCCGGCCCCGCCGCGCTGGTCACTGCCGGCGGCATCATCGGCCTGCTGTCGGCCCTGGTCGGCATCGGCGGCGGCTCGCTGACCGTACCCTTCCTGGGCTGGCGCAGCGTCGACATCCGCAAGGCCGTCGGCACCTCGGCCGCCTGCGGCCTGCCGATCGCCTGGGCCGGCGCGCTGGGCTTCATCGTCGCCGGCTGGGACCGCACGGACCTGCCGGGGCCGCAACTGGGCTACGTCAGCCTGCAGGGCTTCGCCGCACTGGCCCTGGCCAGCGTGCTGCTGGCCCCGCTGGGCGCCCGCCTGGCGCACCGCCTGCCGCCGCGCCAGCTGAAGCGCGGCTTTGCTGCGCTGCTGACCGGCGTTGGGTTGAAGATGCTGATTGGCTAGACTGATCGCTGAGCATTGGCCAGCGGGCGGGGGTTTTTTGGACAGACAGGGAGTCTCGGGGGAGCGATTGCGCAAGCTGGGCGGCATGCTGCTGCTCGGGGTCCTGCTGCTCGCCGGCCCGGCGCAGGCCGCCGAGGTCTACGTCTACCGTGAACCGGGCGGCACCCGCCTGTTCACCGACCGCCAGGTCCGCGACTCGGGCTTTGTGTTCATTTCCAAGTACGGCCGCCCCGCCGCCTACAGCTCCTGCAGGGGCCTGAGCAGCGCCGGACTCAATGCGCGGCTGCAGAACTTCGAGGACCTGATCGCCAAGTACGCGACCCAGCAGGAAGTCGACCCGGCCCTGATCAAGGCGGTGATGCGGGTGGAGTCCTGCTTCGATGCCAAGGCGGTGTCGCGCGTCGGCGCCCGCGGCCTGATGCAGCTGATGCCCGGCACCGCCGCCGATCTCGGCGTCGGCGACAGCTTCGACCCGGCACAGAACATCCGCGGCGGCGTCACCTACCTGCGGCTGATGATGGACCGCTTCGGCAACAACCTGAGCCTGGCGCTGGCCGCCTACAACGCCGGCCCCGGCGCGGTGGAAAAGCACGGCGGCATCCCGCCCTTTGCCGAAACCCGGTCCTACGTCGAGAAGGTGCGCTCGCACTACGAGCGCTACCGCAGCTGAATCTCCCGCGTCTGTGATGTCCATCGCAGCCGGCCATCGCCGGCCGCGGCTATAGTCGATCGATCTGCGTCGTTGGGAGACGGCGGTTCATGGGGGATTCCGGATCTTCGCGCCTGATGGCGGCGGGTACCGCGCTGGCAGGTAAATTCCAGCTCGACCAGCTGACGCCGGCGCTCATCGCCGACCATACCGGGCTGACGCGCGAGCAGTTCCAGTCGCAGTTCGGCGCGGTCGACGTCTACCTGGAACAGGTGCACCACCAGTTCATGGAGCGCCTGCTGCAGGCCCTGGTCGCCGCCGCCGGCAGCCTGCCGCCGGGGCTGGAGCGCATGAGCTGCGCCACCGACACCCAGCTCGACTACTGCCTGCAGCACCTGACCCTGCGCGGCCTGCTGGCCGATGCGCGCCGGCGGGTACCGCGGGTGGCGGCGTCCTTCCACAAGCGCACGCAGACCACCGCGCTGATGATCGGCATCGAGTTGAAGTCGCTGGGCTGCGCCAACCCGCAGGTGATCGCGCGGCTCTACTGCGTGATGACGCTGGAGGCGGCGCAGGTCGAGGCCGATGCCGGCGCCCCGGTGCCGGCCGCACGTGCGGCACTGGCGGACTTCCTGCGCAACGCGATGGCCGCCTGAGCAGCCGCGCGGCTACTCGTCGCGCATTTCCAGGTTGCGGTTCACGCCCAGCGCCAGCAGCGTGCCGACCGCGGCCGACAGCAGGTAGACGCCGACATAGCCGACGCCGAAGCGCGAGGCGATGAACAGTGCCACCAGCGGCGCGAAGGCCGCGCCCACCAGCCAGGCCAGGTCCGAGGTGATGATCGCGCCGCTGTAGCGGTAGCGGCTGGGGAAGGTCGAGTTGATCGCGCCGGCCGCCTGCGCGTGGCTGAAACCGAGCAGGGTGAAGCCGCCCAGGATGAAAATGTAGGCGCCGGCCTTGGTGCCCTGCAGGAACACCGGCAGCATGCCGGCGATGCTGAAGATCGCGATCAGTGCCGCACCCACCGCCAGCGTCGAACGACGGCCGATACGGTCGGCGACCTTGCCCGACACCAGCATGCTCAGCACCGCCAGCACCGCGCCGATCATCTGCACGCCGAGGTAGTCGGTGACCGCGTCCTGGGTGAACAGCGCGGCCCAGGACAGCGGAAACACCGTCACCAGATGAAACAGTGCGAAGCTGCCCAGCGGCGCGAAGGCGCCGAGCAGGATGCTGGCGCGCTGCGTGCGCAGCAGCTCGCCCAGCGGCGCCGGCTCCAGCTCGCGTGATTTCAGCAGTTGCTGGAACTCGGGCGTCACCACCAGGCGCAGGCGCGCGAACAGGGCGACGACGTTGATCGCGAAGGCGACAACGAACGGATAGCGCCAGCCCCAGGCGAGGAAGTCCTGCGGCGACAGCTTCAGCAGCAGGAAGCTGAACAGCCCGGCGGCGAGCAGGAAGCCCAGCGGCCCGCCCAACTGCGGGATCATCGCGAACCAGCCGCGGCGCTGCGGCGGCGCATTCAGCGCCAGCAGCGAGGGCAGGCCGTCCCAGGTGCCGGCCAGCGCGATGCCCTGGCCGATGCGGAACAGCGCCAGCAGCACGATCGAGGCGGTGCCGATGCTGGCGTAGCCGGGCAGGAAGGCGATGCCGGCGGTGGCGGTGCCGAGCAGGAACAGGGCAATGGTCAGCTTGGTGCCGCGGCCGTACCAGTTGTGGATCAGGCGGAACAGCAACGAGCCGAAGGGGCGCGCGACGAAGGCCAGCGAGAAGATCGCGAAGGAGTAGAACGTCGCGGTCCGCGCATCGACGAAGGGAAACACCAGCGCCGGGAACACCAGCACCGAGGCGATGCCGAAGACGAAGAAATCGAACATCTCGGACAGGCGCCCGATGATCACGCCGATGGCGATCTCGCCCGGGGCGACGCGCCCATGCCCGCCGGCCGGCTGGGCTTCCGGAATCCCCGCTCCCGGCGGTGCTTGATGGCTCAGGGTGGACATGCGGATCTCACTGTTGCTGGACTGGGACTGGCTCCCCGAGGAGCGTAACCTTGGCACGGTCCGGGTGCCCGCGACATAGGACAAAACGTCCAATCGCGACACCGGGAACGGCTGCTTACAGTATCCCCTCAGCAACCCTGAAAGATACGCCATGCCTGCCCGAATACTGCGCTGGATGCTGCTGTTCCCGCTGGGCGCCCTGCTCGCCGGCTGCGAGGCCGTGGTGCTGCAGCCATCCGGCGACATCGCCGCGCAGCAGCGCGACCTGATCATCGCCTCGACCGTGCTGATGCTGCTGATCGTGCTGCCGGTGATGGCGCTGACCGCGGTCTTCGCCTGGCGCTACCGCGCCTCCAACCGCGACGCGGTCTACGACCCCGAATGGAGCCATTCGACCCAGCTGGAGCTGGTGATCTGGTCGGCGCCGCTGCTGATCGTCATCGCCCTCGGCGCGCTGACCTGGATCGGCACCCATACGCTGGACCCGTTCCGCCCGCTGTCGCGGCTCGATGCCTCGCGCCCGCTGCCGGCCGAGGTCAGGCCACTGAAGGTGCAGGTGGTCGCGCTGGACTGGAAGTGGCTGTTCATCTACCCGGACTACGGCATCGCCAGCGTCAACGAAATGGCCGCGCCGGTGGACGTGCCGATCGAGTTCCAGATCACTGCCTCGACGGTGATGAATTCCTTCTTCGTGCCCGCGCTGGCGGGCCAGATCTACGCCATGCCGGGCATGGAAACCAAGCTGCACGCGGTGATCAACCAGGCCGGCGACTACGAGGGCTTCTCGGCCAACTACAGCGGCCACGGCTTCTCGCACATGCGCTTCCGCTTCGCCGGCATGAGCGGCGCGGACTTCGACGCCTGGGTGGCGCAGCTCAAGGGCGCCGAGGGCGCGCTGGGCCGCGAGGAATACCTCCGGCTGGAACGCCCCAGCGAGCGCGAGCCGGTGCGCCACTACGGCAAGAGCATGGCCGGCCTGTTCGACGCGGTGGTCAACCTCTGTGTCGACCCCAACAAGATGTGCATGCGCGACATGATGGCGATCGACGCCCGCGGTGGCCTCGGCCTGGCCGGCGTCTACAACCTCAGCCACCTCGCCTACGACCGTCCGCGCACGCGCGATGCGCGGCAGCAGGACGAGGCCTATGTGCTGTCGCTGTGCAGCATCGCCCCCGAGGCACTGGCCTCGCCCGTACCCGACGCGCCGCAGTACGGCGTCGTCCGTTAGAGATTATCCATGCAACAAGTCACCGACGAGCGTTCGGAGCTGATGCAGACCCTGTTCGGTCGGCTGACGCTGGACGCCATCCCCTACCACGATCCGATCCTGGTCGGCACCTTCCTCGGCGCCGCGATCCTCGGCATGGCACTGCTGGCGTACATCCAGAAGCAGCGCGCCTGGGGCACGCTGTGGCATGACTGGTTCTGCAGCATCGATCACAAGAAGATCGGCGTGATGTACATGATCCTCGGCATCGTCATGCTGCTGCGTGGCTTCGCCGACGCGATCATGATGCGGGCCCAGCAGGCGATGGCCTTCGGCGATGCCATGGGCTACCTGCCGCCGCACCACTACGACCAGATCTTCACCGCCCACGGCGTGATCATGATCTTCTTCGTGGCGATGCCCTTCGTCACCGGCCTGATGAACTACGTGGTGCCGCTGCAGATCGGCGCACGCGACGTCGCCTTCCCCTTCCTCAACAACTTCAGCTTCTGGATGACCACCGCCGGCGCGGTGCTGGTGATGATGTCGCTGTTCGTCGGCGAGTTCGCCCAGACCGGCTGGCTGGCCTACCCGCCGCTGTCGGGGGTGGCGTACAGCCCCTGGGTCGGTGTCGACTACTACATCTGGGCACTGCAAATAGCAGGCGTGGGAACCCTGCTGTCAGGCGTCAACCTGCTGGTGACCATCATCAAGATGCGCGCACCGGGCATGGACCTGATGAAGATGCCGGTGTTCACCTGGACCGCGCTGTGCACCAACGTGCTGATCGTCGCCGCCTTCCCGGTGCTGACCGCGGTGCTCGGCCTGCTGTCGCTGGACCGCTACGTCGGCACCAACTTCTTCACCAACGACTTCGGCGGCAACGCCATGATGTACGTGAATCTGATCTGGATCTGGGGCCACCCGGAGGTCTACATCCTGATCCTGCCGCTGTTCGGCGTGTTCTCGGAAGTGGTCTCGACCTTCAGCGGCAAGCGCCTGTTCGGCTACACCTCAATGGTCTACGCCACCGTGGTCATCACCATCCTGTCCTACCTGGTGTGGTTGCATCATTTCTTCACGATGGGCTCGGGCGCCAGCGTCAACTCGTTCTTCGGCATCACCACGATGATCATCTCGATCCCCACCGGCGCGAAGATGTTCAACTGGCTGTTCACCATGTACCGCGGCCGCATCCGCTTCGACGTGCCGATGCTGTGGACCATGGGCTTCATGTTCACCTTCGTCATCGGCGGCATGACCGGCGTGCTGCTGGCGGTGCCGCCGGCCGACTTCGTGCTGCACAACAGCCTGTTCCTGATCGCGCACTTCCATAACGTGATCATCGGCGGCGTGGTGTTCGGCGTGTTCGCCGGCATCAACTACTGGTTCCCCAAGGTCGCCGGGTTCAAGCTCGACGAGTTCTGGGGCAAGGTCTCGTTCTGGTTCTGGCTGGTCGGCTTCTGGGTCGCCTTCGCACCGCTGTACGTGCTGGGCCTGATGGGTGTGACGCGCCGCGTCAGCCACTTCGAAGACCCGAGCCTGCAGATCTGGTTCGTCATCGCCGCCATCGGCGCGGTGCTGATCGGCATCGGCATCCTCGCCTTCCTGGTGCAGATCTTCGTCAGCATCCGCCGTCGCGAGTCGCTGCGCGACGACAGCGGCGATCCCTGGAACGGCCGCACCCTGGAATGGGCTACGTCGTCGCCGCCGCCGGCCTACAACTTCGCGTTCACGCCGCGCGTGCACGACCAGGACGCCTGGTACGACATGAAGCGCCGCGGCCACCAGCGGCCGGTGCAGGGCTTCGTCGACATCCACATGCCGCGCAACACCGCCGCCGGCATCGTGCTGGCCGGCATCAGCGGGGTCTGCGGCTTCGCCATGATCTGGCACATCTGGTGGCTGGCCCTCGCCTCGTTCCTCGGCCTGCTGGCCGCGACGATCATCCACACCTTCAACTACGACCGCGACTACCACATCCATGCCGATGAGGTGAGCCGCGTCGAGGACCAGCGCACGCGCCAGCTCGCTCTTCGTAAGCTTACAGGGCAGATTTAATGAGCAATCACGCAACCACAACGCTGGACGCCAACGAGTTCTACGACAGCGGCGCGCATCATCCCGAGAACGGGACGATGCTCGGCTTCTGGCTGTACCTGATGAGCGACTGCCTGATCTTCGCGGTGCTGTTCGCCACCTACGCGGTGGTCGGCGGCAACTACGCCGCCGGGCCGGGCCCGAAGGACCTGTTCGACCTGCCGCTGGTGGCGCTCAACACCTCGTTCCTGCTGCTGTCCTCGATCACCTACGGCTTCGCCATGCTGGAGATGGCGCGCCAGCGCAAGACCGCGGTGCTGGGCTGGCTCGCCGTCACCGGCCTGTTCGGCGCGGCCTTCATCGGCCTGGAGCTCTACGAGTTCCAGCACCTGATCCACGAGGGTGCCGGCCCGCAGCGCAGCGCCTTCCTGTCGGCCTTCTTCACCCTGGTCGGCACCCATGGCCTGCACGTGACTTTCGGCATCGTCTGGCTGATCACGCTGATGACGCAGGTGCAGAAGCACGGCCTCACTGCTGCCAACATCCGCCGCCTCGGCTGCCTCAGCCTGTTCTGGCACTTCCTCGACGTCATCTGGATCGGCGTCTTCACCTTCGTCTACCTGATGGGAGTGCTGCGATGAGCGCCGTCGACAGCCATGAAAGCGAAAACGTCCATGGCCACGGCGATGGCCATCCGATGGGCGAGGCCCATGGCAGCTTCCGCGAGTACCTGACCGGCTTCCTGCTGTCGGTGGTGCTGACCGCGATCCCGTTCTGGCTGGTGATGGGCGATGTGCTGGCCAGCAAGCAGGCCACGGTGCTGGTCATCCTCGGCTTCGCCGTCGTGCAGATTCTGGTGCACATGATCTGCTTCCTGCACATGAACACCCGCTCCGAGGGTGGCTGGAACATGCTGGCGCTGATCTTCACCCTGGTACTGGTGGTGATCACCCTCGCCGGCTCGCTGTGGGTCATGTACCACATGAACGAAAACATGATGCCGGCCTCGGCGCACGAGATGCGCAACGCGCCCTGATGGAGCCAACGCAGCACGCCGCACCGCGTTCGGCCGCCAGCCTCGCGCTGCTGGCCGTGGTTGCTGCAGTGCTGTTCGCCGGCCTGCTCGCGCTGGGCAACTGGCAGTTGCAGCGCCGGATCTGGAAGCTGGACCTGATCGAGCGCGTCGAGCAGCGGCTGCGGACCGCAGCGGTGACGGCGCCGGGTCCGGAAGCCTGGCCCGCGCTGGGCGTTGCCGACGAGTACCGCCGCCTGCAAGTCGAAGGCGAATTTCTCCATGGGCAGGAAACCTGCACGCAGGCGGTCACCGTGCGCGGCCCCGGCTGCTGGGTGATGACGCCGCTGCGGACCACCGCCGGCTGGCTGCTGCTGGTCAACCGCGGTTTCGTCGAAATGCAGCGGCGCGACCCTGCGAGCCGCGCCGAGGGGCAGGCCGCGGGAACGGTCACGGTCACCGGCCTGCTGCGCCTCAGCGAGCCTCGCGGCGGTTTCCTGCGCAACAACGATCCGGCGGCCGATCGCTGGCATTCGCGTGACGTCGCCGCCATCGCCGCGGCACGCGGCCTGCCGGCGGCAGCGGTGGCGCCCTACTTCGTCGATGCCGCCGAGACGGTCGAGGGCGGCCCCGTCGGCGGCCTCACCGTGGTCAGCTTCCGCAACAGCCATCTGGTCTATGCCCTGACCTGGTATGCGCTGGCCCTGCTGGTGCTGGTCGCGGCGGTGCTGGTCGGCCGCCACGAACGACGCCTGCGGCGCAGCATCGGGGCAGGCTGATAGCATCGGCGCATGTCGCTGCTTTCCACCACCGCCCGCAACCTCTCGCTGCTCGCCTCGCTCGGCGCCACCGCCGGCCAGCAGAACATGATGCAGCTGATCCAGCTGCGCTGGATGGCGGTGTTCGGCCAGGTGCTGACCATCGCCCTGGGCAGCAGCCTGTTCGGCCTGCAACTGCCGCTGCAGGAAATGTTCACAGTGGTCGGGTCGCTGGTGCTGCTCAACCTGCTCAGCCTGATGTGGCCACGCCGCGATGGCGAGGTGCGCAACCGCGATCTTCTCGCCGGGCTGCTGCTCGACGTCGGCGCGCTCACCGCCCTGCTCTACTACAGCGGTGGCGCCACCAATCCCTTCGTGTTCCTCTACCTGCTGCAGGTCACGCTCGGCGCGGTGCTGCTCGATACCCGCTCGACCTGGGCCCTGGTCGGCATCACCAGCCTCTGCTTCGCCGGCTTGACCCGCTACCACGTGCCCTTGAGCCTGGAGGCGACCGATCCGGCACGGCTGTTCGAGCTGCACATCCTCGGCGCGCTGGTCTGCTTCGTGCTCGACGCCACCCTGCTGGTGGTGTTCATGACGCGCATCAATGCCAACCTGCGGCGCCGCGACGCGCGCCTCGCCGAACTGCGCCAGCAGGCCGCCGAGGAAGACCACATCGTGCGCATGGGCCTGCTCGCCTCCGGTGCCGCGCATGAGCTGGGCACGCCGCTGGCGACGATGGCGGTGATCCTCGGCGACTGGAAGCGGATGCCACAGTTCCGCGACGACCCAGGCCTGCGCGAAGAGATCGCCGACATGGAAGGCAGCGTGCAGCGCTGCAAGGCCATCGTCACCGGCATCCTGATGTCCGCCGGCGAGGCCCGCGGCGGTGCACTGGCCTGGATCAGCGTCGCCAGCTTCATCGACGAACTGGTCGGCGAGTGGTGCAACACCCGCCCGGCCGTGCCGCTGGACTACCGCCTCGATCCGGGCGACGCGCCGGGCTGGGCAAAGACCCCGGTGATCTCGGACTCGGCGCTCAAGCAGGTGATCTGCAACGTGCTCGACAACGCCGCCGATGCCTCGCCCGCCTGGGTCGGCCTGTCGGTGGACTGCCGCGAGGGTCTGCTGCTGCTGACCGTGCACGACCGCGGGCCGGGCTTCGCGCCGGAAATGCTGGCGCAGATCGGCAAACCCTATCAATCAAGCAAGGGGCGACCCGGCGGCGGGCTGGGCCTGTTCCTGGTGGTCAACGTGCTGCGCAAGCTTGGCGGCCGCGTGCAGGCGGCGAACGCGCCCGCCGGCGGGGCCATTGTGACGCTGCAGCTGCCGCTCAGCGCGCTGGCGATCGGAGAGAAGGATGAGCGCGAAACTTGAACGCCTGCTGCTGATCGTCGAGGACGACGACGCTTTTGCGCGCACGCTGAAACGCTCCTTCGAGAAGCGCGACTACCGCGTGCTGCATGCCGCCAGTCTCGACCAGGCCCGCAGGCTGCTGCAGACCGAGTCGCCGCAGTACGCGGTGGTGGACCTCAAGCTCGGCACGGAGTCGGGCCTGTCGGCGGTACAGCTGCTGCACCAGCACGACGCCGAGATGCTGATCGTGGTGCTGACCGGCTTCGCCAGCATCGCCACCGCGGTGGAGGCGGTGAAGCTCGGCGCCTGCAACTACCTGGTCAAGCCCTCCAACACCGACGACATCGAAACCGCCTTCAGCCACGAACCCGGTGAGCTGCAGAACCTGCCGGCGGCCGCACGGCCGACCTCGATCAAGACACTGGAGATGGAGCGCATCCACGAGGTGCTGGCCGAGACCGGCTTCAACATCTCGGAGACCGCGCGACGCCTCGGCATGCATCGGCGCACGCTGGCGCGCAAGCTCGCCAAGCGCTGGGTGCCTTAAACCAGCTTCGCCAGGATCGCCGCCTCGTCCGCCGCCGCAAAGCCGGCGTGGATGTAGCCATCACGCACGATCACCGGCCGCTTCACCAGCGAGGGCTGCGCCGACAGCAGCGCAGCGGCGTTGCCCGCGCTCAGCCCCTCGCGCGTGGCCTCGTCGAGCTTGCGCCAGGTCGTGCCCTTGCGGTTGACCACGATGTCGACGCCCAGCGCCTCGATCCAGGACTGCGCCAGCTCGCGGCCCAGGCCCTCGGCCTTGAAGTCGTGGAAGCGATAGGCCACGCCGGCTTCGCTGAGCCGGCGCAGCGCGCGCTGCACCGTGTCGCAGTTCTTGATGCCGTGGACGACAACCATGTCGGGGATCCTGGAAGGCGGGCCGCGATTTTATCCGGGCTGCGGCAGGGATCAACGGCGCCGGAAGGTCCGCGCCTGCCGTACGCAACTATGCGAGCATGCCCGGACTCCCCTCCCTCGCCTCGGAGAACGGCATGGCTTACGTCGGCACCCTCGCCTGGGCACGTGAAACCGGCGGTCGCCTCGGCTTCCGCGACCGCCTGACGCTGACCGGCCTCGCCGCCGGCAGCCTGTTCGCCGAACTGCCGGACCTGCTGGCGTATCGACTCGGGCTCAAGCGCCGTTTTCCGCAGCATGTCGATCCCGCCAAACTGAAGGCACCGGACACCGCGGCGGCCAAGGCGATGGAAACCCTGCTGTCCGAGCTGACACCGGCCTACATGGTCAACCACTCGCTGCGCACCTACTGGTTCAGCCGCCTGATCGGCATCGGCGCCGGCCTGCGCTTCGACGACGAGGCGCTGTACCTGGCCAGCCTCGCGCATGATCTGGGCTTCTATGGCCGTTATGCCGAGTCCACCCGCGACAGCGAATGCTTCACCATCCGCAGTGCACAGGCGGCCTGCGAGATCATCGACCGCAGCGGCGGCTGGGACCCGGCGCGACGCGATCGCGTCGCCGAGGCAGTGGTCCTCAACACCAACGGTCACGTGCCCGAGGCGCTGGGCGCGGAAGCGCACCTGATGATGCGCGGCGTGCTGGTCGATGCCACCGGCATGCATGCCTGGCGCGTCAACCCGCAGAACCTCAGGGAAGTATTCGCGCAACTGCCGCTGCTGGACCAGCGCGAACAGCTATGGCCGACCTTCCGCAACGAGGCCTGCCGCCATCCGGCCTGCCGCGGCCACTTCGCCGCGCGCTGGCTGCAGTTCGGGCTGATGGTGCGGCTGTCGCCGTGGAAGTGAAAGCCTCACGAAAAACTCTTTTGCCACGGAATTCAACGGAAACACACGGATAGTAGAGGGACATCTCGCTTGTTCCGTGTTTGTCCGTGGCATTCCGTGGCCGAATCGCTTCTAGTCTCCGACTGACTGCAGCACCGTCTGCATCAGCGCGCGATAGCGCCGGGTTAGCGCAACTCAGTCGGCGACGCGGGTGAACTCGACCTCGAATCCGATGCGCTGCCCGTCGTCGGGATTCAGCAGTTCGTACACCGCATAGGTGCCGTCGCCGTCGCCTGAGGTCGCGTAGGGCAACACCAGGCCGCGCTTGCGGTCATAGACCAGCGCGCCATAGGGCAGGTCGCCGAAGGTCCGCGGCAGCAGTTCCGCATGCTCGACGCCCGACTGGTCCGGCGTCGCCTCCGCCATCGCTGCCTCGCCCCATTCGAACAGACGCTCTGCATCGTGCTGGAAGCAGGCCCGCAGCCGTGTCTGGTCGTAGAAACCGAGTGTCGCGACATCGGTGGTGACCTGGCCCAGAACCGCACCGCGCCGCGGCTCGCACCCCTCCGGCCGCAATCGCATCGCGGCGTTCACCCGGCCCGACGGCACATGTCCCAGCTGCAGCTCGACGAGGTAGAAGGCCGGGGCGAGCGCCACGCTCACGCCGTCTTCCACCGGCCCCAGTTGCAGGGAGGTGACGAACACACGGCGCCCGCGCAGCTCGAAGGGGCATAGCGGCAGCCAGGGCGAGCGGGCCCCTTCCCCGTCGGCACCGAAGCGGAAGGCATCGAGCGCGTCGGTGAGGACATGCGACTGTCGGTCCGCACGCTTGCGCCGCTCGTCAGCGATATCGCGGTCCCAAGCCACCTCCCAATCCGTCGCGGGACGCGGCCGCTTCGGCGGGGCCTCCGGCCACGCGGCGGCGACGTCCCCGAGCGTCTTCACCTCTCTGAATGTCGGGGGTTCGAGGCTCCCGCGTCGCGCAGCGCCCTCGATGTAGCCGGCCAGTGGCGCGTCCACGCCATCGGCCAGCCAGTCGCACAACGCCCAGTGATAGCGGTGGAAGCCGTCCGGCGAGAAGGCTCGCAGCACCGACACCCGACCCATCCAGCCGCTGACCCGGTAGTGCGGATCGCGGTTCCACTTCACCGACAGGAACTCGAAGCAATGCTGCGACACCAATTCGGCGCAAGCCGCCTTCAGGACATCGAGAGAGGGGTGGAACAATCGGAAGGTCCAGCGGACCGGGGCATCGACACCCAACCGCAGCAGCGCGGCATGCTCCTCGAACAGCTCCGTCACCTCGCATCGGCCGATCGGCATGGGTCGTCGCCTACATCCCCGACTGCAGCACCGTCTGCATCAGCGCGCGGTAGAACGGGATGCGCGGGAAGCGGTTGATGCCGAGATTGAAGGTGCGGTAGCTGACGCCCCAGTGATGCGTGCGCACTGCGCCGAGATGCAGGTTGTTTGCCTGCGGAATCTGCGGTGCCGCCGGCAGCAGGTTGTCGGGCAGCGCGACCTGGCCGTCGTTGTAGATCGTGACCGGATCGGTCACCAGCGCCTGGCGGTGCATCGCCCAGTCGTCGAGGTTGAACTGCCACCAGCGGCGCCGGTAGTCCGCCAGCGGCATCAGCGCCGACACCGTGAAGTACTTCAGCTGCGGCGGCAGCTGCTTCGCATACTCACGCGCGCGCGCCTGGCGCACCGCATGGCCCAGCGCGGAAACGCCATGGATCATGTCGTCGCAGAGCTGCGGCGTGCCCAGGCCCACCAGCTTGCCGAACCAGGGATGGCGCCGCGCGTAGGCCACCAGCTTGTCCATGTTCACCAGCTGCGGGCTTTCGCCGATGCAGTCATCGGCCAGGTAGGCGCCGCCGATGTCGCCGCAGAGGCCGAGAAAGCCAGCGGTGTTGCGCAGGATGAAGTCGTCGTGGAAGGCACCGCGGTTGAGCGCCGCCAGCAGTTCCAGACTCAGCGGCGCGCCGTAGGAGTAGCCGACGAAGAACAGCTTGTAACCCTCGCCGACCCAGCGACGGATGCTGGCGCTGTCGTGCAGCATGCCGAACATCGACGGCACGATGTGCTCGCTGTCGGCATTGGAGCGCGGATAGCGCAGATAGACCAGCTTGAGGCCGTCGCCGGACTGGAACAGCTGCTCGCGCGTCCGTCCCTCCTGCGGATGCAGCATCAACACCTGGTGCGGCGAGCCCTTGCGCTGCACCTGCTCGTGCCAGGAGAAGTTCTTCAGGGTCTCGTGGGTGAAGCCGGGCACCATCACGATGATGTTGCGGTGGCTGCGGAAGAAATCGTCGTCGATGCGCGGTGCCGGCGCCGGCAGTTGCGCCAGCGCCTGCTCGATCTCGACCGGCGTGTAGGCCAGCGGCGTCAGCTCGCGATCGCGGTCCTCACCGACGATGCGCAGCTGGTCGACGTCGTAGGGTTTCCACATCCACCGGGCAATCTGCGCCGGCGTGTGGCCGGCCTCGCGCAGCTGCCACAGGAAATTGTCGCGGAAGCGACCGGCTGCCGTCTGGTCCATCTCTCCCCCTTCGGCGCTTCTTGCGGCGCCGCTAGCTCTTGCTGTCGTCCTGCGTCGTCGCGTCTGCCAGGTAGCGCACGCCCTTCATGCCGGAATCGAGGATCGCCTGGCGCAGCACCGCGATCGCCTTGCGCCGCGGATAACTCTTGCGCCAGACCAGCGCGATGCGCCGGCTCGGTCCCGGCGGCGCGAAGGGCTTGGCCAGCAGGTGCCCCGGATCCTCGCCGCGGTTCTCCACCGAGGCACGTGGCAGCACGGTGATGCCGAGGCCGCCGATCACCATGTGGCGGATCGTCTCCAGGCTGCTGCCGGTCTGCGGCCGCGGACCGCCGCCATCGGGCTCGACGCATTTGGGGCAGGCCTCGATCACCTGCTCGCGGAAGCAGTGGCCCGGGCCCAGCAGCAGCAGGTGCTCGCCGGCCAGCTGGCGTGCGGGAATCTGCTGCTCGCCGGCCCAGTGATGGTCGACGGGCAGCAGCACGACGAAGTCCTCGTCGTAGACCGGCCAGGCCGACAGGCCGGTGAGATCCACCGGCAGCGCCAGGATCGCGACGTCCAGCTCGTTGTCGCGCAGCTGTTCCAGCAGCTTGACGGTGAAGTTCTCCTCGATCACCAGCGGCATCAGCGGCGCGCGCGCGCGCAGCAGCGGCACCAGACCCGGCAGCAGGTAGGGTCCGACGGTGTAGATCGCGCCGAAACGCAGCGGCCCGCTGAGCTCGTCGTGGCCCTCGCGCGCGAGGTCCTCGATCAGCTTGGACTCGGCCAGCACGCGGCGCGCCTGGATGATGATGCGCTCGCCCACCGGCGTCGGCTTGGCCTCGCCGCGGTTGCGCTCGAACAGGGTCACGCCGAGTTCGTCCTCGAGCTTCTTCACTGCCACCGACAGCGTCGGCTGCGACACGAAGGAACGCTCGGCCGCGCGGCCGAAGTGGCGTTCCTTGTCGAGGTTCACCAGGTAGCGGAGTTCGGTGAGGGTCATGGGCGCAAGCCTACTGCCTTGCCGCCGGGGTGCAAAGCACCGCAGCTACGGCGCTACAGCTTGCGCAGCACCACCGAGCCGCAGCGATCCGGCAGTTCCACCGGCAGTTCCGGCTTGTCCGCCAGGAACTCGTGCAGGGCACGCGACACGCCGTGGTTGGACTCCGGGCTGTTGTAGTCGTGCAGGAACAGGTAGCCACCGCGCACCAGGCGCGGATAGAACAGCTGCAGGCCGGCCAGCGTCGGCTTGTACTTGTCGAGGTCCAGCATGACGAAGGCGAAGCGCTCCTCGCCCAGCTCCGTCGCCGTGTCGGGAAACCAGCCCGCGTGGAAACTGACCCGGGCCGCCAGCGACCCCAGCCGCTGGCGCACGCCCTCGACGCTGGTGTCGCGGAAACGGGTATCGCCGAGCGCTTCCTGCCGCGACTCGGCATCGGTCTCGGCAAAGCCGCTGAAGGTGTCGAACAGGTGCAGGCGCCGCTCCGGCGCAATCGAGGCCAGGAACTGGCTCAACTCGCCCTTGTAGACGCCGACCTCGGCGAACTCGCCTTCGATGCCTTCCTTCTGCAGGCGTGCCACTGCCAGCGCGATGGCGCCATAGCGCGCGACGTCGTCGACCGCATCGATGCCGCGTTGTGCCTCGGGTCCGTAGGGCGGGTGGATCACGCCGTGCTTGCGGATGCCGAGGCTCCGCTTGATGCGGCGATCGAGGCCATGCAGGCCCAGCCGCTGCAGGAGTTCGCGGACGGCACTCATGCCCAGTCCTGTGGCTTGAGGTAGTGCTCCAGCAGCGCCGCCTCCGGCGAGCCGGGTTCGGGCCGGTGGTCATACTCCCAGCGCACCTGCGGCGGCATCGACATCAGGATCGACTCGGTGCGGCCGCCGGACTGCAGGCCGAACAGGGTGCCGCGGTCCCAGACCAGGTTGAACTCGACGTAACGGCCGCGGCGCAGCAGCTGCCATTGCCGCTCGCGCTCGCCATAGGCCATGTCCTTGCGGCGCGCGACGATGTCGGCATAAGCCGCCCCGTAGCCTTCGCCGACGCGCTGCATCAGCGCGAAGCCGGCATCGAAGCCGCCTTCGCTCCAGTCGTCATAGAAGATGCCGCCGATGCCGCGCGGCTCGTTACGGTGCTTGAGGAAGAAATAGTCGTCGCACCAGGCCTTCAGCTTCGGATAGACATGGTCGCCGGCCGGGGCGCAGGCCGCCTGCGCGGCGCGGTGCCAGTCGCGGCAGTCCTCGTCGTAGCCGTAGTAGGGCGTCAGGTCGAAACCACCGCCGAACCACCACACCGCCTCCTCGCCCGGCTTCTCGGCGACGAACAGGCGCACGTTGCAGTGGCTGGTCGGCGCATGCGGGTTATGCGGGTGCATCACCACCGACACACCCATCGCGCGCCAGCTGCGGCCCTGCAGCTCCGGGCGATGGGCGGTGGCGGAGGGCGGCAGCTTGTTGCCATGGACCAGCGAGAAGCCGACGCCGCCGCGCTCGAACACGGCGCCGTCCGCCATCACCCGCGAGACCCCGCCGCCACCCTCGGCGCGCTGCCACTCGTCGCGGCCGAAGCGCGCGACACCGTCGAGCTGCTCGAAACGCTCGCAGAGACGCTGCTGCAGGCCGCGCAGCCAGGTCTCGACATGATTGAAATCGGGAATGCTCATCGGCGCAGGATATGTCCGGTGGCGACATCGCGGATGGTGGTGGGCTTGGCCAGGTGCCCCAGCGCACCGGGCAGCAGGTAGTCGAGGTCCTCGCCGAAATAGAGGCGCACCTGCGCCGGCGTCATCGCCGGCGGCCGGCCGGCGGTGTTGGCGCTGGTGGAGACGATCGGCCCGCCGTAGGCCTCGCACAGCGCCTGGATCACCGGGTGGCTGCTGACGCGGACGGCGACGCCGTCCTGGTCGCCGCTGATCCACATCGGGCAGTGGTCGGTGGCGGGAAACACCCAGGTCGCCGGACCGGGCCAGGTCGCGGTGGCACGCTTCATCGCGTTCTTGGAGGGCGCCTCGACGAAGGGCGTCAGTTGCTCGAGACGCGAGGCAACGAGGATCAGGCCCTTGTGCCATTCGCGGCGCTTCATCTCCAGCAGGCGCAGGCAGGCGAGCTGGTTCAGCGGTTCGCAGCCCAGGCCCCAGACCGCCTCGGTCGGATAGGCAATGACGCCGCCGCGCTGCAGCGCGCGGCAACTGGCCTTGAGCTGCAGCGGCGACACGTCCATCAGCCCTTCTTCTTGGCCGCCGCCTTCTTCGCCGGCGCCTTCTTGGCTGTCGTGGCCTTCTTGGCGACAGCCTTCTTCGCGGCCGGCTTCTCAGCCGGTTTCTTCTCAGCCGGCACCTTGGCCGCGGCAGACTTCTTCGCGCCCTTCTTCGCGCCCTTCTTCGGCGCGGCAGCCTCGGCCTCGGCGAGCCAGGCTTCACATTCGAACACGGTCAGGTCCTCGGCCTGCTTGCCGCGCGGGACGTTCGCACGACGGCTGCCGTCGGTGATGTAGGGACCGAAACGACCCTTGATGATCCTGATGCCGGTGCCTTCGAACACCTTCAGCGTCGCCGCTTCCAGCGCCGCCGCCTTCTGCTCGATCAGCTCGATCGCGCGCGGCAGGTCGACGGTGTAGGGATCGTCGCCCTTCTTCATCGACACGAAGCTCTTGCCGTAGCGCACATAGGGCCCGAAGCGGCCGATGTTGGCCTCGACCTCCTCGCCCGTGGGCAGGGAGCCGAGCTTGCGCGGCAACTGGAACAGCGCCAGCGCATCTTCCAGCGAGACAGTGTCGATGCGCTGGTTGGCACGCAGGCTGGCGAAGCGCGGCTTGTCCGCGTCTTCCTTGGTGCCGATCTGCACGAAGGGTCCGAAGCGGCCGAGGCGTGCGCTGACCGGCTTGCCGGAGACCGGATCGATGCCGATCTGGCGCGCCTCCGACACGTCCTTGCGCGACAGCTCCATCTTCTCTTCGACGCGCGGCTTGAACGAAGCCCAGAACTCGGCCAGCAGCGGCACCCACTGCTTCTCGCCGCGCGAGACGCAGTCGAGGTCATCCTCGAGGCGGGCGGTGAATTCGTAGTCGACGTACTTGTCGAAGTGATCGGTCAGGAACTTGTTGACGATCATGCCGACATCGGTCGGCATGAAGGCCTTGCCGTCGAGGCGCACGTAGTCGCGGCTCTGAAGCGTCGAGATGATGGTGGCGTAGGTCGACGGGCGGCCGATGTCGAATTCTTCCAGCGTCTTGACCAGCGAGGCTTCGGTGTAGCGCGGCGGCGGCTGGGTGAAGTGCTGCTCGGGCAGCAGTTCCAACAGCTTGACGCGCTCGCCCTCGGTCAGCGGCGGCAGGCGCTTGTCGTCCTCGTCGCCCTCGTCGCGGTCTTCCGGATCCTGTGCACGGATGTCGTAGGCGGCAAGGAAGCCGGACTCGACCAGCACCGAGCCATTGGCGCGGAAGGCGTGCTCGCTGCCGGCGCGCAACTCGGCGCTGACGGTGTCGAACACCGCCGCTTCCATCTGCGAGGCAATGGTGCGCTTCCAGATCAGCTCGTAGAGCTTGGCCTGGTCCGGCTTGAGGTACTGCGCGACCTGCTTCGGCAGGCGGCTGGCCGCCGTGGGGCGCACGGCTTCATGCGCTTCCTGGGCGTTCTTCGACTTGGCCTTGTAGCTGCGCGGCTCGGAAGGCAGGGCCTTGTCGCCGAACTGCAGCTGGATGACGCTGCGGATTTCCTGCACCGCATCCTGCGCCAGGCTCACCGAATCGGTACGCATGTAGGTGATCAGGCCGACGGTGTCGCCGCCGATATCGACGCCTTCATACAGCTGCTGCGCCGTCTGCATGGTGCGCTTGGAGGTGAAGCCGAGCTTGCGGTTTGCCTCCTGCTGCAGGGTCGAGGTGGTGAACGGCGGCGAAGGATTGCGCTTGCGCTGCTTCTTCTCGATCGACTTGACCAGCAGCGTGCCGCCGGCCGCGGCGAGAACCTTGGCCTTCGCAGCCTCGGCGCCGCCGGCGTCGCTGAGGGTGAACTGCTCGACCTTTTTTCCATCCAGCTCGATCAGCTTGGCGGTGAACGCCTGCGGCGACTTCTCGGCGCGCGCATCCAGCGACCAGTATTCCTGCGGCTTGAAGGCACGGATCTCGAGCTCGCGCTCGCAGATCAGGCGCAGCGCCGGCGACTGCACGCGGCCGGCGGAGAGGCCCGGCTGCACCTTGCGCCACAGCAGCGGCGACAGGTTGAAGCCGACCAGGTAGTCCAGCGCGCGGCGCGCCTGCTGGGCGTTGACCAGGTCTTCGGAGATCTCGCGCGGATTCTGGATCGCCTTCTGGATCTCGCGCTCGGTGATTTCATAGAACACGACGCGCTTGACCGGCTTGCCCTTCAGCGCGTTCTTCTCGCGCAGCAGCTCGGCCAGATGCCAGGAAATGGCCTCGCCCTCGCGATCGGGGTCGGTCGCCAGCCAGAGTTCGTCGGCGTCCTTGAGTGCCGCGATGATCGCGCGGACGTGTTTCTCGTTGCGCTCGATGATCTGGTACTTCATGGCGAAGCCGTTGGCCACGTCCACGGCGCCATCCTTGGGCACGAGGTCGCGCACGTGGCCGTAGGAGGCCAGCACCTCGAAGTCCTTGCCCAGGTATTTCTTGATCGTCTTGGCCTTGGCCGGCGACTCGACGATGACCAGGTTCTTGCTCATTAAATAGTGCGCTCGGCGCGGCGGGCGTCTGCCCGCAGGGGCCTGCTTATATGCGGAAGATGCGCCGCCTGTCCAGCGACGAAATGCCGCACCTGGCCGGCAAATGCCTGAATCAGTGCAGGAATTCGCCGCTGTAGTAGACCATCTCCTCGAGATGGGCGAAGGCGTCTTCTGCGTCCGGCTCGTTCATCAGCACCAGCAGGCAGACCCATTTGACCCTTTCGAGGTCGATTTCCTCGTTGAGCGCCATCAGCCGGTCGATCACCAGCTCGCGGGTTCCGGCAGCCAGGATGCGGAGCTGCTCGAGGTACATGATGAAGCCGCGGCATTCGGTGGAGAGCTTGTCCAGCTCCTCGCGTGCGTAGACGCGGATGGCGCCGCCGGGGCCGAACAGGATCGGGAGCTGGCGCTGGCGGGCGAGGCCGTCGAGCCAGTTGAACGCGTGGGCGACTTCTTCGTCGGGGAAGCCCGCGGCGGTCAGCTCGTCGCGCAGGTTGCCCTGGTTGTCCGCATCGGAGAACTCACCTTCCTGGTAGTTCTCGAACAAGTACATCAGCACATCCAGTACGGTCTCTTTCATGGGGACTCTCCGGTGCTGTGTTTTTTTAGTGTATTCCAAAACGGTTTTGTTTAAAAAGCCCGACCTCCCGCCCAGATTTGTGATTAATGATCAGTAAATAAATCAGTAAACAGTTTTAAATCTCAAAGCAGTACTGCCAAGCGTATTACAGCAGCTTTCAGGCCAATCGTTGCAGCCGCTGGAAGCTGCCGCCGGGCATCGCCGCGATGGCCCCGCCCAGCTCCAGCGCCAGCAGCGCCTCGCCCAGCGGCGCCGCGTCCAGACCGCTGCGCTGCAGCAGCAGGTCGAAGCCCGCCGGGACCTCGTCCAGGCATTCGAGCACGCGGCGCTGGACCGGATCGTCCACCCGCGCCGGGGCCGCCGGCACCGCGGCATCGCGGACCGCCAGCAGCGGCGCGATCTCCTCGAGGATGTCGTCGACCGACTCCACCAGCTTGGCGCCCTGGCGGATCAGCGCATGGCAGCCGCGCGCCATCGGGTTATGGATCGAGCCGGGAATGGCGAACACCTCGCGGCCCTGCTCACCGGCATAGCGCGCGGTGATCAGCGAACCCGATTCGCGCGCCGCCTCCACCACCAGCACCCCCAGCGACAGGCCGGAGATGATGCGGTTGCGCCGCGGGAAGTTCTCGGCGAGGGCCTGCACGCCGCTGGGGAATTCCGACAGCAGCAGGCCGTCGCGGGCAATGTCATGCGCCAGCTCCCGGTGCCGCGCCGGATAGACCCGGTCCAGGCCGGTGGCGCAGACCGCGACGGTCAGGCCGCCGCCTTCCAGCGCGCCCCGATGCGCCGCGCCATCGACCCCCAGCGCCAGCCCGCTGGTCACCACCAGGCCGCGACGGGCCAGTTCGGCGGCGAAGGCCCGCGCATTCTCCAGGCCCTGCGGCGTGGCGTTGCGGGCGCCGACGATGGCGATCTGCGGCAGGCCCAGCAGGCTCGCATCGCCCTGCCAGAACAGGCCGACCGGGGCCTGCCCAGTCTCGCGCAGGGCGGCGGGATAGCGTGGATCGTCGCAGGACAGGAAGCCGCGCCGCTCGCCGGCCAGCCAGTCGAGATCGCGCTGCACGCCGGCGCGGTCAGGCTCGCCCAGGGCACCCAGCTGCCCTTCATCCAGGCCCAGTGCCCGCAGCGATGCCGCACTGGCACCCAGCGCCGCGTCGGCGGAGCCATAGGTGGCAAGCAGGCGGGCGACCGTGGCCGGGCCAATGCCGGGTGCGCGCACCAGGGCGAGCCAGGATTCGAGCATGGAGGAGTTCACGCCCGCAGCCTGAAACAGAAAGCCCGCCGGCGGCAAGCGGGTTTGGCTTGCGGCCGGCGGGCTGTTGTGAACGAAGGCCTAGTTCAGTACCGGACGCGTGCCGGGGTTGGTCGCGCGATCGAGCTTGTGCACTGCACGGATCGCCGACATCACCAGCGCGAAGGACACCTTCTGCTCGGTCTTGAACACCATCACCTGGCCGGCATAGGTCTCCGGCAGGAGGACGTTGCGATGCCCGTGAGGATCACGCGCCTTGCGGCCGACCTGCAGGATATCCAGCACATGGCCCACCTCGACGCCGTCGCGGGAGCCCTTGCTGAGCGTCACCACCTGGTACTGGCCGATCTGCGAGACACCATCGAACACCGCAATGATGCGGCTGTCGATCTTGTTCTTCGGCGCACGCGGATAGAAGTTGGCGTCGAAGTTGTCCGCCTGCGGCTTGACCAGGTAGTCACCCAGGTTGGCCTCGCGGAAGCTGCGCGTCAGCGTCACCGTGCCCGGATCGCCGAATTCGTAGACGCTGGCCTGCGCCACCGGGATCGCCTCCAGGCCCAGCAGCTCGCGCGATTGCGGATCGACATAGCGCTCGCCGATGCGCACCACCTCATAAGCCGTCAGGCCCTTGCGCAGGCGCTTGGCGTAGGCGCCGTTGCCGGCCGCACCGATGATGTGCAGGTCGACAAAATCCAGCAGGTAGGGCGCACGGTCCAGTTCCGCGGGATCGACCAGGCGCGGGCCGCGCAGGAAGTCGCGGATCGCCTCGATCGGAATCGTCGGAATCGCGGCGCCCAGGTCGGACTCGCGGACGCGCGGCGACATGCGGTCCTGGCTCGGCTCCAGCGCGACCTGCGGCCGGCCGTTGCGCCAGATCAGCGTCAGCACGTCGCCCGGATAGATCAGGTGCGGGTTCTTGACCTGGCCGTTGACGATCCAGACCTCCGGCCACTGCCAGGGCTCGATCAGGAAGCGGCCGGCGATATCCCACAGCGTGTCGCCCTTCTTGACGACGTACTGCAGCGGCGCTTCCTCGCGCACGGCGACCGCATCGTCGGCTCGGGCCACCGCCTGCGGCTGGTATTCGGTCTGGCCGCTGCTCTCGGACTGGAAGCCCGGGCTGGCGGACCCTCCGGCCGCTGCAGAGGGCCGCGCTGGCGGCGCGCTCTCCATGTTGCTGGCAGAGCGCTCGCCGGGCGCAGTCGCGCACCCGGCCGCAAGCACTACCGCAGCAGCAGCAAGACCTTGGAAACCCCGTAAAACGCTATACTTCCGCATGGTGACACCTTCCCCGCGGTCACGCCGGATTTGCAGCAAACTCTAGATGAGTCAAGCGTTTGCCGTCAAATTCAGCAGTTGTTTCTAAGGTTTGATTATGGCGCTTCTCGACATCCTGCAGCACCCCGACCCCCGTTTGCGGCAAAAAGCCGCGCCGGTTACCCGGTTCGATGCCGCCCTGCAGCAACTGATCGAGAACATGTTCGAGACCATGTATGCCGCACCGGGCGTCGGCCTGGCCGCCACCCAGGTCGGTGTCGCGCTGCGCCTGGCGGTGATGGACACCACCGACGACAAGGACAAGCCGCAGCCCCTGGTGCTGATCAACCCGGAGATCGTCGAGTTCGACGACCGCCAGGAGATGGAAGAGGGCTGCCTGTCCGTCGCCGGCTATTCCGACAAGGTCCAGCGCTACAACCACCTCAAGATGCGCGCGCTGGACCGCCAAGGCAAGCCCTTCGAGTTGCAGGCCGAGGGCCTGATGGCGCAAGCGATCCAGCACGAGATCGACCATCTCGACGGCAAGCTCTACATCGACTACCTCTCCAGCCTCAAGCGCGAGCGCCTGCGCAAGAAGCTGGAGAAGGAAGCGCGCCACACCAAGCCCGCCAAGGCTGCGAGCCGCTGATGCGGCTGGTCTTCGCCGGCACGCCGGAATTTGCCGTCGCCGCGCTGGACGCCCTGCATGCCGCCGGCCATGACATCGCCGGCGTCTACACCCAGCCCGATCGCCCTGCCGGCCGCGGCCAGAAGCTGACGCCTTCGCCGGTGGCACTGCGCGCCGCCGCGCTGGGCCTTCCGCTGTTCAAGCCCGAGAAGCTGCGCGGCCAGGACGACGCGATCGACGAGCTGCGCGCGCTGCAGCCCGAGCTGATGGTGGTGGTGGCCTACGGCCTGATCCTGCCGCAGGCGGTGCTCGACATTCCCATGCACGGCTGCTTCAACATCCATGCCTCGCTGCTGCCGCGCTGGCGCGGCGCGGCGCCGATCCAGCGCGCGATCGAGGCGGGCGACACCGAGACCGGCGTCACCATCATGCGCATGGAGGCCGGGCTCGACACCGGCCCGATGCTGATCGAGGAAGCCATCGCGATCACTGCCGACACCACCGCCGCCCTGCTGCACGACCAGCTGGCCGCGATCGGCAGCCGCCTGATCGTCGAGGCGGTGGCACGGCAGGCGCGCGACGAACTGCCGCAGCGCACGCAGCCGGCCGACGGTGTCACCTACGCGAAGAAGCTCAGCAAGGAAGAAGCGCGCGTCGACTGGACCCAGCCGGCCGCCGACATCGCGCGCCGCATCCGCGCCTTCAACCCGGTGCCGGTGGCCTGGAGCGAACTGGGCGGCGAGCGCCTGCGGCTGTGGCTGGCACGGCACGAGGACAGCCGCGCCGGCAGCGAGCCCGGCACGATCCTGTCGGCCGACGAGCGCGGCATCCGCGTTGCCGCCGGCCAGGGGACGGTGGTCCTGCAACTGCTGCAGTGGCCGGGCGGCAAGCCGCTGGACGCGGCGCAGGCCGCGCGCAACCGCCGGCTGGCCGGGGAGCGCTTCGCATGAGTGGTCCCCATATCTTCCGCTACCCGACGCCCGACGAGACCGACCTGCCGCCCTATCCGGACCAGCCCGACTGCTGCAACGGCGGCTGCGCCGTCTGCGTGCTGGAAGGCTGGCCCGAGGAAGTGGCGGCCTGGAAGCAGCAGGTCGAGGAGATCCGCCGCCTGCGCGCCGAGCGGGAAGCACAGCAGCAACAGCAGCAGTAGCCGTTCCATCCGGGAGCCGGCGTGAAAAGTATCGTCATCGACCGCCCCGGCAGCTACGACCGCCTGCAACTGCGCGAACAACCCGAGCCACAGCCGGCGCCCGGTGAAGTGCGCCTGCGCGTGCAGCACGCGGGGGTGAACTACGCCGACTGCGTCATCCGCATGGGCCTCTACGAATCGGCCAAGCGCCTGGTCGGCTGGCCGATCACGCCGGGCTTCGAGGTGGCCGGCGTGGTCGATGCGCTGGGGGACGGCGCCGAGGGCTGGAACGCCGGCGAGCTGGCGCTGGGCCTGACCCTGTTCGGCGGTTACGCCGACAGCCTGTGCCTGCCGGCGCGGCAGCTGTTCCGCATCCCCGCCGGACTCGACACCGCTCAGGCCGCGGCCCTGCCGACGATCTTCCTCACCGCCTGGTTCGCGCTGCATGAACTGGCGCATCTGCGCCACGGCGAGAAGGTCCTGGTCCACTCCGCTGCCGGCGGCGTCGGCAGTGCCGCGGTGCAGCTGGCAGCTCGCGCCGGCGCCGAAGTCACCGCCGTGGTCGGCGGCGCGCACAAGCGCGAGTTGCCGCGGACCCTCGGTGCCGCGCATGTGATCGTGAAATCGGAGCAGGACCTGTGGCACGAGGCGAAACGCATCGCCCCCGGCGGCTACGACGTGATCCTCGATCCCAACGGCGTCGAGACTCTGGGCCACAGCTATGCGCATCTCGCGCCGCTGGGCCGCCTGGCGATCTACGGCTTCCACAGCATGCTGCCGCGCACCGGCGGCGTGCCGAACTGGCCCAAGCTGGCCTGGGACTGGCTGCGCACGCCGCGCTTCGATCCGCTGAAGCTGACCGTCGACAACCGCAGCGTGCTCGGCTTCAACCTCAGCTTCCTCAGCGAGCGCGCCGACCTGCTGATCCCGGCAATGACGCAGATCCTCGATGGCATTGCCCGCGGCGAACTGCGCCCGCCGCCGCTGCAGATCTATCCGCTGGCCGAGGTCGCGCGCGCGCACCGCGATCTCGAATCCGGCCAGACTCAAGGTAAGCTGATCCTCGCGATGGGGGACAAAAAATGAGCGAGCAACTGCCCGACACCGACACCTACTACATGGGCATCGCCTTCGCCGTGCGCGAGAAGGCGAACTGCACCGGCAACCGCGTCGGCGCCGTGATCGTCAAGGAGAATCGCGTCATCTCCACCGGTTACAACGGCGTCCCTGAAGGCATGACCAACTGCCTCGACGGCGGCTGCCTGCGCTGCCGCAACCCGCAGGGCCAGTTCCGCTCCGGCACCGGCTACGACCTCTGCATCTGCGTGCACGCCGAGCAGAACGCGCTGCTGTCGGCTGCGCGCTTTGGCATCTCGGTGCAGGACGCGACGCTGTACACGACGATGCAGCCCTGCTTCGGCTGCGCCAAGGAGATGCTGCAGGCGAAGATCCAGCGCGTGCTCTACGTGCACCCCTGGACGCCGAGCGACCCCGATCCGGAGATGGAGCAGCTCAAGCGCGCGGAGTACGACAAGATCGTCACGCGGCTGAGCGCCAAGCAGCTGAAGCTGAATGATCCGCGGGCGAGCTGGGCGGTGACGAGTTTGCGCAAAGCGCCGTTGATCTGAGCGGCCTCAGGGCCGCCATCCCCGCTTGGGCTTTTCCTCTGGAAAGTGCCCGCCCCTCACCCCAACCCCTGACGTTTCCCCGGTTTTGATTTCCTGATTTCTTTGGACATCAGGATGTTGAAGTCATAGGGTGCGGAAAAACAGCGCGTGCATGGCCGGTTTTTTCTGTGCTTGGGCGGCCACCCGAGCACAGACCAGCCATGCACGCG
>DATILC010000416.1:0-1533 GCA_035476855.1 Solimonas sp. | reverse complement strand
CCCGCTGGGCACGCCGGTCGGCAGCATGTACGGCGAGTACAACATGGTGACCAGCGACGGCCACAAGTTCGATGCACGCATCGAACCGTTCACGCTGGCGGTGCCGCGGGCGGTGAACTAACCCGGCGCCGGGGTGCCGCGCTTCAACCGCAGCGCCGCCCCCAGCTCGTTCCACCAGTAGCGCAGGAACGAGCCAAACACGCCCATCCCCAATCGCGGCTGCTTGCCGTCCGCCAGGCGGAACAGCTGCTCGTAGTACCAACCCTGGCCCCCGAGTACGTTGATCAGCTTCAGCAGCATCACCGGCGAGGTCGGCGAGAACAGGCCGGTCTTCGCCATCACCAGCTGCTGCTCGTACTTCGGCGCCTCTCGCATCGTGCCGGCGAGAATCTGCTTCGGCACATCCGGATGCGTGCACAGCGGCCGGCCGAGGCCGATCAGGTCGACATCGCCGCCCTGCAGTGCCAGCTCCATGCCCTCGGCGCTGCGGAAGCCGCCGGTGACCATCAGCGGCATGCGCGCGATCTTGCGGATCGCTGCGGCGTAGTCGAGGAAGTAGGCCTCGCGCAGCTTGGTCGACTCGCGCCGCGGCGTCGCGTCCTCGGCGCGGCCCTCGAACCCGAGCAGGCGCGGCTGCTCGTAGGTGCCGCCGGAAATCTCCAGCAGGTCGAGGCCCTCGCCGTTGAGCAGCTGTACCACCTGCAGGCAGTCCTCGTGGCTGAAGCCGCCCTTGCGGAAGTCGTCGGAGTTCAGCTTCACCGCGATCGGGAAATCGGCGCCGACCGCCTTGCGCGTCGCGCGGATCGCCTCGACCAGGAAGCGCGAACGGTTCTGGATCGTGCCGCCCCAGGCATCCGTGCGGCGGTTCGTCACCGGCGACAGGAAGGAACTCAGCAAGTAGCCGTGCGCCGAGTGGATCTGCACGCCGGTGAAGCCGGTCTCGCGCGCGGTGGTCGCGACGCGGGCGAAGCGCTGGATGAAGTCGAGTATCTCGTCCTCGGTCAGCGCGCGCGGCCGGCCGTAGCCGCCGAGCAGGTCGAGCTGCACGTCGGAAGGGCCCACGGGATGGCTGACGACGTAGCGCGGCGACTGGCGGCCGGGATGCGAGATCTGCATCCACAGCTGGTTGCCGCCGACCGTTCCGGCCTGTGCCCAGCGGCGCAGCTCGGCCAGGCCGCCGTTGCCGTCGATCGCGACATTGCCCGGCCGTTCCAGCACGCGCTTGTCGATCATGACGTTGCCGGTGATCAGCAGGCCGGCGCCGCCCTCGCTCCAGCGGCGGTACAGGGTGTCGTGGCGCGTCGTGGCGCGCAGCTGCGGATCGGCCAGACCCTCGGTCATCGCGGCCTTGCACAGGCGGTTCGGCAGGGTCACGCCGCAGGGAAGCTTGAAGGGCTGGGCCAGCAGGGTCGTCATGGGTTTTCCTCGTTACATACCAAATAGTATGTAGAGGATCGCAGGAAGGCAACTCCGGGCCTCGGAAGGCGGCTTGTCGGAGCTGCCTCAGCCGCGATGGGTTCCTGCGTCCCGCTC
>DATILC010000415.1:0-8240 GCA_035476855.1 Solimonas sp. | reverse complement strand
CCGGCTTGGCCCAGCCGAACAGGAAGCCGCCGATGGCCAGCAGCACCGCCGGGACCAGCACCGTGCCCAGTGGGTCGATGTGGCGCAGCGGGTTGAGGCTCAGGCGGCCCATCATCTCGGCCGTGCGGTCGCCAAGGCGGCGCGCAGCAATGCCGTGGGCCACTTCGTGGAGGGTGATCGCGAAAAGTACCGGCAGGGCCCAGATGGCGATCTTCTGGACCAGGGTGAATTCGGCTGGCATGCGCCAATTATAGGGATATGGCGGCCAAAAACCGCGGCGGCGGCCGCCGATTTCCGGCCGAATGCCGGTTCTACAGGCCGCTGATGTCGCCCCGCCCCTCACGCACCACCTGGACCGTGCCGTCGCTCATGTCCAGCACCGTGGTCGGCTCCAGGCCACAGTTGCCGGCGTCCAGCACCAGGTCGACCTCGCGCAGCAGGCGCTCGCGGAAGTCCTGCGGATCACTGACCGGCCCGTCCTCGTCCGGGAACTGCAGGGTGCAGGAGATCAGCGGCTCCCCCAACTCCTCGAGCAGGGCCTGGGCGACGATGTGGTCCGGCACGCGGATGCCCACGGTCTTGCGCTTCTCGTGGGCAATGCGCTTGGGCAGTTCCTTGGTGGCCTGCAGGATGAAGGTATAGGGCCCGGGGGTCAGCGACTTCAGCAGGCGGAACTGCTGGTTGTCGACCCGGGCATAGGTCGCGATCTCCGACAGGTCACGACAGATCAGGGTGAACTGGTGGTGGCGGTCGAAATCGCGGATGCGGCGCAGGCGGTCGGCGGCCTCGCGGTCACCGAGGTGGCAGCCGAGGGCGTAGCAGGAATCCGTGGGCCAGGCGATCACCGCACCCTCGCGCAGGCGCTGCGCGGCCTGCGCCAGCAGGCGCTTCTGTGGATTCACGGGATGCAGTTCGAACCATTCGGCGGCCATCCGTTCATTTTACGGCCGGCTTACAATGCGCGCATGAAAATGTTGCTCGACATGCTGCCCGCGCTGGTGTTCTTCGGCGCCTACTTCCTCGCCGACATCTACACCGCGACCGTCGCCCTGATCGTCTCGCTGTTCGGCGTCGTCGCCGCCTACTGGTTCTGGGAGAAGCGCGTGCACAAGGCGCATCTCATCACCGCGCTGGTCGCCCTGGTGCTGGGCGGCATCACCATCGCCGTGCACGACGCCAGTTTCATCATGTACAAGCCGACCGCGGTCTACGGCGTGTTCTCGATCGCGCTGCTGGCCAGCCATGTGATCGGCGACAAGGTCCTGCTGGCACGCCTGCCGCAGAAGTCGATCCAGTTGCCGCCGCCGGTCTGGCGCAAGGTCAACTTCGCCTGGGCGCTGTTCTTCGCCTTCTGCGCCGTGCTGAACCTCTACGTCGCCGCCAATTTCAGCGAAGCCACCTGGGTCAAGTTCAAGACCTTCGGCTTCACCGCGCTGATGTTCGTGTTCATCCTGGCGCATGCGCCCTTCCTGTCGCGCTACCTGCAGCAGGAGTCGCAGTGATGCTCTACGCGATCTGGGGCGTGGACGCGCCCGACAGCCTTGCCGGCCGCCTGGCCACCCGCCCCGCCCATGTCGAGCGCCTCAAGGCATTGCTGGCCGCGGGTCGCCTGGTGATCGCCGGCCCGCGACCGAAGGCCGATGCACCGGATGCGCCGCAGGCCGGCTTCCATGGCAGCCTGATCGTCGCCGAGTTCGCCAGCCTGGCCGCCGCACAGGACTGGGCACAGGCTGATCCCTATCTCGCCGCCGGCGTCTACGAGCGCGTCGAAGTCACGCCCTTCGTCCAGGCCCTGCCGTGACGCGGGTCGAGCGCATCCGCGAGCGGCTGGCGGCGGCCTTCTCGCCGGTCGAACTGGCGGTCGAGGACGACAGCCACCTGCATGCCGGCCACGCCGGCGCGGCCAGCGGACACGGTCACTACAGCGTCAGGATCGTCGCCACGGCCTTCGAGGGCATGTCCCTGCTGGCGCGGCACCGCGCGGTCTACGCCGCCATGGGCGAGATGATGCAGACCGACATCCACGCGCTGGCGATCAGCGCGCGTTCGCCGGCGGAGTCGCGGTCGTAGATTCCGGCAGCTGTCGCATCCAGATATCGCGTTGCGGGAATGGCATTTCGATGCCCTCGCGGCGGAAGGCCGCGATGATCGCAAAGCGCAGGTCACTGGCCACCGACAGCCGCGCATCGACCTCCAGCACGTAGGCGCGCAGTTCGAACAGCAAGGCGTTCTCGCCGAAGTCGAGCAGGTACACCGCCGGCCCGATCAGGCCCGAGACCTGGGTCTCGCGCACCACATGCGGGTTGGCACCGGCCAGCCGCAGCAGCAGCGTCCGCACCTTCTCGGTGTCGGAGCCATAGGCCACGCCGACCTTGATCACGATGCGGCCATAGGCGTCGCGCAGGTCGCGGTTGCGCAGCGGGTTCGACAGCAGGTCGGAGTTGGGGATGATCACCGACTCGCGTTCCGCGGTCTGGATCTCGGTCGAGCGGATGCGGATCTTGCGGACGATGCCTTCGGTGCCGGAGACGAAGATGTAGTCGCCGGTGCGCACCGGGCGCTCGAACAGCAGGATCAGGCCGGAAATGAAGTTGTTGACGATGTTCTGCAGGCCGAAGCCGATGCCGACCGACAGCGCGCCGGCCACGATCGCGATCTTGCTGAAGTCGAGGCCCGCCACCGACAGGCCCGCCACCGCGGCGATCACGAAGGTGATGTAGCCGAACAGCGTCGCCAGCGATTCGCGCGTGCTGAACTCGATCCCGGTCTTCGGCAACCAGGTGAATTCCATCTTCTTGCGCAACCAGCGTGTCAGCGTAAACAGCAGCACGAACCACAGCGAGCCGAGCAGCACCTTGCCGGGCACCACCGTGGTCTTGCCGAAAGTGATGCCGTCACTGAACACGGCCACCAGCAGGTCGCGGGCCTCGTCGTGCAGGCCCCAGATGCGCAACACCGCATGCGCCACCACCGGCCACAGCACCAGGTGCATCGCCAGCAGCAGCCAGAACAACTCGCCGATGCGCTTCTCCGGCGACACACCCATCCACACGCGGAAGCGGCGCTGCCAGCTGTAGCGGCCCTCGTTGAGGGTGCGGAACAGGAAACTCAGCAGCCAGACCCAGACCAGCGCGCCGGCCAGTACCAGCACGCTCCACTTGAGCGGCTGCTGGCTCATGTGGTGGAACAGGGCCTCCATCAGCGGACGCAGTTGCATCATGGCTTCTCGCCTCCCAGCAGGCCTTGCAGCGCCGCGTAGTCCAGCACCGTCACGCCGAGTTTCTCGGCCTTGGCCAGCTTGGAGCCGGCAGCCTCACCGGCGACCAGGAAATCGGTCTTGGCCGAGACCGAGCCGCTGACCTTGCCACCACCTGCCTCGATCTGCGCGGCCACCTCGTCGCGCGGTACCGGCAAGGTGCCGGTCAGCACGAAGGTCTTGCCGGCCAGCGGGCCACCGGCGGCCGCGCGCTGCGTGGCGGCAGCACCGGTCAGGCCGAAGGCCTCGAACTGGCGCTCCAGCAACTGCAGGCGCTCGCGGTTGGCGGACTCGGCAAAATGCGCCTGCACGGCCGCCGCCGTGCGCTCGTCGAGCAACGCAGCCAGCGCCGGATCGTCGATGCGCACCAGCAGTTCGGTCACGCTGCCGAGGCCGGCAGTGAGCTTCTCTGCCTTGACCGGCCCGAGGCCCTTGACCTGCTGCTGCGCCAGCAGTGCTGCCAGCGAGCACTGGTCGGCGATCTCCGCCGACACCGGCTGCTCGCCGCTGATCGTCACCCGCTCCAGCAATGCATCCACCGCCGCGGCATTGTGCGCGTCGGCGAAGAACGAACCGATTTCCTCGGCTGCCGCGACGCCGATGCCCTCGACCAGGGTCAGCACCTCCGGCAGGGCGACGCGCACGCGTTCGAAGGCGCCCAGGTGCCGCGCCAGGTCCTTGGCCGTGGTCTCGCCCACCGAGGGAATGCCCAGCGCGTAGATCAGCCGCGACAGCGCCAGTTCGCGGCGCGCGGCGATCGCCTCGATGATCTTGGCCGGCGCCACCTCGGCCGACTTGTACAGCTGGGCAACGTCGGCGACCTCCAGCGTGTAGAGATCGGCCGGCGACTTCAGGCGCTCGCGCTCGACCAGTTCGGAGATCAGCGCCTCGCCGACACCATCGATATCCGCCGCCTTGCGCGACACGAAATGCTGCAGCGCCTGCTTGAGCTGCGCCTTGCAGACCAGGCGGCCGACGCAGCGGTAGGCCACACCCTCGGGATCGCGTCGTACCTCGGAGCCACAGACCGGGCAATGCGCCGGCATGACCACCGGGCGCGCATCCGCCGGGCGCAGCGCCAGCACCACGGCCTTGACCTCGGGAATCACATCACCGGCGCGGCGCACGATCACGGTGTCGCCGATATGCACGTCCTTGCGCGCGACCTCGTCCATGTTGTGCAGCGTCGCGTTGGAGACATTGGCGCCGCCGACGAACACCGTGCGCAGGCGCGCAGTCGGCGTCAGCACGCCGGTACGGCCGACCTGGAAGTCGACGTTCTCCAGCAGGGTCTGCGCTTCCTCGGCCGGATACTTGTGCGCCACCGCCCAGCGCGGTGCGCGCGACACGAAGCCCAGCTCCTCGCGGCCGGCAAGATCGTCGAGCTTGTAGACCACGCCGTCGATGTCGAACGGCAGAGACGCGCGCTTCGCGCCGATCTCGCCGTAGTAGGCCAAACAGCCGTCCGCCGCTTCGACACGGCGCACCAGCTCCGACACCGGGAAGCCCCAGTCGCGCAGCTGCTGCAGCATGTCCATGTGCGTGCGCCGCTGCGGCGGCAGGCCCTGGGCGACGCCATAGGCGTAGAACGCCAGCGGGCGTTTTGCGGTGATCGTGGAATCGAGCTGGCGCAGGCTGCCGGCGGCGGCGTTGCGCGGATTGACGTAGAGCTTCTCGCCTTTCGCTGCCGCTTCCTCGTTCATGCGCCGGAAGCCTTCGTGCGGCAGGTAGACCTCGCCGCGCACCTCGACGACCTTTGAAGCCGTATGTCCTGAGCTTGTCGAAGGATGCAGGCGCAGCGGGATGCGACGAATCGTGCGCAGGTTGTCGCTGATGTCCTCGCCGGTCTCGCCATCGCCGCGGGTGGCGCCGCGAACGAAGACACCGTCCTCGTAGATGAGGCTCACGGCGAGGCCGTCGAGCTTCGGCTCCGCGGCGTAGGCCACGGTGGCACGACCCAGGCCTTCGCGCACGCGGCGATCGAAGTCGCGCAGCTCTTCTTCGCTGAAGCAGTTGTTCAGCGACAGCATCGGCACGCGGTGACGCACCGAGGCGAACTCGCTGCTGGCAACGCCGCCGACGCGCTGCGTCGGCGAATCCGGCGTGCGCAGCTCGGGGTGCGCGGCCTCCAGCGCCTGCAGCTCGCGGAACAGCGCGTCGTACTCGGCGTCCGACACGGTCGGATCGTCGAGCACGTAGTAGCGATGATTGTGTTCCTGCAGCTGGCGGCGCAGCTGTCCGGCGCGCTGGAGCGATCCTTCGCTCACGGAACTCAGACGCCGTTGCGCTGCGCCCAGGAGCCGACGTCAGCCTTCAGCGTCCGCGCGGTTTCCGCCGTGAACTGCTGGCGGCTGGCGTCGAACACCTCGGCATTCAGGGCGCTGGCCAGCGCCTGCGCGGTGGCAATCATGTCCTGCAGCGCGGCGGCCGGCTTGGCCGGCCCGGGCAGCAGCATGAACATGGTCAGACCCGGCGTGGAGAAACCCTGCTGCTCGGCCGGATCCAGCGCGCCCGGCTTGACCAGGCTGGCGACCGAGAACACAGCCTTGCCGCCCTGCAGGCGGTGGTAGATGCGGTGCTCGCCGAAGCTCAGGCCCTGGGCCTGCAGCGCGAGATGGATCTTGGGCCCGAAGATCGCGGTGCCCTCGCGCTCGGCGATCAACAGCGTGACGATCTTGTCCTCGACCGGCGCGGCCGGCGGCGCGGCGGCCGGTTCCTGGCCGGCAGCGACGGCAGCAGCGGCCAGCTCGGCTTCAGTACGCTTGCGCGGCTTGCCGACGCCGAACTCGTCGAACTCGCCCCCCCTGGAACCCTGGGCGAACATGTCCATCTGGTCGGCACCCGGCTTGCCCGGCAGACCCGGCAGGCTGCGCGGCGCGCCGCCGCGCGAGGACGGCGGCTCCCAGCTGTTGGGCAGGCGGTTGCTGCGACGGCTGATGACGTAGACCGCGATGACCGCGGCCGCTCCCACGATCAGGAGTGCCCACTGCAAAACGCTCATTCTGCTTTCTCGGTCTCGGCAGGATTGCTGGAGGTCAGCTCCACTGCCTGGTCGATGTCCACGCTGACCAGGCGCGAGACGCCCGGTTCCTGCATGGTCACGCCGTGCAGCTGCTTCGCCAGCTCCATGGTGATCTTGTTGTGGGTAATGATAATGAACTGCACGCTCTGCGACATCTCGCGGACGATCTCGCAGAAGCGGCCGACGTTGGCGTCGTCCAGCGGCGCGTCGACTTCGTCCATCAGGCAGAACGGCGCCGGGTTGAGCTGGAACAGGGCCAGCAACAGGGCCACCGCGGTCATCGCCTTCTCGCCGCCCGAGAGCAGCTGGATCGAGCTGTTGCGCTTGCCCGGCGGCCGCGCCATGACGCGCACGCCGGCGTCGAGCAGGTCGTCGCCGGTCAGCTCCAGGTAGGCCTCGCCGCCGCCGAACAGCTTGGGGAAGCGGTCGCGGAACACAGTGTCGACCTTGTCGAAGGTCTGCTTGAACAGTTCCTTGGTCTCGGCATCCATCTTGCGGATCGCCTCCTCCAGGGTTTCCAGCGCGCCATGCAGGTCGGCGTGCTGGTCGGCCAGGTACTGTGAACGGGCCTGTGCCTCCTCCAGCTCCTGGATCGCGGCCAGGTTGATCGCGCCAAGGCGGTCGATGCGGCGCAGGATCGAGGCCAGCTTCTCTTCCCAGCCCAGCAGCTCGGCCTCCCCGGCCAGGCCAGCGAACAGTTCCTCGCGGTTGAAGCCGGTCTCGGTGAACTGCTCGTCGAGGCTTTCGCGATGGGCGCGCAGGTTCTCGAACTCGAGGCGGGCCTGCTGCAGCTGCTCCTGCGCAGCCTCCTTGGCGGATTCCAGCGCACGCGCGGCCTGGATGGTCTCGGTCAGCGACTTCTCGGTCGATTCGACCAGGGCCCGCGCGTCGCGCAGCTTGTCGCGCGCGGCATTGACCACGGCGCGTGCGGTCTCGACGCCCTCGACCTGCGCCGCCAGCGGCACATCCAGCTCGCCGGCATGGGCTTCCTGCTCGGCCTTGCGCTCGATCAAGCGCTCGCGGTTGGCGGCGATGTCGGTGATGCTCTGTTCCAGCGCGGCAGCCGACGAGTTGTGGCCGGCCAGCCGCACCTGCAGCTGGTTGCGGGCGGCCTGGGCCTGCTGCAGGTTGATGCGGGCGCGCTGCACCAGGTCGCGCTTGCGAGCCAGACTCTGCTGCATCTCGGCACGCTGGTTGCGCAGCTGCAGCGCGACTTCCTCCAGCGACAGCAGGCGACTCTTCGATTCCTCCAGCTCCTGCAGCTGCTGTTCGCGGCTTTCGCGCAGGCCTTCGAGCTCCTGCTCCAGCGCCGCCTGGCGGCCCTGGGCCTGCTCCAGGCGCACGGCCTGGGCCTGGCGGAAGGCCAGCTTCTGGGCCTGGCGGTTGCGGCTCTGGTCGAAGCGGCCGCCGATGTCGCGGCGCTCGGTCTCGATCTGGCGCAGGCGCTGGTGCAGCTCGCCGAGGCGGGCCTCGAAGGACTGCACCGCGCTGCCCTGCTCCTCGACCTGGGCCTTGAGCTGCTTGAGCAGCTGGCCGCGGGCGATGACACCACTGCTGGCCTCGCCCCGCTTCGGGTAACGGACCCAGTTGCGTCCACGCCAGATGCCGTCCGGGGTCACTACCGACTCGGCGGGACCGAGGGTCTGCGCCATGGCCTCGGCTTCGCCGGGGTTGTGGGCGATCTGCACGGTCGACAGCAGGTCCAGTACCGCCTGCGGGCCGCTGACCTTGGCGCCCAGTCCCGTGTTGGCACTGCCGCCGGTCTCGCTGACCAGCGCCACGCCTGCCTTGGGCGATTCGCCGATGCTGCGCAGCCGCGCGGCGAAATCCGGCAGCAGCGGCGCCTGCAGCAGGCCTTCCAGCACCTGCTCCACCGCCGCTTCCCAACCGGATTCGACCTGCAGGGCACTGGCCAGGCGCGGCGCCTCACTCAGGTTGTTCTGGCGCAGCCACTGGTTCAGC
>DATILC010000414.1:0-2329 GCA_035476855.1 Solimonas sp. | reverse complement strand
CATCCATGGCGGGACGGCGATGGGTTTCATCCACCCGCGGGGCAGACATCCTGTCTGCCCGCTGAAACCGCCAAGCGAATGTCCACCGGACATTCGCTGCTCTGGCGGTTTCAGCCCTCCGCGGGCTTCGGGTTCAGTTCGGTTTTCGGCAGCGATTCGTTGTTGATGATCACCGGCTGCTGGTTGCGCAGCTTGAGCAGGCCGGAGGTCGCCACCTGTTCGCCTTCCTTGATGCCCTCGAGCACCGCCACGTAATCACCGCGCGCCTCGCCCACCTTGATGAAGCGCTGCGCCACTTCCAGGTCGGTTTCCGGCGCGGGCATGCCCGGCATCGGTTCCGGCTTGGGCGCGTTGGGGTCGACCTGCTTCTTCTGCACCACGAATACCGAGGTGCCGTAGGAGTCGTAGTTGATCGCGGTGCGCGGCACCACCAGCAGCTCGCGCATGCCCGGCAGTTCCAGGCGCACGCGGCCGAACTGGCCGGCACGCAGCTGGCGGTCGGGGTTGGGCAGGCGCGCACGCAACTGGAAGTTGCGCGTGGCCTCGTCGATCCGGGGCTCCACCGCCTGCACGCTGCCGCCGAACTCCAGGTCCGGGTAGGCCTCGACCTTGACCGCCACCTTGAAGCCGGGATGCACGGCACCGATGTACTGCTCCGGCATGGCGAAGTCGATGTAGATCGGATCCAGCGACTGCAGCGTGACGATCGGCGAGCCGGTCTGGAGATACTGGCCGACGTTGACGCGGCGGATGCCCAGCTCGCCGGCAAACGGCGCGCGGATTTCCTTCTGCGCCAGCTTCGCCGCCTGGGCCTCGACACCGGCCTTGGCGGCGTTGGCCTCGCTGACCGCAGCGTCGTAGTCCGACCGGGAGATCGCCTCGAGCTTGTACAGCTTCTCGCGGCGCGCGCGATTCAGCTCGGCCAGCTCGGCCTGTGCCTGCAGGCGCTTGTACTCGCCGCGCTCGTTGGCCGCATCCAGCGTCACCAGTCGCGCACCCTTGTCGACGCTCTGGCCCGACTCGAAGTGGATCGCGGTGACGATGCCGCCGGCCTCGGTGGTGACGTCGGTGCCGTTGACCGGCACGAAGCTGCCGATGCCCTCGAGACGGTTGTCCCAGCTCATCTTCTGCACCGCACCGGCCGAGATCGTCGCCGGCGGAATCGGCATGGCGTCGACGAACTTGTTCATCATCACATTGCCCATGTACTTCATGCCGAAGACACCGCCGAAAACGACGGTGGCCAGCAACAGCATGATGGTCATTCGCTTGGTCATAACAGGTCCTTACTGGGCAATCTTCGATTCTATGCTCTGCGACGGCTGCAGCAACTTGTCGATCTCGGCAAAGTCCTGCTCGGTCAGCCGGCCGACGGTCTGCTTCAGCTGCAACAGGTTCAGCAGCAGCGAGTAGCGGGTGTTGTCGTAGTTGAGGCGCGCCTGCACGGTGCGCGACTGCGCGTCGAGCACGTCGGTGATGGTGCGCGTGCCGGCCTCGTAACCGGCACGCGTGGCCTTCTCGGCTGCCTGCGCGGAGCCCAGCGCCCTTTTGTAGGCGTCGGTCTCGGCGTAGGCGGTCTGCACCTGGTTGAACAGCTGGCGCGTCTGCCGCTCGGTCTCCAGCGTGATGCGCTTGAGCTCGGCAGCCGCGAAGCGTTCCTTCGCCGAGGCCTGGCGGCGCGCGGCACTGACGCCGCCGCCGGCGTACAGCGGCAGGGTCAGTTCGAGCCCGACTCGTGAATCGTCGACGCGCTGGCCGAAGATGAAATCGCTGTCGTCGCTGCGACCCGCCGAGGCGACCAGGTCCAGCGAGGGCGCGGCATCGGAAGTGCGGCTGCGACGATCGGCGCCGGCGATGACATGCTTCTGCTTCGCCTGCGCAATCACCGGGCTGTGCTCGCGTGCGGCCTTGACCCAGTCGTCGACCTGCGCCGGCTGCAGCGGCGGGAATGCCGTGTCCTCGCGAATCTGCGGCAGCGCCACGCGGCCGTTGCCGGTGACCTCGTCAAGCGCGTCGCGGGCATTTTCCAGCGCACGGTTGGCCGACAGCAGGCGCGCCTGGGCGAGGTCGTCGCGAGCCTGTGCCTCCTTGAGGTCGGTGCCCGGCACCAGTTCCACCTCGTAGCGCTTGCGCGTGTCCTCCAGCGACTCGCGCACGGCGTTGGCTTCCGCCGTGGTCTGCAGCACCAGGTCCTGGGCGTTGAGCACGCCGAAATAGCGGTCGGCCACGCGCAGCAGCAGCTTCTGCCGGCTGTCGATGACGAAGATGCCGGCCAGCTCGCCCAGCGCATCGGCGCGGTCGCCGCGCGCGAACCAGTCGAGGCGGAACA
>DATILC010000413.1:0-33577 GCA_035476855.1 Solimonas sp. | reverse complement strand
GACTACAACAAGAGCCGCAAGGTCGATCTGAACACGCTGACTCCTGCCGCGGTGGCGAGCTGGAAGCCCGGCGATACGCTGCTATTGTCGGGCCGCATGCTCACCGGGCGCGACGCTGCGCACAAGCGCATCCAGGACATGCTGGCCAAAGGCGAGCCGCTGCCGGTGGATTTCAGGAACCGCGTCATCTACTACGTCGGCCCGGTCGACCCGGTGCGCGACGAGGTGGTCGGCCCGGCCGGCCCCACCACCGCGACACGCATGGACAAGTTCACCGAGATGATGCTTGGCGCAACCGGACTCATCGCGATGATCGGCAAGGCCGAGCGCGGGCCAGTGGCGATCGAGGCCATCCGCAAACACAAGAGCGCCTATTTGATGGCGGTGGGCGGTGCGGCCTATCTGGTGGCCAAGGCGATCAAGGGGGCCAAGGTGCTCGGCTTCGCGGACCTCGGCATGGAGGCGATCTACGAGTTCGAGGTCAAGGACATGCCAGTGACCGTGGCGGTCGACAGCGAGGGCACTTCCGTGCACAACACCGGTCCGAAGCTGTGGCAGGCCAAGATCGGCAAGATCCCCGTCGCCGTGGCCTGAACATATCGAGACCATGAGCCTCAACAACCGTCTGCTGAACCTGCTGGGCTTCCTCGGCTGCATCGCCGGGCTACTGTTCGCGCTGTACCTGCAGCACTTCAAGGGCTACGAGCCCTGTCCGTTCTGCATCTTCCAGCGCGTCGCCATGCTGGCGGCCGGCCTGGTGTTCCTGGCCGGGGCGATCCACGGGCCCAAGGCCTGGGGGCAGTGGGTCTACGCATTGCTGGCGACGTTGGCGGCGATGGTCGGCGCCGGCATCGCGGCACGCCATGTCTGGCTGCAGAGCCTGCCCCCGGACCAGGTGCCGGCCTGCGGTCCGACCCTGGACTACCTGCTCGACATGATGCCGCTGCAGGAGGTCGTCACGACCGTGCTGAAGGGTGAGGGCAGCTGCGCCAAGATCGACGCGCAGTGGCTGGGCATCAGCCTGCCGGGCTGGACGCTGATCGCCTTCTTCGGCTTCGCGATTTACGCCGTACTCACTCCCGTCCTTCCCAAGTTCCTGAGGAAATCTGCATGAGCACCGCCACCACCGATCTGTCCGACGCCCACCCCGAAGCGCAGGTTGTCGATCCGGTCTTCGCCGACTTCGGCGGGGTCCTGGAATTCCACGGCCCGATCGTCACGCTGAAGGTGTTCGAAGACAACGCGCTGGTGCGCACCGCGCTGGAGGAGAAGGGCGAGGGCCGCGTGCTGGTGGTCGATGGCGGCGGCTCGATGCGCTGCGCCCTGGTTGGCGGCAATCTCGGTGCGCTGGGCGTCAAGAACGGCTGGGCTGGCATCGTCGTCAACGGCTGCATCCGCGACTCCGGCGAGATCGAGGAGCAGGAGATCGGCGTCAAGGCGCTGGGCACCCATCCGCGCAAGTCGGAAAAGGGCCTGCACAGCGCGCACCGCGACAAGGTGGTGGTGTTCGCCGGGGTGACCTTCAAGCCCGGTGCCTGGCTCTACGCCGATGGCGACGGCATCGTCGTCAGCGACAAGCCGATCCACGGGTGATTCTCCGCTGTTTTGGCAATGTCTGAATGGCATTGCCTGCGGAGGATCACGCCCGGCCATGGATGGCCGGGCCGGGGGTGGACAAGAGCGCGGCAGTTCCGCCATGGACGGCGCCAGCAAGCTTCAACAGGAAGCCGCCTGCGGGCGGCTTCCTGCTTTCCGCGGCTCAGTGACGCAGGGCCGAAGGATCGAGACGCCGGATCGGGCGGATACCCTGTTCGCGCTCGGCCTGTTCGCAGAGCTTGATCAGGTCGACCAGTGCGAGCTGGTAGAGCTGCTGGAAGGCCGATGCCAGCTCACGGGATTCGCGCTGGTAGCGTTGTGCGTCACCCATGCGCTCCTTGCCGGCGAGCGGGCAGCAGGACAGCAGGTAGCCGGACACGGAGCCGCCGGCCGCGAGCGACTGTGCGATCCCCTCTCCACGATCCAGCAGGCGCTGGGCGTGGCCTCCATAGAGGCGCAGGGCTTCACGGAAATCCTTCGCGGCCTCCGGGTGGCCGCCGCTGGCGATCAGCTGCTCCAGCGTCGTGCAGGCCGATTGCAGCTCCTGCAGCGCGGCGGCATCCAGCTCCAGTTCACGCAGGTTGCGCAGCAGCGTGCGCAGGATTTCCGCGGGCAGGCGCGACTGGTCGGGCAGGGCGCGCACGGCATGGTCGATGCGACAGGCGTGCAGGCGCAGGTCCGGCAACAGGTGATGGTGGGCGTCGCTGTCGCGCAAGCGGATCTGCTCCAGCAGCATCCACAGGTTGCCCTGTTGCAGGTGGTCCAGCCCCGTTACCCCGAGCTGCGAGGGTTTCATTCCCAGCGCAGCTGCGGCCAGCAGGCTGGGGCGCCATTGCTCCTGCTCGTCGGCGATCTGCCAGTTGTCGGTAATTTCGGGAGAGCGTCGCCGCAGCAGGTCGATCACGCCCTGCCAGCCCAGCGCGGCCAGGTCCGGGTCCGCGGGAACCTCCAGGTCGAGCAACGGCCAGGGTTGGAACTGGCTGTTGAAGAATCGGTCGAGGGCTTCGTGCTGGGGGCCCTTGACCTTGGCCGTCGCGGAGCCGGCCTGCTCACTGAGCTGTTCCGCGGTATAGGACAGGCCCAGCTTGCGGTAGTGGGCCTCGGTCAGCTGCTCGCCCCATTGCTCGAACTGGCGCAGCAGGCGCTTGGCCGGCTGATTGCCTTGGTACACGCCGGGGAGATTCTCCTGCTCGACCCGGTCAAGCCGGCGGTGGTCTGCCGGGTGGCTGTCCCAATGGCGGCGGTTGGGCTCGGCGATTTCATCCTCGATGGCGCGCAGGGTTTCGATATCCATCGCCTGGAAGCGGGCGCCGACGGCAATGGCCATGTTCTTCAGCAGGCGGCCTTCCTGCCAGCCCTGCAGGTTGGTGGCCTCGGTCTCATCCGCGACCTGTGCCAGGGCGCCCAGGTTGCGTGCGGTCAGCCGCGACTGCCGGCTGCCGACAGCCCAGGCCTCGCAGAGGTCCGCATGGGTCTCCAGCTGCCAGGCCCAGTTGCGGCTGAGCCGGGCGCTCAGCTGCTGCAGGCCTTCCAGCAGCAGGCGCTGTAGCCGGATGGCCGGGGCACAGGCTTGTGCCAGGCCTTTCAGCGCAGGCGAGGCGGGTTGTTCAAGCCACTGTTCCAGACGCTCATCCCAGCGATCCGGGGTGTAGGCAGCCCGTTCGAGCCAGGCGCAGATGGCGTAGACCAGCAGCCAGCGCCGCCGGGAGCTGCCTTGCGCGCCCCGGCCGAGTTCATGCGCAACAACTCCCAGCAGCGCCCGCGTGTTCATTCCGGCGAACAGCGGCAGGCCAATGGTCAGAGAGGTCCGCGGAGCCTTCAGGCTGCGCCAGCCGTTCTGCAGCCGCAGCGTGGCGCCGGTCCCCTGCGCCAGCCGCAGTTCATCGGGCGGCGGAACGTCCAGCGCCCGTGCCAGTGTCTCGACGCCACGCAGGAGTTCCGGCTCCGATTCGGCATCCAGCTGCAGGGTTTCGGTAGAGCCTGAGGACCTGGCCAGCAGGGGCTTGAGCAACAGCAGCAGCAGGGCGCCACCAGCGACCGCCACCAGGACATAGACCAGCCAGCCGCCAGGTTCCTGCGGAACGGCCACCAGCTGCGCCAGCCAGCTGCCGGCGAAGAACAGGGCGAGGCCGGGGTAGACCGCCAGGAGCAGGCTGCAGCCGATCACCGCAAGCCATTCGCCGGGCAGGCGCTGCGTCGACCCGGCCTGGGGCATCGACTGGTTCTCGAAGGCGGCGAAGGCATTGCCGGTCTGGCTTCCCGGCATTCGCGCTGCACCGACCGGGGGCGCCAGTACCGGTATGCTGCCATCCATGCCCTCGACCATGGCTTCCAGGCCGCAGGCACGCAGCGCGCTGGCAACCTTGGCGGCGAGTCGTAGTTCCAGTGCTTGCCGGACGATCAGCGGGCCGGTCAGCAGTTGCGCGGCCTGGTCGGGAGTGATGCTGAACTGCTTCTGCAGCTTCAGGTTGATTTCCTGGTCTGCGATGGGGTTCAGCCGGCGACCGGTGAGGGTAACCTTGAAATTGTCTGCGGGTGCCGCCTGGCTCATGAACCCTCCCTGGTTCGAAGGCCGTTTTTCTGGAACGGATTCAATTGACGAGCGCGCATATTAAACGTTGATTCACGGAGTTTTCTGTAAGCCGGAAGCGCAGGTCCGGTAGGCCTTTTGTCCCTGGGCGCAACTGTATCGGAGAAAATCCCTGCTGCATTGCAATAAAACAGTCACTTCAGTATCCTTCCGCGGCTTTTTTCAACCCTAATAAAGACGAGGCCCGAATGAGCGCAGTGAAAGGTGTGGAAATCCTCGGCCAGATGACTCCGGCCGCCAAGAAAATCCTCACGCCGGAAGCGCTCAAGTTCGTCGCCAAGCTGGTCCGCAAGCACTCCGCGCGACGCGATGTGCTGATGGCTTACCGCGATGTGCGCCAGGCCGCCATTGACGCCGGCAAGCTCAAGCTCGGCTTTCTCAAGGAAACCAAGAAGATCCGCGACGGCAAGTGGAAGATCGCCGGCATCCCGGCGGATCTGCAGGATCGCCGCGTCGAGATCACCGGTCCGGTCGACCGCAAGATGATCATCAACGCGCTGAACTCCGGCGCCAAGTGCTTCATGGCCGACTTCGAGGATTCCGCCGCCCCGACCTGGGAGCTGATGATCGAAGGCCAGCTGAACCTGTTCGACGCGGTGCGCCGCAAGATCAGCTTCACCTCGCCGGAAGGCAAGGAATACAAGCTCAACAAGGACTTGGCGACGCTGATCGTGCGTCCGCGTGGCTGGCACCTGCTGGAGAAGCACATCCTGGTGGACGGCGAGCCGGCCCCGGGCGGCATCGTCGACTTCGCGCTGTACTTCTTCCACAACGCCAAGGAACTGCAGAAGCGCGGCACCGGCCCGTACTTCTACCTGCCGAAGATGCAGTCGCATCTGGAAGCGCGCCTGTGGAACTCGATCTTTGTCGATGCCCAGAACGAGCTGAAGATTCCGCAGAAGACGATCAAGGCCACCGTGCTGATCGAGACCATCTGGGCCTCGTTCGAGATGGAAGAGATCCTGTATGAACTGCGCAACCACATCGTTGCGCTGAACTGCGGTCGCTGGGACTACATCTTCAGCTTCATCAAGACCTACCGCGCCTACAGCGACCGCATGATCCCGGATCGCCTCAGCGTCGGCATGGACCGCCACTTCCTCGACAGCTACTCCAAGCTGCTGTGCCAGACCACGCACAAGCGTGGCGCGCAGGCGATGGGCGGCATGGCCGCGTTCATCCCGACCAAGGATGCCGCGAAGAACGAAGAGATCTTCGCCAAGGTGCGCACCGACAAGCTGCGCGAGGTCAAGAACGGCCACGACGGCACCTGGGTCGCGCATCCGGGCCTGGTGTCGATCGCGATGGAAGTGTTCAACGAGCACATGCCGCAGCCGAACCAGATCGACAAGAAGTTCGCCGAGCGCAAGATCAAGGCCGACGACCTGCTGAAAGTGCCGGAAGGCCAGATCACCGAGGGTGGCCTGCGCAACAACGTCAACGTCGGCATCCAGTATGTCGAGGCCTGGATCAAGGGCAACGGCTGCGTGCCGCTGCACAACCTGATGGAAGACGCTGCCACCGCGGAAATCTCGCGCGTGCAGGTCTGGCAGTGGCTCAAGTACAACGCCAAGCTGGCCGACGGCCGCAACGTCACGCGCGAGCTGGTGCTCGGCATGATCGACGAGGAACTCGCCGGCATCCGCAAGTCGCTGGGCGACGAGCGCTACTACAAGGGCCGCTACGCCGAAGCCGCCGGCATGTTTGCGCGCATGAGCACCGCCAGCCAGTGCGGTGACTTCCTGACGCTGCCGGCCTACGACTACCTGAATTAACGGCGGCCTGCGAGCCACCCCGACACTTTTTTCTTCATGATTGGTTTTTCACCGAGAGGACAGTTGCAATGACGACGCGCGACGAGCAGATCAAGGCCCTTGAGAACGATTGGGCGACTAACCCCCGCTGGAAGCTGGTGAAGCGTGGCTACTCCGCCGCCGACGTCGTCCGCCTGCGCGGCAGCGTTGCCATCGACCACACCCTGGCCCGCCGCGGCGCCGAGAAGCTGTGGAAGCTCATCAACGGCGAAGCCAAGAAGGGCTACGTCAACGCCTTCGGCGCGATCACCGCCGGCCAGGCGATGCAGCAGGCCAAGGCCGGCCTCGAGGCCGTGTACCTGTCCGGCTGGCAGGTTGCTGCCGACGGCAACACCAGCGAAACCATGTACCCGGACCAGTCGCTGTACGCGTATGACTCCGTGCCGACCATGGTTCGCCGCATCAACAACACCTTCACCCGCGCCGACGAGATCCAGTGGAGCCGTGGCATCGGCCCCGGCGACAAGGGCTTCATCGACTACTTCCTGCCGGTCGTGGCTGACGCGGAAGCCGGCTTCGGCGGCGTGCTGAACGCCTTCGAGCTGATGAAGAACATGATCGTCTCCGGCGCTGCCGGCGTTCACTTCGAAGACCAGCTCGCCGCTGCCAAGAAGTGCGGCCACATGGGCGGCAAGGTGCTCGTCCCGACGCAGGAAGCCATCGAGAAGCTGATCGCTGCCCGCTTCGCCGCCGACGTGCTGGGCGTGCCGACCATCGTGCTTGCCCGTACGGACGCCGAGGCTGCCAACCTGATCACCTCGGACTACCACCCGAACGACAAGCCGTTCCTCACCGGCGAGCGCACGCAGGAAGGCTTCTACCGCGTCAAGAACGGTCTCGAGCAGGCCATCAGCCGTGGCGTCGCCTACGCGCCGTACGCGGACCTGGTCTGGTGCGAGACGGGCGTGCCGGATATCGGCTTCGCCCGCGAATTCGCGCAGGCCGTGCACAAGGAGTGCCCGGGCAAGCTGCTGAGCTACAACTGCTCGCCGTCGTTCAACTGGAAGAAGAACCTGAACGACACGCAGATCGCCAAGTTCCAGCAGGACCTGTCGGACCTGGGCTACAAGTACCAGTTCATCACGCTGGCCGGCATCCACATCAACTGGTACAACACGTTCCAGTTCGCCCAGGCCTATGCCAAGGGCGAGGGCATGAAGCACTACGTCAACATGGTGCAGGAGCCGGAGTTCGCCGCGCGCGAGCAGGGCTACACCTTCGTCTCGCACCAGCAGGAAGTCGGCACCGGCTACTTCGACGACGTCACCACCGTGATCCAGGGCGGCTCGTCCAGCGTCAAGGCTCTCACCGGTTCGACCGAAGAAGAGCAGTTCCACTAAGCAGCACGCCGTACGAAAAAGGGCCGCGTAAGCGGCCCTTTTTTTGTGCCCGAAAGACGGCCGGAAAGGTCCGGACGCACGGGGCCTTTTCTCAGCTCGCCCGCTGCTCCAGGCGCCACCAGGCGCGCTCGCCGAAGGCCGCGCCCTCGACCGTGATTGCCGCCGGCAACTGCTCGGCCGTAAGCGCCAGCCGCAGTCCGGCATCGGCGTCGAACAGCGACAGTGCGTTGGCCTGCGCGGCGGCAGACGGCAGGGCAGCAAGACCGCGCATCAGCGAGAAATCCAGGCCCAGCCCGCGCTGCTTGAGCCAGGCCTCCTTCTGCGTCCACATGCGGTAGAACTGCTGCAGTTGTTGCTCCGCCGGCAGCGTGGCCAGTTCCGCCTGTTCCTCATCGCTGCAAGCCTGCCGTGCCAGCGGCGCGACCTTGCGCGGACGCGTGACGGTTTCCAGGTCGATGCCGACGGGGAAGCTTGCGACAGCACAGGCGATCCAGTCGCTGCTGTGGGACAGGCCGACGAGCAGGTTGGTATCGGGGCCGCGCAGCACGCGAGGGGGCGTGTGGGCGATTGCGCTGAGCTCCCAGTCCGCGGGTGCACCGCCGCGCAGCGCCATGAGCATCTGCCGCGCCAGCCAGCGCGCCGCGACGAACTGCTCGCGGCGGGCGGAGGCCTTGAAGCTGTCGCGACGGCTGCGTTCCTCTTCGCCGAGGAATCCCAGCCCCGCAGCCTGCGCCTCGGCGTAGGCCGGGGCGTAGCGGGCGAGGCGGACGGCGAGACTCACCCCTGTCTGGCTCAGGCCTTGCCGAGCGAGTCGAACAGCGCCAGGTAATCCTGGGTGATGCGATGGCCGCGGTCGAAGTGGATCAGCGGCTTGTGCTGCTCGTGCGATTCCTTGACCTTGATCGAGCTGCCGATCGCGCAGTCGAGGATCGGCTTGCCTTCGGCCCTCAGTTCTTCCACCAGGCGCGAGGGCAGCTTGGAGCGGCCCTGGAACTGGTTGACGACGATGCCCTCGATCTCGAGGCCATCGTTATGGTCAGCGCGGATCTCCTGGATGTTGTCGAGCAGCGTGTACAGCGCCTGCCGCGCGAACTCGTCGCAGTCGAACGGGATCAGCACGCGGTCGGCGGCGATCAGCGCGGAGCGGGAGTAGAAGTTCAGCGCCGGCGGCGTGTCGATGAAGACGGCGTCGTAGCCCTTCAGCTTCTTCAGCGCGTCGCGCAGCTTGTAGATCTTCTGCTTGGCCTCGAGCTTGACCGCCAGCTCGTCGAGGCGCGGATCGGCGGCGACCACGTCGAGGTTCTCGAAGGCGGTGTTGCAGGCGTAGGAGACGAAGGGCGGGGGCGTCAGCGAGAACGACAGCGTCGCCTCGAAGAAGTCGGCGATGGTGCGATCCGGGCGCAGCGGCGCGCTGCCGGTCAGGTACTGGGTCGCGTTGCCCTGGGTGTCGAGATCGATCACCAGGGTGCGCAAGCCACGAGCCGCGGCGATGGCCGCGAGGTTGCAGACGATCGTGGTCTTGCCGACGCCGCCTTTCTGGTTGAATACCACGCGCTTCATGTCTCGACTCCAGGGCTTCGAATGCCCGTTTGCGGCATCAATAACCGTGCCGGTCTGATCGTTTGAGAGGGGGCGACCTGCATGCCGCAGGTGCGGCGGAATCCTAGCGGAAAGGCCGTCACCCCGCATCAGAAATGTCTGATTGACGGCATTGGGCGATCGGCCTAAGTTGCCTGCGTCACCATCCGGCAATGGAGTGCCCGATGAAGCCGAACGCCCTGGGAAGGATTCTGCTGCTGTGTTTCGGGCTGTTGACGCTGTTGCCTGCCGGCGCCGCGGTCACGCCCTTCGAGAACGTCGACGCCTCGCAGCGGCAGATGGCGTTCCAGGCCACGGTCCGCAACATCACCGTGCTGCGCCCCGCAGTGGCGGCCTCGCAGCCGGCGCCGCTGATCGTGATGCTGCACTACCTGGGGGGTGTCGGCGACGACATGGCCGACCTGACCGCGGTCAGCGAACTGGTGCGCGACCATGGCGCCTGGGTGATCCTGCCGGAGGCCTACAACGGCAAGTGGAACTACAACATGCTGGGCGGCGAGTACAGCACGGTCAACGACGTCGCCTTCCTCGACAGCCTGATCAGCGATGCGCTGGCGCGCTATCCCGTGGACCCGGCGCGGGTGTACATGGTCGGCTACTCCGGCGGCGGGATGATGACGCTGCGCTATGCCTGCGAGCGGCCCCAGCGCATTGCCGCGGCCGCGGTGGCCGGTGCGCTGCTGATCCGCAGCCTCGCCGACAAGTGCGACACCCGCGCGCCGATGCCGATGGCGCTGTTCCAGGGCGAGTTCGACACCGTGATGGAGTACGGCGGCGACTCGATCATCATGTCGGCACCGGAAACGGCGTACTTCTGGGCTGCGGCCAACGGCTGTGCGCCGCAACCGCTGTCGACCTTCCTGCTCAACGGCATCGTCGACGAAACGCTGGTCCACCTGGATCGCTGGGGAGCTTGCAGCAACGGCGAGGCCGTGGAGTTGTACAGCGTTCTCGGTGGCGGGCACACCTGGCCGGGGACGCTGGACCATTCGCCTGGTCTTGGCCGCACCACGCAGGATGTTTCCGCGACCACCGCGCTGTGGTCGTTCTTCAGCCGTTTCAGCCGCTGAGGTCTGCCATGAACCGCAAAGTCGCCGCTCTGCTGACGGGCTTGCTGCTGTGGCCTTTCGCCGCCGTGTCGGCCACGCCGCTGGGACCGCCGCAGCAGGTCAACCAGTTCTCCACCGGTGACCAGCAGCTGCCGGCGGTAGCCGCCAACGCCGCAGGCGACATCGTCGTCGCCTGGGACAGCGTCGGCCAGGACGGCAGCCTCAACGGCATCTACGCGCGCCGCTACGGTGCCGATGGCCTGCCGCGTGGCGACGAGTTCAGGGTCAACCTCCGCAGCGACAATCGCCAGACCGCGCCAAGGGTATCGATCGACGACGCCGGCAACTTCGTCGTCGCCTGGATCAGCAACAGCCAGGACCAGGTCGGGATCGGTATCTACGCCCGCCGCTTCGCCGCCAGCGGCGCGCCACTGTCCGGCGAAATCCGCGTCGACATGCCGCGACCCTCGTCGGCACACTTCGACCTGTCGATGAACGGCGCCGGCGCCTTCGTCATCGCCTGGGCCGACAAGCAGAAGGTCGGCGGTTTCAATTCGCTGGATGTGCAGACCATCCGCGCCCAGCTGTTCGATCCGGCCGGCGCAGCGCGTGGGCCATCCTTCGAGGCCTATACCGGCAACCTGATCGTTGCCCGCGCACCGAGCGTGGCGATGAACGCAGTGGGTGGCTTCGTCGCAGCCTGGTTCGTCGGCCCGGAAGGCATCTACGCCAACCGTTTCGACGCCGCCGGCAACAAGCTGGGCCAGGCGTTCCGGGTCAATCCGCTGGGGCGCAGCCCAGCAGTGGACCGGCCGTGCGTGGCGCTGCAGACCGATGGCGGCTTCACGGTGGTGTGGGAAACACTGCTGGCGGACTTCACTGAGAACGGTGTCCATGCGCGTCGTTACGATGCCGCGGCGCGCGCTTTGGGGCCGAACTTTCGGGTGGGTACGGGCCTGCTGCGCAATCCGGTCGTGGCCTGCAGCACGGACGGGATTTGCACGGTGGTCGCGCATGGCAACGGTATCCGCATGCAGAGCTACGGCGTTGCCGGGAATAGCCTGGGTCCGGAACAGCGGGTAGACAATGCCGCCTCGGTGCGCGTGCCGCTGTTTGCCGCCGTGGCCACAGGTGCGACCGGCGGGCTGTTGATTGCCTGGCAGCAACAGGAAGCTGCCACCGGGCGAGAGGTGCTGTTGCGGCGCTACGCCCAACCCTGAGCGCGGGGGCTCAGTGTGTGACGCGCCAGTCGACCAGAATCCGCTCGCTGGCGGCGGCTGAGTTGGAAACCTGGATCGAGAAGCCTTCCCTGCGTTTGGTGCCCGGCATGGTCCAGCCCCAGGTGCCGCTACCACCGCCACTCTCGCGGACGCTGTAGGTAACGTTGTAGTCGTCGTCGGGCATGAGCGATTCAAAGGTCACTTCCGCCTGCAGTTGTCCCGGAACCAGCGCCAGCGATCCGCTGCGTGCGTTGACCGGCAAGGTGATGACGCCGAGCAGGCTTTTGAGGCCCGAGAGCGGCCCCTGCGCCGAATTGGTGACGTTGCCCACGGTGCGAAGGGTGGTGACTCCCAGCAGGGGGGTGTTGAAGAACGGTCCGCTGTGGTTGACGACCTGATTCTCGATCGTCTGCAGCAGCGGGACGCCCGCCGATGCCTGCGGCATGCGTACGATGGACTTGCTGCCGGCGCCGTCGATGCGATTTCCGGAGATGCCGATCCGGCCCTCGCGACTGGTGGTGCTCAGGATGAATGTGTCACTGGTCGTGCTGATGCTGTTTCCAGTGATCTCCAGTAACTGGATTGCACTGGTGAGCCTGACCGCGGGCATGCCGGCAGCGTAAGAGAGATTGCCAGCAATGATGTTGTTGTTGAGTATGACGTCGGCGTTGGAAGAATTCTCGATGCGGATTCCGTCGTAGTTTCTGGTCGGAGAGGAAGCGAACAGGCGGTTGCCTGTCACAACGGTCGTACCTGCCGAATCGAGAATCTGGATTCCGGCCTGGCTGCTGCCTGGCGGTCCGTCGATCAGTCCGAGCAGCTTGTTGTTAACGATAATGTTGCCGGACGGCGGAGCCACACCGGCGACGTTGGCCTGCTTGATGTGAATTCCGCCGTTGACAGCACTGACGACGGTGTTGTCGCGTATCCAGTTGTCACGGCCATGCAATTTGATGCCGGAGCCGTGCCCGAGCAGCGCCCCTGCGCGGGTGATGTGGTTTCTGCGCGCAACGCTGTTGTTGGTGGCATGGATGAAAGCGATGGCGTCATCGCCGCTGTCGACGAAGATATTGCGTTCGACGACGATATCCTCGCCATTGAAGAACACTGCAGAGCCGCGTCCGGTGCGCTCGAAGCGGTTGTCCAGCAGGCGCCAGCTCACAGGCCCGTTGCTTCGATCCGTGCCACGCGCGGTCAGCGCCTGCTTCGTTGTATCCCTCAGGATGCAGTCACGCACCGAGATGCCGACCGTGGGGGTCCCGGCAACATCGCTGTAGGCGCGGATCAGCGGGGCGGAGCCATCAGTGTCATAGGTGGTTGCGTCGAAGGTCAGCGTCAGATGGCGGATAGTGATCTGCTCGCGAGCGGAGACATCGAGCACCGCCCTGAAGATGTCGCCGCCCTTCAGCGTCGTACTCGCCGCGCTCTCGCCGAGCACGGCAGTATTGCTACGCGGGAATAGCGTGGAATGAACCAGATACCGCCCTGCGGGAAAGTACACATTGCCCCCGCTCGCGGGCACGGCGTCCAGCGCCGCCTGGATTGCGGCCGCGTCGTCGCTGATGCCATTCCCCAGGGCGCCGTAGTTGCGGACGTTCAGTGTGAGACGAGGGGCCGCGAAAGCAGCCATCGACTGCAGCAGGAACCAGCTGGCCAGCAGGACCGCCAGTAAGCGAACCGCGGACACAACTCGACCGGGGCGTACGAACCCGCCCCCTGAAGAGGGAATAGATCTGGTCATGGTTCCCGACGCCTCCCTGCGAATGACGGCGAAGCCTGAGGGGCATGCGTGCATCGCGCAAGCCCCCGAAATGGGGGGGGCACGAAGCTTGAACTGCGGCTTCAGCTCAGTTTCGCTTTGTGTCCATCAGGTGAGGCCCAAAAGGGTGCGCCGAGCCCCCTGGAGCAGCTATTCGGGGCGAAAAGACCTTCGCGGGGGAAGAATCCCCCGCGTCATCGGCGTGAGCCTACTTCGCCATTTGCCGCAGCATGTACTGCAGCACGCCGCCGTGCTGGTAGTACTCCCACTCCATCGGCGTGTTGATGCGCACCTTGGCCTTGAAGCTGATCGACTTGCCGTCGGCCTTCTTCGCGGTCACGTCCACCGAGCTGGCGCCGTTGTTGAGGCCGTCGAAGTCGAACACTTCGGTGCCGTCCAGACCCAGCGACGCAGCGCTCTGGCCGTCGACGAAGTTCAGCGGCAGCACGCCCATGCCGACCAGGTTGGCGCGGTGGATGCGCTCGAAGCTCTCCGAGATAACGGCCTTGACGCCGAGCAGGATCGTGCCCTTGGCAGCCCAGTCACGCGACGAGCCGGTGCCGTATTCCTTGCCGGCGAGAACGACCTGCGGGGTGCCCTCGGCGATGTGCTTCATGGCGACGTCGTAGATCGGCTCGACCGGGCCTGCGGTGCCGTCCTTGCCGATGTACCTGGACACGCCGCCTTCCACGCCCGGGGTCATCGCGTTCTTGATGCGGGTGTTGGCAAAGGTGCCGCGCATCATGATCTCGTGGTTGCCGCGACGGCTGCCGAAGGAGTTGAAGTCGGCCTTCTTGACGCCGTGCGCCTCGAGGTACTTGCCCGCGGGACCGTCCTTCTTGATGTCACCGGCCGGCGAGATGTGGTCGGTGGTGATCGAATCCGCCAGCACCGCCAGTGCACGCGCGCCCTTGATCGGCTGGATGCCCGGCGGCGTCATCGTCATGCCCTGGAAGTACGGCGGGTTGGCGATGTAGGTCGAGCTGCTGTCCCAGGGATAGGTTTCCGACCTGGCCACCTTGATCGACTGCCAGCGGGCGTCGCCCTTGAGCACGTCGGCGTAGCTCTTCTTGAAGCCTTCGGCGGTGACTGCCTTGGCCACGAGTTCCTGGATCTCGGCGTTGGTCGGCCAGATGTCCTTGAGGAACACGTCCTGGCCGTTGCTGCCCTTGCCGAGCGGCTCGGTGGTGAGGTCGAGGTCGGTCGAGCCGGCGATCGCGTAGGCGACGACCAGCGGCGGCGAGGCAAGGTAGTTCATGCGCACGTCCTGGTGGACGCGGCCTTCGAAGTTGCGGTTGCCCGACAGCACGGCCGAGACGCTCAGCGTGTTGTCGGCGATCGCCTTGCCCAGCGGCTCGTTGAGCGGGCCGGAGTTGCCGATGCAGGTGGTGCAGCCGTAGGCAGTGACGTAGAAGCCCAGGTGCTCGAGGTCCTCGATCAGGCCGGCCTTGTTCAGGTACTCGGTGACGGCCAGCGAGCCAGGGGCGAGCGAGGTCTTCACCCAGGGCTTGCTGGTCAGGCCCAGCGCGCGCGCCTTGCGGGCGAGCAGGCCGGCGCCGATCAGCACGGAGGGGTTGGAGGTGTTGGTGCAACTGGTGATCGCGGCGATCATCACCGCGCCATCCTTCAGCTCGAAGGACTTGCCGTTGTCGGTGACCGCGGCGGGGCCCTTCGACGGACGCAGCTTCTGCTCGCTCTCGAAGGCCTTGCGGTAGTTGGCCTTGACGTCGGTCAGCAGCACGCGGTCCTGCGGGCGCTTCGGGCCAGCGAGACTGGGCTTGATGCTGCCGAGGTCCAGCGCGAGCACGTCGGTGTACTCGGCTTCCGGTGCATCCGGCGTCCACCACATGCCCTGGGCCTGGGCGTAGGCCTTGACCACGGCGACCTGCTGATCGCTGCGGCCGGTGAGGCGCAGGTAGTTCAGGGTCTCCTCGTCGATCGGGAAGATGCCGCAGGTGGCGCCGTATTCCGGGCCCATGTTGGCGATCGTGTTGCGATCCGAGGCCGAGAGGTTGGCCAGGCCGGGGCCGAAGAACTCGACGAACTTCTCGACCACGCCGCGCTTGCGCAGGGTTTCAGTGACCGTCAGGACCAGGTCCGTGGCGGTGGCGCCTTCGGCCAGCTTGCCGGTGACGCGCACGCCGATCACTTCCGGGATCAGCATGGAGGACGGCTGGCCCAGCATCGCGGCCTCGGCCTCGATGCCACCGACGCCCCAGCCCAGCACGCCGATGCCGTTCACCATCGTGGTGTGGCTGTCGGTGCCGAAGCAGGAATCCGGGTACAGCAGGCCTTCGCTGTTCTCGAACACGACGCGCGCGAGGTATTCGATGTTGACCTGATGGACGATGCCGGTATCGGGCGGCACGGCCTTGAAGTTCTTCAGGGCTTCCTGGCCCCAGCGCAGGAAGGTGTAGCGCTCCTCGTTGCGCTGGAATTCGACCTTGGCGTTGAGATCAAGCGCTTCCTTCGAACCGTAGTGGTCGATCATCACCGAGTGGTCGATGACCAGTTCCACCGGGCACAGCGGATTGACCTTGGCGGCGTTGCCGCCGAGCTTGGTGATCGCATCGCGCATGGCGGCGAGGTCGACCACGCAGGGCACGCCGGTGAAGTCCTGCAGGATCACGCGCGCCGGGGTGAAGTTGATGTCCTTGGCGGGCAGGTTCTTGAAATCGGCGCCGGCGAGGGTCTCGATGTCGGCCTTGGTGGTGTTGAGGCCGTCCTCGTGACGCAGCAGGTTTTCCAGCAATACCTTGATGGAGTAGGGCAGGCGAGCCAGCTTGAACCGGGGTTCCAGGGCCTTGAGGTTGTAGTAGCTGTAGCTCTTGGAACCGACCGTCAGGCTGGCCTTGCTCTTGAAACTGTCCGTCATGATCCGTTCTCCGGTGGGCTTACCGACTGGCGGTGGCTGGATTCGCGGGCTCATGTGCCCGGGGCAGTTAAGGTAAACCCATTCCCCGGGAAGTTGTACTGGCCCGGGCAGCGGCCCAGCAAAAAGGCCTGCCGGGTTGCCCCGGCAGGCCTTGAATCGCTGCAGTTTTCGCGTTGTGAGGGGGCGCTTACGCCGCCACCGTCTTCGCCGCCTCCGCGTACTCTTCGATCTTGTCGAAGTTCAGGTACTGGTAGATCTGATCCGAGGCCTTGGTGACGATGCCCATCTCGGCCAGGTATTCCGCCGGCGTCGGCAGCTTGCCCATCTTCGAGGCAATCGCCGCCAGTTCCGCCGAGCCGAGGAACACGTTGGTGTTCTTGCCGAGGCGGTTGGGGAAGTTGCGGGTCGAGGTCGAGATCGCGGTGGCGCCTTCCTTCATCTGCGCCTGGTTGCCCATGCACAGCGAACAGCCCGGCATTTCGGTGCGCGCACCGGCCGTGCCGAAGGTGTTGTAGACGCCTTCCTGGGTCAGCTTCGCGGCGTCCATCTTGGTCGGCGGGGCGACCCACAGACGGACCGGGATGTCCTTCTTGCCTTCGAGCAGCTTGCCGGCGGCGCGGAAGTGGCCGATGTTGGTCATGCACGAACCGATAAAGGCTTCGTCGATCTTGGTGCCGGCGACTTCCGACAGGAACTTCGCGTCATCCGGATCGTTCGGGCAGCAGACGATCGGTTCCTTGATGTCGGCCAGGTCGATGTCGATGACGGCGGCGTACTCGGCGTCCTTGTCGGCTTCGAGCAGGTTCGGCTTGGCCAGCCAGGCTTCCATCGCCTTGATGCGGCGCTCCAGCGTGCGCGCATCCTTGTAGCCGTCGGCGATCATGTTCTTCATCAGCACGACGTTCGAGTTCATGTACTCGATGATCGGTGCTTCGTTGAGCTTGATCGTGCAGCCGGCGGCGGAGCGCTCGGCCGAGGCGTCGGACAGTTCGAAAGCCTGTTCGACCTTGAGGTTCGGCAGGCCTTCGATTTCCAGCACGCGGCCCGAGAAGATGTTCTTCTTGCCGGCCTTGGCAACGGTCAGCAGACCGGCCTTGATCGCGTACAGCGGGATCGCGTGGACCAGATCGCGCAGCGTGACGCCCGGCTGCATCTCACCCTTGAAGCGGACCAGCACGGATTCCGGCATGTCCAGCGGCATCACGCCGGTGGCGGCGCCGAAGGCCACGAGGCCCGAGCCGGCCGGGAACGAAATGCCGATCGGGAAACGCGTGTGCGAATCGCCGCCGGTGCCGACGGTATCCGGCAGCAGCAGGCGGTTCAGCCAGGAGTGGATCACGCCGTCGCCCGGACGCAGCGAGACGCCGCCACGGTTCGAGATGAACGCCGGCAGTTCGCGGTGGGTCTTGACGTCGACCGACTTCGGATAGGCGGCGGTGTGGCAGAAGGACTGCATCACCAGGTCGGCGGAGAAGCCGAGGCAGGCCAGATCCTTCAACTCGTCGCGGGTCATCGGGCCGGTGGTGTCCTGCGAGCCGATGGTGGTCATCTTCGGTTCGCAGTAGGTACCCGGGCGCATGCCCGTGCCTTCCGGCAGGCCGCAGGCGCGACCGACCATCTTCTGCGCCAGCGTGTAGCCGGCCTTGGTCGCGGTCGGCACCGTGGGCAGGCGGAACAGCGTCGAGGCGGGCAGGCCGAGCAGTTCACGCGCCTTGCCGGTCAGCGAGCGGCCGATGATGAGATTGATGCGGCCACCGGCGCGCACTTCATCGAGCAGCACCTGGCTCTTCAGCTCGAACGTGGTGGCGACGGCGCCGTTCTTCTCGATCTTGCCGTCGTACGGGAAGATGTCGATGACATCGCCCATCTCGAACTTCGAGACGTCGACTTCGATCGGCAGCGAGCCGGAGTCTTCCTGCGTGTTGAAGAAAATCGGCGCGATCTTGCCGCCGAGCGTGACGCCACCGAAGCGCTTGTTCGGCACGAAGGGGATGTCCTCGCCCGTGGCCCAGATCACGCTGTTGGTCGCGGACTTGCGCGACGAGCCGGTGCCGACGACGTCGCCGACGTAGGCAACGAGGTTGCCCTTCTTCTTGAGGTCGTCGATGAACTGCATCGGGCCGCGCTTGCCGTCCTCTTCCGGCTTGAAGGCCGCGTCGGAACGCGTGTTCTTCAGCATCGCGAGGTAATGCATCGGGATGTCCGGGCGGCTCCAGGCATCCGGCGCCGGCGACAGGTCGTCGGTATTGGTTTCGCCCGGCACCTTGAACACGGTGACGGTGATCTTCTTCGCGACTTCCGGACGGGTCGTGAACCACTCGGCGTCGGCCCAGGACTGGATCACGGCCTTGGCGTTGGCATTGCCATTCTTGGCCAGTTCGGCGACGTCATGGAAGAAGTCGAACATCAGCAGCGTCTTCTTCAGCGCTGCGGCGGCGACGGCGCCGACTTCGGCATCCGGCAGCAGGTCGATCAGCGGCTTGACGTTGTAGCCACCGACCATCGTGCCGAGCAGTTCGGTGGCCTTGGCGCGCGAAATCAGCTTGCACGGCAGTTCGCCGTCGGCGACCACGGTCAGGAACGAGGCCTTGACCTTGGCAGCGTCATCCACGCCCGGCGGCACGCGATGGGTCAGCAGGTCAACGAGGAAGGCTTCTTCGCCAGCCGGCGGATTCTTGATCAGCTCGATCAGCTCAGCGGTCTGCTGGGCGGTGAGCGGCAGCGGCGGGATACCGAGGGCGGCGCGCTCGGCGGCGTGTTGGCGATAGGCTTGCAGCATGGTCTTTGGCGGTCCGATGGTGTGAATGCAAAGGGCTACGGGCGCCACGCGGCCCGCGATCCTGTAAGCAAAGGCTGTCGGGCCGGCGCAACGCGGCGCGGATTCTATCACCAGAGGCCGTCCGGGGGATCAGGTGGAGCGGGGAAAACATCCTGTTTGCCCCTGATCCGGGTGGATTCGCGGCCGTTCTCCGGCGATGGGGCGGGCCAGCGGTTCCGCGATGTGGCTGCAGGCGTCGCCAGGCGCCGGCGGCGGCCGGCCCGCAAAACACGCAAGACGGCACGCTGGAACGGCCCGTCCGCGGCTAAGATGGCTGCAGGGTGTGTCTACATGCGAGGGAACGCGTGAACAAAACCTGCATTGCCGTGGTGGACGACGAACCGGTGTCCCGGGAGGTCGTCTGCCGTTATCTGGAGGAAATGGGCTATCGGGTGAGCGCCTACGACGGCGCCGCTGCCTTCCGGCAGGGACTGGAGGGACAGCCGCATGACCTGGTGCTGCTGGACCTGCGCATGCCGGGCGAGGATGGCCTGTCGCTGCTGCGCTGGCTGCGCGCCGGCAGCGACCTGCCGGTGATCATGCTGACCTCCGCCGACGACACGACTGACCGCGTGGTCGGTCTGGAGATGGGCGCCGACGACTACGTGCCCAAGTCCGGCGAGATGCGCGAGCTGCTGGCGCGGATCCGCACGGTACTGCGCCGGCGCCAGGTTGCGACCCCGTCGCCCGCGGCGCGGCCGCTGCTGCCGGAAGCTGCCGCACCGGCGGTGGAGGGGGAGTGGTTCGGCCGCTGGCGCCTGGACCGCAGCCGGCGCCGGCTGGTCGACCGCGACGGCGAGGTCTGCCCGGTGACCGGCGCCGAGTTCGCGCTGCTCTGCGTGTTCGCCGACCATCCGCGCGTGGTGCTGTCACGCGAGCGCCTGCTGGAGCTGTCCGGCACCGATCCGGCCGAGGTCTTCGACCGGGCGGTGGACCTGCGCGTTACCCGTCTGCGCCGCAAGATCGAGCCGGTGCCGGGCGATCCGACGGTGATCCGCACCGTGCGCGGCCACGGCGGCGGCTACGAGTACCTGCCCTCGGCCGGTCCCGACTACGGCCGCTGAAATGCGGCTGACATCATGTTTCAGGCGGCTGGCATCAGCCGGATACGGTCGCGGCGTAGCTTGTTGTGCAGGCAGGAATCGATCTGCCATCGCAATGGAGCTGCGCCATGAAGTTGACCAAGTCCCTTTCCGCCCTCGCCCTGGTGCTGAGCCTGTCGGCCTATGCCCAGAGCGCTTTCGCCATCGTCCACTACATCGGCAGTGACGGTAACTGGTTCAATCCGGCCAACTGGAGCAGCGGGCGCGTCCCCAGCGCCACCAGCGACGTACGCATCGACGGTCGCGCGCAGGTCGTGATCGACCCGGCCCTGGGCTCGTCGACCGTGCAGGTCCGCGACCTCACCGTTGGCGGCGACGCCAGCCTGACCGGCCTGCCGGGCGTGATCCTGGGTAGCCGTACCGAGCTGCTGCAGGACAACGGCGCCATCGTCCTGCGCTCGGGCGCCAGCACCGGCGAGAACCTGATCGTCGCGCCATTCTCCGATCCGGACGGCTGCACCAGCTGCAGCTACGTCCTGAACCCGACCTCGCAGAACAAGCGCACCGTCCTGCTCAAGAGCAGCGTAACGGTCGACGTCGGCCTGGGCGGGACCACCGCGGCCAGCCTCACCAAGACCGGCACTGGCACGCTGATCCTCAATGCCGGCACCGGCTACCACTCGACAACCACGTCGGACATCCTGGTCCTCGATGGCCAGCTGCACCTGAGCCTGTACTACGGTTTCCAGCCGCGGCACGGCCAGCGCTTCCAGATCTTCACCGCCAACCAGACCCGCACGGGCCGGTTCCTCGGCCTGGACGAAGGCGGGCTGGTGGGCTGCACTGACGACAACGTCGGCTTCTACATCTCCTATGTCGGTGGCGACGGCAACGACGTGGTGCTGAGTGCGGCGGACACCAACCCGCAGACCTGCCTGCTGCTGCCGGCGGTGCAGAAGGTGCGCGAGGCGGCCCGCAGTACGGCCCAATCGATCGGCGATCTCACCAGCACGGCAGGTGGCTTGTTGCTGCCGGCCGTCCAGAAGGTGCGCGACGCAGCAAGGTAAACGAGTCCGTGGGCGGCCGGCATACACTGCGCATGCCGGCCGCTACCGCAGAGGGCGAGGACGCATGAACGACGCCAACGGCAAGACCCTGCCCCCCCCGGGACTCGATCTCCTGGGGGATTTGCCGTTTGCGTCCCTGGGTTCGGAGCGCAACCTGCAGGAGCTGGCGGACTCGCTGCCCGGCGTGGTGTTCCAGATCGCCGCCGATGCGCAGCGCAACGTTCGCTACACCTATGTCAGCGCACGCTCCACCGAGGTGCTGGGGCTGGCGCCGCAGGAGATCCTGAAGGACCCGCTGGCGCCGGCACGGCTGGTACTGCCGGAGGATTCGGCCAAGCTCTACGACGCCTATCGCGATTCCCTGAACGAGCTGAAGCCGTTCTCGGTCGACGTGCGCATCCGCCGTCCTGATGGCCGCCGCATCCGCATGCGCACCTTCGCCACGCCGCGCGTGGCCGGCGAGGGCTACCTGTGGAACGGCTACTGGCAGGACGTCACCGAGGAAAGCCGCGCCCGCGCGCGGCTGGCGGCGGCGGAGCGGCGCCTGCGCGAGATCACCGATCACTTGCCTGGCGCGGTATACCAGCTGCGCCTGAGCGCCGATGGTGCTGTGCAACTGCCCTATGTCAGCGAGGGCGTCGCCGCCCTGGTCGGGGTGGACAAGGCGACCGCCGAGGCCGATATCCAGGCGCTGTTCTCGCGGGTGCTGCCGGAGGACCTGCCCGGCCTGCAGCAAGCGATCCACGTCGTCGCCACCGAACTGGCGGTGATGAACTACGACTTCCGCTTCCGCCACGCCGTGACCGGCGAACTGCGCTGGCTGCGCTCGCGTGCCGCCCCCCTGCGCGAGCCCGACGGCACGGTGATCTGCAATGGCTTCTGGCAGGACATCACCGACATCAGGAGCCTGCAGGACGAACTGGGGCGGACGCGCGATGCCACCGCCGCGGCCGAACACCGCCTGCGCGAGATCATCGACACCGTGCCGGGGGCGCTGTACCAGTTTCGGGTCAGCACCAGCGGCGTGGTGGAGATGACCTACATCAGCGAGGGCATCGAGACGCTGATCGGGATTGAACCGGACGTCGCCCATCAGGACAAGACCGCGCAGTTCCGCACGCTGCTGCCGCAGGACATGGCCAAGGTCGGGGTGGCGATCCGCGAGGCGACGCGCAAGCTGGAATTGCTGGACGTGGACTTCCGCATCCGCCACGCCAAGAACGGCGAGATCCGCTGGATCCGCTCGCTGGGGCGCCCGCAGCGCGAGGCCGACGGTTCCACCCTGTTCAATGGCTTCTGGCAGGACATCACCGCCGAGCACGAGGCCGAGGAGCGCCTGCAGGCGGCGCAGAAGCGCCTGCTCGGCATCACCGACACCGTGCCGGGCGTGGTGTTCGAGAGCCACTGGTCGCCGGAGCGCGGCGACGCGCTGCCCTACATCAGCGCCGGTGTCGAGCAGATTTCCGGCGTGCCCAAGGAAGAGGTGGAAGCCGACATCCGCAGCCTGTTCGGCCTGGTCATCCCCGAGGACCTGCCGCGCTTCCTGGGCATGATGGAAGAGGGGCATTACCACGACAATCCGGTGCAGATGGATTTCCGCATCCGCCATCGCATGACCGGCGAACTGCGCTGGGCGCGCATCGGGGCCTCCTCGCCGCGCCGGACGCCGGACGGCTACCGCTGGCGCAGCGGCTTCTGGCAGGACATCACCGACATGAAGCAGCTGCAGGCCGAACTGGGCGAGGCGCGCGATGCCTCCGAGGCCGCCAACCGTGCCAAGAGCGAGTTCCTGGCGCGCATGAGCCACGAGATCCGCACGCCGATGAACGCCATCATCGGTCTGTCGCAGCTGGCCCTGCGCGGCACGCTGCCGGCGCGCGAGCAGGATTACCTGGAGCGCATGCAGCGTGCCGCGCAGTCGCTGCTGGGCGTGATCAACGACATCCTCGACTTCTCCAAGGTCGAGGCTGGCAAGCTGGGGCTGGAGGAGATTCCGTTCCGCCTCGACGAGGTGCTCGACAACCTCGACGCGGTGATCGGCGTGAAAGCCGCAGAGAAGCGGCTGGGCTACTCCTGCAGGGTCGCTGCCGGTGTGCCGGCCGCGCTGGTCGGTGATCCGCTGCGGCTGGGTCAGGTGCTGGTGAATCTGGTCGGCAATGCGGTCAAGTTCACCGAGCAGGGTTCGGTGCGGCTGCGCATCGGCGTGCAGGAGCAATCCGGTGATGAGGTGCTGCTGCGCTTCGAGGTGCAGGACAGCGGCATCGGTCTGGACGAAACCCAGCGCAGCCGCCTGTTCGAGGGTTTCTTCCAGGCCGATGCCTCGACCTCGCGACGCTACGGCGGCACCGGTTTGGGCCTGGCGATCAGCCGGCGGCTGGTCGAGGCCATGGGCGGCAGCATCGAAGTGGAGAGCGAGCCGGGCCAGGGCAGCCTGTTCCGCTTTTTCGTGCGTCTCGGCGTGGCCACCGAGGTGCAGCTGCGACAGCTGCCGCAGATGGGGCAGGGCCTGCGCCTCGACGGCATGCGCCTGCTGGTGGTCGACGACAACGACACCAACCAGCTGGTCGCACGCGAGATGCTGGAGGCGGTGGGGGCGAGCATCGCCATTGCCGGCAACGGCCGCGAGGCGCTGGAGGCGGTGGAGCGCGAGCACTTCGACGCCGTGCTGATGGACGTGCACATGCCGGAAATGGATGGCTACGAGGCCACCCGCATCCTGCGCGCCGATCCGCGACAGGCCGCCTTGCCGATCATCGCGATGACCGCCAGCGTGACCCTGCGCGACCGTACGCTGTGCGAGGCCGCCGGCATGAATGCACATGTCGGCAAGCCGATCGACCTCAACCAGCTGCTGGTGACGCTGCTGCGCTGGGCGCGGCCGCAGGCCGCAGCGGCCCCGGCGACGCAGCCTGCGCCGCCGGCGGAGGACATGTGGACGCTGCCCGGCATCGATGTGGCGCGCGGACTGGAACGGATCGGCGGACGGCGCGAGACCTATCTGCGCGTGCTGAAGGTCTTTGCGCAAAGCAGCGGCGATCCGCCTGCCGAACTGCGCAGTGCACTGGCCCGTGGGGCGCCGGTTGCCGCGGCGGAGCTGGCGCATCGCCTGCGTGGTGCGGCCGGCAACATCGGTGCGATGGAGCTGGCCGATGCCGCGACGGCACTGGAGCAGGCGCTGCGCGAGGGGCGTGATCCGACCGCGATGCTGCAGCGGCTGGAACAGTGCTGGCAGGTCTTGCAGCCAGGGCTGGCGCAGCTGACGAACTGAGGGATCGCGCTACAGCGCCTGGCGGATCTCGCCGCCGCCCAGGCATTCCTCGCCGTCGTAGATCACGCAGAACTGTCCCGGCACCACCGCGCGCTGTGCCGCGTCGAAATCGACGCGCAGGCTGCCATCGTCCTGCGCGGTCGCGCGACAGGACTGCAGCACCTGTCGATGGCGGATGCGCGCCTGCAGCGTGGCCGGCAGCTGTGTCGGACGGCGTACCCACTGGAAGGTTTCGGTCAGCAGGGCCGCACTCATCAGCTGTGGATGCTGCGGGTCCTGCGAGACCCGCAGCGTATTGGTGTGGCTGTCCTTGGCGACGACGTACCAGGGCGCTTCCTTCGCGCCGCGCCGGCCGCCGATCTGCAGGCCGCGGCGCTGGCCGAGGGTGTGGAACATCAGGCCCTGGTGCGTGCCGACGACAGCGCCGTCATCGTCCACCATCGGTCCCGGCTGCGGTTTCAGGTACTGCGCCAGAAACTCGCGGAACTCGCGCTCGCCGATAAAGCAGATGCCGGTCGAATCCTTCTTGCGATGCACCGGCAGGCCGGCCCGTTGCGCGATCGCGCGTACCTCCGGCTTGGTCAGCCCGCCGACCGGGAACAGCACGCGCTGCAGGTGTTCGCGCGCGACGGCGGCGAGGAAGTAGGTCTGGTCCTTGTCCTCGGTGACCGAGCGCAGCAGGCGCGGGCCGTCGGCGTCATGGGCGATGCGTGCGTAGTGGCCGGTGGCGATCCAGTCGGCGCCGAGCCGCAGCGCGTACTCGCGGAACGGCTGGAACTTGACCTCGCGGTTGCACAGCACGTCGGGGTTGGGGGTCTTGCCGGCCTGGTAGTCGGCGAGGAACTGCGCGAACACGCGCTCGCGGTATTCCTTCGAGAAGTCGACACGGTGCAGCGGGATGTCGAGTTCCTCGCAGACCGCACGCGCGTCCTGGTAGTCCTGCGCGGCCGTGCAATAGCCTTCCTCGTCCTCGGTCCAGTTGACCATGAACAGGGCGCTGACGCGGTAACCCTGTTCCTTCAGCAGGTAGGCGGAAACCGAGGAGTCGACACCGCCTGACAAGCCGACTACGACATGTTCAGCGGACATCATCGACCTGTGTTGTGCTGAGCCATCCATGGCGCTGCTGTCCGGCCCGGCCATCCATGGCCGGGCGTTCGCCGGGGCGAATGTCCACTGGACATTCGCCTGATTCCGGCTCACCCAACAACAACTTGCTCACCGCTTTTCATTGAGGTGGTTCAGCATCGACAGCGGGTAGCGCTGCCCGCCCAGGTAGTCGTCGACACAGCGCAGCACCATCGGGCTGCGATGCGGCGCGGCGCTGGCAACGATCTCGTCGCGGGTCAGCCACACCGCGCGTTCGATGCCCTCGTCGAGCCGGTGTCCGGGCCTCTCACGCAGGGCGCGGGCGATGAAGGCGATGCGCAGGAAACCGTAGTCGAGCTCGGCCGGATCGTAGTGGTAGAGGCCCAGCACATCGGTGGGTTCGACATCCCAGCCGGTTTCCTCGAGGGTTTCGCGTACCGCGCCCTCGATCAGGGTCTCGCCCTGTTCCCAGTGGCCGGCCGGCTGGTTGATGCACAGCGCACCCTCGATGCGCTCCTCCACCAGCAGGAAACGGCCGTCGCGCTCGACCACGCAGGCGACGACGACGTGGGGAGTCCAGCCACTCACGGCGCGGCTGGCTGCGGCGGCGCCAGCGAACCCTGGCGGGTCAGGTGGTAGTAGCCCTGCGGATCGGGTGCGCCCATCTGGGTCAGCATGTTCTGCAGCATCGGCGGTGCGCCCGGCTTGGGCTTCATCTGCAGATGGGTGTCGTAGCTCTGGTCGGGTTTCAGCCGCGCCTCGCCGCTCAGTTCCAGCGGACCCGAGACCGAGGCCAGCTTGGCGATGACATCGCCCTCGTCGGTGGTGGTGACGTCGGCGCGGAAATCGCCGAGCGGCGTGCGGTTCGGACCCAGCGCCCAGGCCAGGCCCTGCAGCTGCACGCTGCCCTCGGCCTGCTGCAGCTGGCGGCCCCTGGCGACGAGCCTGCTGAAGTCGAGCCCGGCCTGGCCGTCGAAGGGCAGGAAGTAGCCGAGGCTGCCGAGCAGGGCCGGCAGGCCGGCATTGGCGCGGAAATCCGCCAGGCGCAGCGTGCCCAGTGCCGACATCGAGGCCTGGCCGTTGAACAGGATCGGGTCCTTGCCGGCGTCGAGGGTCCAGCCGATGCGACCCAGCAGCAGCTGCAGCGGACGCAGCTGCCAGTGCAGGTCGGCGACCACGGTGCGACCGCCGATGACGACGCCGTCGACGCGACCCGCGACCAGCGTGCCTTCGATCCCGAACAGTTCCGCCGCTGGCGGTTGATCCTTCGGCTGCAGCCAGCCCTTGAGGGTGGCGGCCGGCGCATAGGCCAGCAGCGCCAGCAGCAGCACCGGCAGTCCGGTCAACAACAGGCTACGGAGTTTCATCAGCGGACCAGTGAGAGGCGCGCGCTGACCACGCCGGGCGCAGCCTGTTTTTCGATCTCGGCGGTCTGTGCACGCACGCCGTAGCGGGTTTCGAGTTCATGCATCCAGCGCGTCAGGCCGTCGAAGGAGACGTCTTCGACCCAGACCTTCACTTCCTTGTCGCCCTCGGGCTGGATGCGCGAGGGCGGCTTTTCCAGGCTGCCGCTGCGCGCGCTCTGGTCGACCGCACTGAGGATCGAGACGCTGCGGTTGACCGCGCCGCCGCCGGCCTGCGCGCCCTGCATCAGCGAGGACAGCTCCTCGAGGCGCGAGGCCATGGCATGCGCCGCATCCAGTGCCTCGCTGCGGCGCAGCTGCGCCTTCGCCAGCGGCTCCCAGACGGCCAGGTACAGCAGCGTGATGATCACCACCACGCTGCCGCCGGCGACCATCCAGCGCTCGCGCGGCGCCAGCTGTGCGAACCACTCGTTGAAGCGGGTGAGGTAGGCGTTCATGCGGGGCTCAGCTTGATGCGGACCTGGGCGCCTTCGCTGCCGGAATTGGCCGACTGCACTTCAAGGCTGGCGGCACGCGGTGTGGCGAACCAGCCGCGCAGGGTTTCGAGCTGCTGCAGGTCGCGGCCATTCAGGGACACGAACAGGGCGCCCTCGCGGAACTGCAGGGACTGCACGGTGAAGCCGGGCGAAGCCGCCAAGGCCTCGCCCAGTACCTGCATCAGCGGCATCAGGCCGCCGCCGGCATTGCTGCCCTTGAGCGTGGCGAACTGCTGGTCGACCTGTGCTCCGAGATCGACGATGCGCGTCTCCGCCGGGAACAGCTGCTGGTAGCGCTGGACGTTGGCATCCTCCTGCGCGGCCAGTTCGTGCTTCAGGCGCCAGCCCTGCACACCATGCAGTACCGCAGCCATGACGATCCAGAGCGCCAGCAATGCGGCGCTGAAGCGCCAGGGCAGCCACAGGCGCTTGAGGTCTTCGCGCTGTGAGTAGCGGCCCTGCAGCAGGTTGATGCCGGCCTCGGCGCGGTAGTTCTGCAGCAGCGCCTCCAGCGGCGAGACGAAGCCGGGCAGCAGTTCCACCGGCCAGGCAAGGCGTGAGAAATCGGCGCTGACATCGCGCGGCACGACGATGCGCAGGGTCGATTCCTTCTGCGGATCGGCCAGCTGCAGGAACAGCTCGAGGTCTTCCGGCGCGCAGCCGAAGGCTGTGAACGGTCCGCTGCGCACCAGCATGTGATCGTTCTCGGCCAGCGCGCTCCAGCGCGTGCCCTCGGCAGGCGGCAGGCACAGCGCATCGGGCAGCAGCAGGTCCGGCAGCAGCCCGCGGTCGACGAAGGGCTGCAGCCACTGGTCCATGCGGCTGCGTGCCACCACCGCCACCGGCCAGCGGCCGTCGGCCTGGCGCGGGCCGAGGGCGAAGTGCAGGGTGTCGATGTCGTCGGCGAGCTGGTCTTCCAGCGCGTAGGGCGCGGCCTGCAGCACCTTGGCGGCCTGGCGTGCCGGCACCTCGACATGGGTCAGGCGGACGTCGTCGCTGGGCACCAGTACCACCAGGCGGTGCCCGGCAGCCTGCAGCAGGATGGTCTCCAGCGGCGCGTGCTGCACCGGGAACGAGGCCACGGCCTGCGGCGACGCGATGCAGTAGGCCGTGTTCGCGCCAGGGTCGGTGGCGCGCAGGCGGATGTAGAGCGTATTGCGCAAGGTAGTGGTCGGCTTTATTCGGTATCGATGCTGCGCCCGATGACTACGGGCGCGCCCTGTTCGGGCCGATAGTAGAAACTATACAGGGCCAGTCGGCCACTGCCCACGAAGATCTCGGCGCGCAGCATGAAGTAGCGGCTGGCCACGGCCAGCATGGTGTTGGGCGCGTCGGCACCGCCGAACACGCCGCGGGTGCCGGTCAGCTCGCTGACATTCTCGGCTGGTTTCTTGGTGCGTTCTTCCAGGAACTGGCGCTGCGCCGTTCCGGGTTCCTTGGCCAGGGCATAGAGCACGGCTTCCGGGGCGGTATTGACGTTGATCGGCGTGCCGGTCTGGGGCAGGGCGGCGACGTAGGGCCGCAGGCGCTGGTACAGGTCCTTGGTCATGCCCTTGACCGCCAGCAGCTCGCTGGGGCTTTCCATCAGGCGGTTCGGCACCCGGTAGGGCGGGTTGATGCCCAGGTACTCGCTGTCCTCGGCGCCATCGAAGCCGGTGGGTTCGCTGTCGGCATCGATCCAGTCGCGGATCGAGGAGGCGATGGCCTGGGCCTTGAAGGCGTCGACGCCCTCGATGTTCTGCAGCAGGCGCAGGAAGATCTCCTGCTGCAGCTTCAGCGCCTGCGGATCGGCAACGGCGAGGTTGTTGAGGTTGTAGCGGCCCTGCAGGTCGACCATCTGGCCGCGCACGAAGCCGTCGTCCACCGGCAGGTAGTCGACCGGCTTGGCCCAGATGTCGCCGAGCCCGTCGTACTTGTTGTCCTCCTGGTCGCGCTCGAGGATCGTGCGCAGCCAGCCCTCGATGCCGTCGGCGTACCACCAGGCCCGTTCGGAGTCCTGCAGGTTGCCGGTACGGTGGATGGCGATGTTGGCCGAGGTCAGGATCGCGGTGGCGGCGACCGCCGCCAGCGCGACCACCAGGATCGCCGTGACCAGGGCAATGCCCTGCTGCGATCGCGCCATCATTGCGTGATCTCCTCGCCGCCCTCGGTGGGCGGGTTGGGGGGAGGCGGCGGCGTGTCGGTATTGGTCGGCGTCTTGTCGTCGTCCGGCTTGGGCGGCGGGGTCTGGCCGCCTGCGCCGAAGTCGGCCAGCTTGACCTGCTCGATGCCCAGGCGGAACAGGAACACCAGCTTGCCCCAGCGCTCGCTGTCGATCGTCAGTTCCACCGCCAGTGGCAGCGGTGCCTGGCTGGTGGACGTGCGGTTGGGGTCGTCCGGCGGCCAGCGCTCGTGCCACTCGCGGTCCTTGTCGAGCAGGCGCCAGCGGAACTCGCGCACATCATCGAACAGCACCAGCTCGACCGGCTTGGAATCCTGTGCCTGGTCCAGCACGCGGAAGCTCTCGCGCTTCAGTTCCTTGTCGTCGAGGCGATAGCTGACGCGTTCCATGCCCGGGCGCGGCAGCAGCAGCGGATTGCGCCAGCCGCCGCGGGTCAGCTCGATGCGGCCCTGGTTGTCGGTGCGCAGCGGCGCCTGGGTCTCGCCGTAGCCATCGCGGGCCGGGCGGTTGCGCAGCTGCTGGAAGTCGTCGCGCATGCGCAGGTAGGCCTTCTGCGCGGCGCCAGTCTGGTCCAGTGCCTGTTCGACGCGCTTGCGTGTCCCCAGCACCGAGTCGAGTCCGCCATAGGCCATCAGCGAGAACACCGCGAAGATCGCGATGACCACCACCAGTTCCAGCAGGGTGAAGCCGCGTTGCGGGCGAGGTGTGCGCATCATTGCCGCCCGCTGTCGGCGAAGAACGCCGTCAGCTGCGCCGAATCCGACTTGCGGCTGGGCGAGAGCACGCGAATGTCGACGCGACGCAGGTGTTCGTCCGGCGTCTTCTTGACCTCGGCCACCCACTTCCACTTGATGCCGCCCATCTCGGTTTCGCCGTCGGACTTGCCGACGTCGGGCCAGCTGCGCTGCAGTTCGATCTCGGTCAGGCGGTTGTGCGCCACCCACAGCGCCAGCGTGCGCTCGCGCAGGTAGCCGGCGTTGTCGGCATGGCGTGCCATGCCGGAGAGGATCGCCGCCATGGCGATCGCCAGCACGGCGACTGCGGCCAGCATCTCGATCAGGGTGAAGCCGCGGGCGCGGATCATGGCGGGTCGCGCCCTTCGTCGCGCTTGAACTCGAACTTGCCGAGCGCGTCGGCGCTGATCAGATAGCGGCTCTGCAGGTCCGCCACGCGCAGTCCCAGCGTGAAAGCAGTGACCTCGCCACTGGGCAGCAGCAGGACCTGCGGCTCGGCATCCGATTTCTCGTCCTTGCCCTTCTTCTTCAGGCTGCCGGTCTCGCCGCCCTTGCGGCTGTCCTTGTCGTCCTCATCGTCGTCCTTCGCCTTTTCGCGCCGCTCCTTCTCCTTGCGGCTTTCCTGGGCCGGCGGCACCACGCGGCCTTCGACGCGCAGCTCGATCTCGAACGGGGCGGTCAGGGCACGCGGACGCAAGGGGCCGGCAGTGAAAGCCTCCCAGTCGCCATCCTGGCCCGGGCTGAGGAATTCGTAGCGGTCGGGCAGGTAGCGGAAGCCGATCAGCAGTCCCTTGAGCTCGGCTTCTTCCAGCGCCAGGCGCAGGGTCTGGTCGATGCGTCGCGCCTCGAACTCGAGACGGTCCTCCAGCGAGCGGCTGCTGATCGACAGGCTCGCGAAAGTGACCAGGATGCCGATGATCAGGACCACGACGAGAATCTCCAGCAGGGTGAAACCCCGCTGGCTTGCCGACACCGACAGCGGTCGCCGCACGGGCGCCAGCTGCTTCAGGAACCGAGGTCCCAGTTGCCGATGTCGGCCGCCGAGCCTTCACCGCCCGGGCGGTTGTCGGCGCCCAGTGAGAACAGGTCGAACTCGCTGCTCTTCACGCCCGGCTGCAGGAACTGGTAGGGATTGCCCCAGGGATCCTTCGGCAGCCCCTTGATGTAGCCGCCACCCTTGTAGTTGCGCGCTTCCGGCTCGCCGGAGGGCTTGGCCACCAGCGCGTCGAGGCCCTGCTGGGTGCTCGGGTAGTAGAAGTTGTCGAGCTTGTAGAGGTTCAGAGCCGATTCCAGTACCCGGATGTCCTGCTTCGCCTTGACGATGCGCGCGTCGTCGGGGCGGTCCATGATGCGCGGCACCACGACCGCGGCGAGAATGCCGAGGATCACCACCACCACCATGATTTCGATCAGCGTAAAGCCGGCCTGACGACGGCTTGCGAATGCAGTTTCCATTGGATTTCTAGTGATGTTTCGGGCGCCGGGATCGGCTGAAAAAATGATAACAGAGTCGTCCCCTGCATCCCCCGCAGTGTGGGCCACTCCCATTGCAGTGGCGTTGCTGTGCGCCGTGCTGGAACTGGGCGGCGAGCCGCTGCGTGCCTTGCTGGCCTGGGATCGCGGCCTGATCGGGGCGGGGCAGTGGTGGCGATTGCTGACGGGCAACTTCGTACACCTCGGTCCCTATCATCTGCTGCTCAACGTGCTGGGCCTGCTGGTGCTGGTGTTGTTGTGCCCGCAACGGCTGTCGGCCTGGCGCTGGCTGCTGCGCCTGCTGGTGCTGGGGCTGGCGGTGGGCCTGGGCCTGCTGCTGTTCGCACCGCAGTGGCAGCGCTACGTCGGCCTGTCGGGCGTGCTGCATGGCCTGTTCCTGCTGGGGCTGGTGCCGCAGTTGCGGCGCGGCGACCGCATTGCCCTGGTCGCACTGCTGTACCTGTTCGGCAAGCTGGCCTGGGAAATGTGGAGCGGCGTGCCGGTTTCCGATGAACGGGCACTCGGTGGTAGGGTGGTGCTCGAATCCCATCTCTTCGGTACCCTCGGCGCCCTGGTCTATGGACTGGCGTTCGAATTCTTCATTTCACCGCAACAACCGCCTGCCGCCTCGATGCCGCAGCGACCACAAGGAACCTCCGACTCCCCATGAAATACGCCATCGTTTTTCCCGGCCAGGGCTCCCAGGCCGTCGGCATGCTTGCCGCCCACACCGATCCGGTGATCGCGCAGACCTTCGAGGAAGCCTCCAGCGTGCTCGGCTGGGACCTCGCCGGCCTGGTCCGCAACGGCCCGGCCGAAGACCTCAACCGCACCGAGCGCGCCCAGCCGGCGCTGCTGGCGGCGGGCATCGCAGCCTGGCGCCTGTGGGCGCAGCAGGGGCAGGCGGCGCCCGTGGCGCTGGCCGGCCACAGCCTTGGCGAATACACCGCCCTGGTCGCGGCCGGCAGCCTGGATTTCGGCGATGCGCTGAAGCTGGTGCAGCTGCGGGGCCAGCTGATGCAGGCCGCCGTGCCGGCCGGTACCGGTGGCATGGTCGCGGTGCTGGGCCTGGAGGACGAGCAGGTCGAGGCCGTCTGCAAGGCCTATCCGGGCTCCGAGGTGCTGGAGCCGGTCAACTTCAACTCTCCCGGACAAGTCGTTGTTGCGGGACAGAAAGCCGCGCTGGACTGGCTGGTGGCCAATGCCAGGGCGCATGGCATCAAGAGGGCACTCCCACTGCCTGTTTCCGTGCCCTCGCACTGCTCGCTGATGCGCGGCGCCGCCGAGAAACTGGCCGAAACCCTGGCCGCGACCACGCTGCGCGCGCCCTCGATTCCGGTGTTTCACAATCTTGACGCGCAGCCGCGCCAGAATGCGGATGACATCCGCCTGGCCCTTAAGGAACAGTTGTACCGTCCGGTGCTCTGGACCCAGACCATCCGCGGCCTGGCAGGACAGGGTGTGAGCGCGTTCTTCGAGTGTGGACCGGGCGAGGTTCTGGCTGGCCTCAGCAAGCGGATCAGCAAGGAACTTGTGGGCATTTCGCTGCAGGAACCCGCTGGTCTGGAGAAGGCGCGGGCTGCCCTCGCCGGCACTACAGATTGCGCCCCCGCTGCCGCCTGAGTTACGATGCAAGTCATTGATCGCACTGGATAAATAAACAGTCGTTCACGGTTTCTGGTTTTTCGGAGGTTGGGCAGATGAGGTTTGACGGCGACATCGCGCTGGTCACCGGCGCGAGCCGCGGTATTGGCAAGGCCATCGCGGAGCGGCTTGCGACTGGCGGGGCCAAGGTCATCGGTACCGCCACCAGCGCGGCCGGTGCAGACGCCATCAGCGCCTGGCTGGCGCCGCATGGTGGGCAGGGGCGGGTGCTGGACGTGCGCGATGCGGCGGCCTGCGATGCGCTGATCGGCGAGATCGGCGCGATCTCGATCCTGGTCAACAACGCCGGCGTCACCCGCGACACGCTGCTGCTGCGGATGAAGAACGAGGACTGGTCCGACGTCATCGAGACTGACCTCAGCTCCGTGTTCCGCCTGTCCAAGGCGGTGCTGCGCGGCATGATGAAGGCGCGCCATGGCCGCATCATCAGCGTCGGTTCGGTGGTCGGCACCATGGGCAATGCCGGGCAGGCCAACTACGCCGCCGACAAGGCCGGCCTGATCGGTTTTTCCAAGTC
>DATILC010000412.1:0-2837 GCA_035476855.1 Solimonas sp. | reverse complement strand
CAACGGTACCGGCCTTTGCCACGCTCAATGTGCCGGCGGTCGGCGCACTGATGGCGGTGACGGAATACACCAGCGCCGCGATCCGCCCGGGCACCGCCTTCGGCCAGCCGGAATCCGGCGTTCGCGCCGCGGGCCCGGCCTTCGCCGGGCTCGATGCCTTCGTGCTGGTCGACAATGCCAACGCTGAACGCTTCGCGCCGCGCGATGCCACCGACGCGGCCATCACCGGCGCCGGCTCGCTGAAAGCCGCCGAGGTCACCGCGCTGCTGCGCGGCGCGCTCGGTGTCGCCAACCGTGCCCGCGCGCAGATCCGCCGGCCGGTCGGCTCGGCAGCGCGGGTGACGATGTCGGTGGTCGATACCCACGGCGCCATCCTCGGCATCGCCCGCACCCGCGACGCGCCGGTGTTCGGCATCGACGTCTCGCTGCAGAAGGCGCGCAGTGCGGCGTTCTTCTCCAATCCCCTGGCCGCCAGCGACCTCAGCGCCGCGCCGGATACCGAGTACCTCGCCAACGGCGAGCAGGTGCGCTTCGCCGACTACGTCAGTGCTTACCGCAGCTTCGTCGGTCGGCCGACCGCGCTCGCCGACGGCGCCATCGCCTACAGCGACCGTGCCATCGGCAACCTGGCGCGGCCCTACTTCCCCGATGGCCTGACCACCAGCAGCAACGGCCCGCTGTCGAAGCCGATCGAGCGCTGGAGCCCGTTCTCCACCGGCCTGCAGCTGGATCTGGTCAACAGCGCCATCGTGCAGCACGTCGTCCACGTGCTCGGCGGCGGTCCGGACATCGGCGTCGGCGCCTGTACCGGCATGCCGGCCACCAGCAGCACGCCCAGCCGCCTGGCCAACGGCCTGCAGATCTTTGCAGGCGCGGTGCCGGTGTACCGCAGCGGCATCCTGGTCGGCGCGCTCGGCATCTCCGGCGACGGCATCGACCAGGACGACATGATTGCCTTCCTCGGCACCCACGAGGGCGGGCTCGCGCTGGGCGGTGCGGTCGGCAATGCGCCGCCGTCGATACGCAGCGACGTGCTTGAACCGCAGGGCGTGCGCCTGCGTTACGTCCAGTGTCCGCAGGCTCCCTACTACGCCTCGGACGAACAGAACGTGTGCCAGGGCAAATGAGCCTCCCGCACTTCCGCAAGCTGGCCATCGCCGCACTGCTGGGCAGCAGCCTGGCAGTGCAGGCCGCCAGCGAGCCTTATCTCTACGGGCCGGTACGCAAGGGCGAGCAGCTGGCGCGCATCGCCTGGGAACTGCGCCCGGACAAGACCCGCGTCGGCACCTGGCAGATGAACGCCGCGCTGTATCGCGCCAACCCGCGTGCCTTTGCCAATGGCGACATGGAACGCCTGCTGCCCGGCAAGATGCTGGTGGTGCCGACCGACGAGGACGTACGCCGCATTGATCCGGAGCTGGCACGCCGTGTCGCGCGCGAACCGAAGAAGGCCAAGACCCTGCTGGCCGGCCCGCTCGTCGAGGCCACGGCGACCGTGGCCGTGGAGGCCGTGTCAGCAGCGCCCGCTGCATCCGCCAGCGCCAGTCCGCCGCCTTCACCCTCACCCTCACCGATGGGCGCGCCGGTCAAGGCGGTGCTGAACGCGGAAACCGGCGAGCTGCGTCCGGCGCCGGCACCGGGCCGGACCGTGCTGCATGCCGAGACCGGCGAGCTGCGTGCAGTGGCCGCGACCACGGCAGTGTCAGCGCCTGCAGCCGCCACGCCGCCGGCCACGCCCGTCGCCCCCGAACGCCGCCGCCCCGATGCCGACCGCTCGCCGCCGGAGCCGGAACCAGGCCCCCTGCCCGATCCCAACCGCATGACGCGGCTGGCGCCGGTGGCGATGCCCGATCCCTGGAAGGAATACGAGAAGGCGCCGGTGCCGGATCGCTGGCGCATCCTCAATTCGCTGGGCGTGGTGCCGCAGCGCTGGTGGGATCCGTACAACCAGAACACCTTCAAGGCCGACAAGCCGGTGGTCGGCGACGAGGGTTTCTTCAGCGTCTCGCTGATCTCGGACACGGTCTACGAACCGCGCCGCCTGCCGACCCCGGTCGGCCCTCAGTCCACCGGCAACCCGGGGCAGACCGGCATCTTCGGCGGCGACGAGCAGTGGCTGCTGAACCAGAACCTGATCCTGGCGCTGGTCTACCTCAAGGGCGACACCACCTTCCGCCCGCCGGACTACGAGTACCACATCACGCCGGTGTTCAACTTCAACCGCACGGTCACCGAGGAAGACCGCGCGGTCAACATCGACCCGCGCAAGGGTGCGGTGCGCAACGACTCCTTCATCGGCATGCAGGAGCTGTTCGTCGACTACCACCTGCGCAACGTCTCCGACCGCTTCGACTTCGACTCGGTGCGCTTCGGCATCCAGCCGTTCTCGGCGGACTTCCGCGGCTTCCTGTTCCAGGACAACCAGTTGATGGCGCGCCTGTTCGGCACGCGCGACAACAACCGCTGGCAGTACAACCTGGGCTGGATCCGTCGCCTGGAGAAGGACACCAACAGCGGCCTCAACTCGATCAACCGCCCGGTGCGCAACGACGACACCTTCCTGGCCAACCTCTACCGCCAGGACTGGCCGGTGCTGGGCTTCACCTCGCAGGCGCTGGTGGCGCACAACCGCAACCGCGAGGACGGCGAGCGCTTCTACGACCGCAACGGCTTCCTCGCCCGGCCGGCCTCCTTCGGCACCGAGCATCCGCGGCGCTACGAGGTGACCTACCTCGGCTACAACGGCGACGGCCACTTCGGTCGCCTCAACCTGACCCTGTCCACCTACCTGGCGCTGGGCAACGAAAGCGCGGGACCGTTCATCGATCGCCAGCGCG
>DATILC010000411.1:0-5652 GCA_035476855.1 Solimonas sp. | reverse complement strand
GTGCGCCTGCTGCGCGAACACGAGACCGGCGTGATCCTCGGCTTCTGGGGCATTTGTGCGCTGGGTCTGGTGATCGCCATTCCGGCGGCGCTGCTCGACGGCGCCTTCGGCCGCGAGGCGCGGCAGGCCCTCGCGGCGCAGCTGCGCGGGGAATCGCGGGGCACGCTGGTTGCCAACATCGGCATGACGGTCGACGAGGTCCGCGCGCAGTCCTCGCTGAAGCTCGCCGAGCCGATCCACGATCCCACGGTCGACAACCTCACGCTGATCGGTGACCAGCCCTTCGACCTGCAGCTGGCGGGCAGCGGCATGCGCTTCCCGGGTTGCCGCTACTACTTCATCACCACCGGCTACCGCGGCGATCCGCAGATCGCGGCGATGTCGATCGGCATCTCGCCGCAGTCCGTGCGCCGCGAGGAACTGGTCGCGGCGCACCAGGCGCTGCAGCAGGCGCTGCGTGCCGACGGCTGGCGCGCCGGGCGCTATGTCCATCGCACGGAGGAGGAGCTGCAGCTGCATGGCGGCCAGACCTCCAGCGGCGAGGGCTACTACTGGCGCAAGGGCGCCACGCTGCTGCAGCTGGCCGGCAAGCGCGTCGACGAGCAGCAGCCCGGCGAGGATGCGGCGAGCGCCGGCGAGTGGATCCAGTACCTGGAGCTGCGCCCGGCCGACAGCGACGACCGGCTCGAATTCGATCCGCCCCCGTCATAGGGGCAACAGGCCCTAGTCAGGATGGATCAGGCAGCCCCGCCCGGCCTGCCCGACAGTGGCGCCAGACCAACTGATGTGGAGGAGTCATGGCAAAGCTGCAGGGCAAGGTTGCGCTGATCACCGGCGCGGGACAGGGCGTGGGGCAGGGGATCGCGTTCGCGCTCGCCGCCGAGGGTGCGGCGATCGCCGTCACCGGGCGCACCCTTTCCAAGCTGGAAACCACCGTCGCCGAGATCGTCAAGCGTGGCGGCAAGGCGCTGGCGGTCGAGTGCAACGTCCGCGATGCGGCTTCGATGGAAGCCTGCGTCGGCGCCGTGGTGAAGCACTTCGGCAAGCTCAACATCCTGGTCAACAATGCCCAGGAAGTGCCGCTGGGCGCGCTCAACGACATCAGCGACGAGGCCTTCGCCTCCGGCTGGGAGTCCGGCCCGCTGGCGACCTTCCGCCTGATGAAGCTGTGCCACCCGCATCTCAAGGGCGATGGTCACATCATCAATTTCGGCTCCTCTGCCGCCAAGCGCTGGGACATGTCCGGCTACGGCGCCTACGCCGCGGTCAAGGAAGCGACCCGCCAGCTGACCCGCGCCGCCGCCTGCGAATGGGCCCGCGACGGCATCCGCACCAACGCCATCCTGCCGCTGGCCAGCTCGCCGGCGATGGAATGGTGGACGCGCGAGCGCCCGGAGGAGGCCGCCGCCTTCGTCGCTACCGTGCCGCAGGGCTATGTCGGCAACTGCGAGCAGGACATCGGCCGCTTCGTCGCCACGCTGTGCTCGGACGACTGCCGCTACGTCAACGGCCAGAGCATCGCGCTGGATGGCGGGCAGGCCTACCTGGGCTGAAGCGGGCCTGATGGGCCGGGGCCGCCAGCGGTCCCGGCCCTGCGTTTCGCAAGGGGCCGGCCCCGGCCCCCTGAGCTTGGGAAATACACCCCCAGTCCCCTCGCCGTAAGCGGCATTACCGGGTACATTGCGGTAACTGACTCGGGGGAGCAGTAATGCGTGATGACGATGTGACGTTTCCGTCGATCAGGGAATCGACGGTGACGCTCGAAGCGCTGTTGTCCGATCCGGAGGCTCGCACGCTGCACCTGCGACTGCAGGATGCGCTGCTGGAGCAGCGGTTGCAGGTGGTGTTCCAGCCGATCTTCGACATCCGCAGCCTGCGCCTGCACTCCGCCGAGGCGCTGGTGCGCTGGTGCGACGCACAGCTCGGCGAGGTCGGCCCCAGCCGCTTCATCCCGCTGGCCGAGCATTCCTCGATGATCTTCCACATCGGCCAGCAGGTGCTGCGCCAGGTGCTGCAATGCATGTCCGGCTGGCGCGCGGCCGGCCTGCCGCTGGTGCCGGTGGCGATCAACGTCTCCGGTGCAGAGCTCAAGCACGAGGGCTTTGCCGATCGTTTCGCCACCCTGCTGCAGGCCAGCGACATTCCCGGCGAGCTGATCCAGGCCGAGGTCACCGAGCACAGCCTGATCTCGGACTTCGCGTTGGCCGCGGCCAACCTGCGCAGCGCCGGCAAGCTCGGCATCAGCTTCGCGCTCGATGACTTCGGCACCGGCCACTCCTCCTTCAAGTACCTGCGCCACCTGCCGATCCGCCATCTCAAGATCGACCGCGAGTTCGTCGCCGGCGTCGACGTCGACCGCCGCGACCAGCGCATCGTGCGCGCGATGGTGGCGCTGGCGCATTCGCTGGGCATCAAGGTCATCGCCGAGGGTGTCGAGACCGAGGCCGAGCTGGTGATGCTGCGGCGCCTCAAGTGCGACTACGTGCAGGGCTTCCTCACCGGCCGGCCGATGCCCGAAGAGCGCTTCGCCGAGCTGCTGGCACGCAGCGCAGAGGCGAGCGCTACAGCAGCCACTTGAACGCGGCTGCGCCGCGTTCCCTGATGCGCTGCAGCCAGGGTCGCTGGCGCCACTGCGCCGCCGTGATCTCCCGCGCCTGCGCCAGGTCCTCCTCGAACATCCGCTCCATCTGCCGGCCGAAATCACGGCCGATGACGATGGCGTTGGCCTCGTCGTTGAGGATGAAGCTGCGGTAGTCGAGGTTGGACGATCCCACCGTCGACCAGACACCGTCGATCACCGCGGTCTTGGCGTGCAGCATGCTGTCCTGGTACTCGTAGAGGCGGATGCCGGCATCGAGCAGGCGCTGGTAGTGCGAGCGGCTGGCCTGCTTCAGCAGGCTGACATCGGTCTCGCCCGGCATCATCAGGCGCACGTCGACGCCGCGCCGCGCCGCCGCTTCCAGCACGGCGATGAAGGCCTCGTTGGGTGCGAAGTAGGCCTGGGTGATCCAGACGCGCTGGCGCGCCTGTGCGATCGCGGTCAGGTAGCTGGCATAGATGCGCGACTCCTGCCTCTCCTTGACGGACAGCGCCTGCAGCGCCACGTCGGCCGGCGACAGCAGGTTGCCGAGCAGGTCCTGGCCCTGGTCGACCACCACGCGCACGAACTGGTCGCCGCGGCGCGGCAGGGGGGGCTCCTGCGTCGAAGGCTCCGCCACCTCGGCACCGAGCCGGTTCCAGTAGCGCAGGAACTCGCGCTGGAACTCCGCGGTGGCCGGTCCCTCGACCCGGATCTGCGTATCGCGCCAGTCGCGACGCGAGCGGCTGCTGCTGCCGCTGCCGCTGCCGCTCAGGCGTGATCCGGAGCCGGTTGGCGCGGCGGAATAGTTGTCGGTGATGTTGATGCCGCCGGTGAAGGCGACACGGCCGTCGACCACCAGGATCTTGCGGTGGTTGCGCCGGGTGATGCGCCACAGTCGCGGATCCTTCAGCGGGTTGACGCTGTTGAACTCGCGGATCTGCACACCGGCCTTCGACAGCCGTTCGCGGAACTCGGGGCCGGCGCCGATGCCGCCGAAACCGTCGGTGATCAGCCGCACCTCGACGCCGGCACGCGCGCGTTCGGCCAGCACCTTCTCGTAGCGTTGTCCGAGCTCATCGTCGGTCAGCAGGTAGACGTCGAGATGGATCTGCTGCTTCGCCGCCGCGATCGCCGCCAGCTGTGCGCGATGTGTCGCCGGCCCGTCCTTGAGCAGCGTCACGCGGTTGCCGCCGAGCAGCGGCCGCCGTGCCACCACCGACTCGATGCGCGTCACCTCGCGGATGAAGGCGATGTCGCCGTCGCCGACCGCGGCGCGCAACTCGGCCTCGACAGGGGCGGGACGTGGTTTTCCGGCCGGGGCGGGTGCCGCCTCGGCCGCCTGCGCGATCTGCTGCGCGTCCGGCAGCGTCGCGCAGCCTGCCGACAGGACGATGGCACAACACAGTGCAGGAGCCTGCAGCGTCGCAGCGACGGTGTTGCGGGGCCATTCCATTGGCGCTCCTGGTGCACAGGCTCCTGTCTGGCTGACCCCGGCCGCGAACGACAAGTTCCGCCGCGGCTGTCGTTGTGACTGGTTGCCGTCGCAGGCAGACTGGCGTTCAGGGGGTATTCATGGAAACGCCGCTGCACTGGTACGCGCTGAGCGCGATGTTGCTGTTCGTGAAGATGTTCGCCCTGTCGCTGTACCAGGGCTGGCATCGCATCAGCAAGCGCACCTTCCGCAACCCGGAGGATGCCGGCTTCGTCGGCAAGCCGCCGGCCGCGGAGGAACTGCCGCAGGTGCAGCGCGCCGCGCGCGCCTGGCTCAACGACCTCGAGAACATCCCGATCTTCCTCGCGCTGGGCGTGGCCTACGTGCTGCTCGATGCCTCGCATGCCGCGGCGCCAGTCCTGTTCCTCGGCTTCACCGCCGCGCGCTACGCGCACTCGCTGTGCTACCTGCTCGAACTGCAGCCCTGGCGCACCCTTGCCTACGGTATCGGCATCGCCTGCATGTTCGGCATGTGCGCCGCGATCTTCACGGCGCTGCCATGAGCGAGGCCGGCGATCCCTGGCGCCTGCAGGAACTGGCGCGGCGCGAGAACCGCGCGCTGGAGATGGGCGGCGAGGACAAGATCGCGCGCCAGCATGCCAAGGGCCGGCTGACCGCGCGCGAGCGCATCGCCCGCCTGCTCGATGACGGCAGCTTCGACGAACAGGGCCTGCTCGCCACCAGCGACCTGCCCGAGGCCGCCGACAGGACGCCCGCCGACGGCAAGGTCTGCGGCTGGGGCAGCATCGAGGCGCGCGAGGTCTTCGTCGGCGCCGACGATGTCACCGTGCTGGCCGGTGCCGGCGGTCGCGTCGGCGTGGGCAAGACCTTCCGTGGCATGCAGTACGCCGCCGACAAGGGCCATCCCTGCATCGTGCTGGGTGACGCCGGCGGCGCACGCGTGCCGGACATCATGGGCTCGGCCGGCATGATGAGCATGGTCTACCCGATCAAGGACTCGCGGCCGCGCGACCGCCGCGTGCCGTTGCTGACCGCGATCATGGGCGAGTGCTTCGGCGGCTCGGCCTGGAGCGCCTCGATCTCCGACATCGTGGTGCAGGTCAAGGGCACGGCGATGTGCGTCGGCGGCCCCTCGATCCTGGAGATCGCCACCGGCGAGAAGGCCACGACCGAACAGCTCGGCGGCTGGGAGCTGCATGCCAAGGTCACCGGCCAGGTCGACCTGTTCGCCGACAGCGAAGAGCAGTGCCTGGCGTTGCTGCGGCGCGCGCTGTCGTATTTTCCCGATCACGCCGGACAACTGCCGCCGGTGCAGCCGGCGCCGGTGGTCGAGGGCCGCATCGAGCACATCATGGAGCTGGTGCCCTCCGATCCGCGCCAGGTCTACGACATGCACCGCCTGCTCGAAGCGGTGTTCGATCCGGGCAGCCTGCTGGAACTGCGGCCGTACTACGACGGCAGCCTGATCACCGCGCTGGCGCGGCTCGATGGCCATGTCGTCGGCGTGCTCGCCAACAATCCCAAGGTGATGGCCGGCGCGATGGGGCCGGGCGCCTGCGAGAAGGCGGTGGCCTTCACCTGCCTCTGCGATTCCTTCCACATCCCGCTGCTGTTCCTG
>DATILC010000410.1:0-3562 GCA_035476855.1 Solimonas sp. | reverse complement strand
GGCAGGCGCAGCAGCAACTCGACCAGCGCTGGCCGGTCGAGCGGCACGGTGAGCATGTCGTAGTGCAGGGACGGATCGGCTCGCTGCCCGAGGCCAGCCGCGATCCCCGTGCGCCGGAGTTGAACACCTGGCGCTTCCGCTTCGATCCGCAGGACAGCGGGGTGCCGCAGCATCTGCGCGTCAGCTGGTATCGCACCGACCAGGTGGTCCGCGGCGGTGAATGCTGGCGCCTGACGCTGAAGCTGCGGATACCGCACGGCTCGCTCGATCCGGGCAGCTTCGACTATGAGGGCTGGCTGTTCCGGCAGGGCATCGGCGGCGTGGCGAGCGTGCGCAACGCCGAGCGCTGCGCGGAGGAAGATGGCTATGCCCTGCTGAAGGCGCGGCAGCGCCTGCTCGATGCGCTGCATCGCTGGCTCGACGGCCATCCGGCGACGGCGATGGTCGCGGCGCTGACACTGGGCGACCAGTCCGGCATCGCCGATGCGGACTGGGACGTGTTCCGCCGCACCGGCACCAGCCACCTGGTCGCGATCTCCGGTTTCAACATCGCCATCGCCTCGACGCTGGGCTTCTTCCTCGGCCGCTGGCTGTGGACCCTGTGCCCGCCGTTGCTGCTGCGGCTGCCGGCGCAGAAGGCGGGCTGGCTGCTGTCGGCGTTATTCGCGATCGCCTACAGCGCCATCGCCGGATTCGGGCCGCCGGTGACAAGGGCGATGCTGATGGCCTTGTTCGTGATCGGCGCCGGCTTCGCCAATCGCCTGGGCCAGCCCTCGCGGGTGCTGGCGCTGGCCTGGTTCGTGGTGCTGCTGCTCGATCCGCTGGCGATCCTCAGCCCCGGGCTGTGGCTGTCCTTCGGTGCGGTGGCGGCGATCTTCTACGTCAGCACTGGTCGGTTGGGGCAGGCCCCATGGTGGCGGCAGATGCTGCTGTTGCAGCTGATGCTGAGCCTGGTGCTGATGCCGCTGACGCTGTACTTCTTCCACGGCCTGTCCTGGCCGGCGCCACTGGTGAACCTGCTGGCGGTGCCGGCGTTCGGCCTGCTGACGCCGCTGCTGTTGCTGGCACTGGCGCTGGCGGCCTTGTGGCCGGCGCTCGGTGTTCCGCTGCTGGGCTGGAACGCGGACCTGCTGCAGTGGCTGCATCTGGGGCTGTCCGGTGCGGCGCAGTGGCCCGGCGCTTGGCTGGCCTGGAGCCCCGGCGAGCCGGCGCTGCTGCTGGCGCTGTTCGGCGCCCTGCTGCTGTTCGCGCCGCGCGGGCTGCCGCTGCGGGGATTGTCGCTGCTGTGCTTCCTGCCGCTGGGATTTCCCGTCGGGCAGGCGCCGCGCAACGGCTTCGAGCTGGCGGTGCTGGACGTGGGGCAGGGGCTGGCAGTGGTGGTGCGCACGGCACAGCACACGCTGCTCTACGACGCCGGCCCGGCCTTCGAGGAGGGCTTCGATGCCGGCGAGTCGGTGGTCGTGCCTTACCTGCTGACCCGCGGCGTGACGCATCTGGACCGGCTGCTGCTGTCGCATGGCGACAACGACCACGCCGGCGGCGTGCCGGCGGTACGGCGGCTGATGGCGATCGGCGAGGAGTTCGGTACGCCCGGCCATCCGCCCTGTGTTGCCGGGCTGCGCTGGAACTGGGACGGGGTGGAGTTCGAGACGCTGTACCCGGAGGAGGCCGGCACCGGCTCCGACAACAACCGCTCCTGCGTGCTGCGCGTTACGGCCGGCGGGCAGGTGCTGCTGCTGACCGGCGATATCGAGCGGGCGGCGGAGGCGCAGCTGGTCGAGACCCATGGCGGGCGCCTGCGTGCCGACGTGCTGGTCTCGCCGCACCACGGCAGCCGCACATCCTCGACGCCGGACTTCGTCGCGGCGGTACGTCCGAGGCTGGTGATCCATTCCGCCGGCTGGCGCAGCCATTTCGGCCACCCGCGGCCGGAGGTGGTGGCGCGCTACGCGGAGGTCGGGGCGCAGCAGCTGACGACGGGGGTCGAGGGTGCGTTGCGCCTGCGCATGCCGGCGGCGGAGTTGCAGCCGCAGCGCTGGCGGGCGCAGGCGGCGCATTGGTGGAATGCCCCGGCCACGCCTTGAGCCAAAAACAAAAACCCCTGCCGGAGCAGGGGTGAGTCGGGGCCGTCATGGATTGCCTTGAATGGCAATCCAGGCCGACGAACGCTCGCACATGGATGTGCGGGCTGGGGGTTGGATAGCGCGGCACTGCCGCGCCATGGACGGCTTGCAGGGAGTTGGAGAGGTGCTCAGAGCTTGGTCGGGTTCGGCGCGTCGCCGTAGACCGCTACCGGGTCGAAGGTCTTTTCCTTCTCTTCGTAGTTCAGCTCGCGCACGTCCGGGCCTTCGCCCATCGGCACCGAGCGGTAGAAGCAGGAGCGGTAGCCGACGTGGCAGCTGGCGTCGCCGATGACGTTGACGCTGAGCCAGACCGCGTCCTGATCGTCGTCGATGCGCAGGGCCACGACCTTCTGGGTCAGGCCGCTGGTTGCGCCCTTGTGCCACAGCACCTGGCGCGAACGCGAGAAGTAGTGCGCCTCACCGGTCAGGATGGTCTTCTTCAGCGCCTCGGCATTCATGTAGCCGAGCATCAGCACCTCGCCGTTGTGCGAGGCGGTGGTGACGCAGGGGATCAGGCCATGCTCGTCGAACTTCGGGGCGAGCTCGTTGCCTTCCTCGACCTGTTCGATCGTGACGCGGGGGAAGAAGCGGATATCGGCGAAGGACATGGGTTTTCCGGTGCAATCCAAAAATCGGGCGGCATTATAGGCGGGCAGGAAGCGGATTGCCCGCGCTAGCGCTCGGTGGCGACCCGGCCCCAGCCGCGGCGGCGCCGCGACCCGTCCTCCTGCTGCGGGGCGGAGGGTTCGGTCGCCTCCGGCTCGCGACGGGGACGGGTCGGGCGGTCCCGCGCCGGCCGCTGTTCCGGCCGCTGTTCCGGCGGCCGATCCCGTGACAGCACGCCGTCCGCGGCGGTGCCGGCCCAGCCGCGGTCGCCGCCTTCCGGCCGGCGGGGGCGGTCCGGGCGGGGCGGTCGAGGCTCGTCGCGGCCATGCTGCTGGTGTCCCGGGTCGCGGTCGCCGCGGTCACGGTCCCGGTCATGGCCCTGGTTCCGGTCCCAGTCGCGGTTGTGATCGCGGTCGCGATCACGATGCCCTTGTCCGTCGCGGTCATGGGAATGGCGTGGCGCGTCGTAGTGCGGTGCCGGGCGGTAGTAGCCGTAACCTTGCCGGTAGTAGTAGCCCGGGCCCGGATCGTACGAGTAGTAGTAGGTGTCGGAGCCGTACCAGGTCGAGGGGTAGGGTTCGTAGGAATAGACGCGGCCGACCTCCGGATACGGTCCGGCGACGACGCAACCCGTCAGCAGCAGGCTGACGATGGCGGTACTGGCAAGCAACAGGCGCATGGAACTCCCCGGGGAATCGTCCGACGCTACTATCGCGCCGCCGGCATGAATTCAGGGTGAATGGGGACGGCCGCCGGGCATTCCAGCCGCCGCCGACCGGCGGTCCACCGGGGTCAGCCCGCCCGGGCGACGGCGCCCTTGAGCACGCCCTCGT
>DATILC010000409.1:0-3813 GCA_035476855.1 Solimonas sp. | reverse complement strand
TGATCCCGAGGACAGCCTCTGGTTTCCCGCTGCTGATGCGGACACCGACTGGTTGGCGCGCCCCCCGCCATCCTGGGCAGCGCATGAGGAAGTGCAGGCGCTGCTGGTGCTGCCGCTGTATCCGCAGCATGCCTGCATGGGCGAGGGCGGCTTCGATCCGGGTGACGCCGCGATTGCCGAGCGCATGTGGAGCGGAGGCTTTAGGGGCCTGCGGCAACTGCAGGCCTTCGCGGTGCCATCCGCCGGCAATCCGGAACAGGATGAGATGAAGAAGGCGGTTGCGCGCGCGCTGCGCGAATACAACCGGGTGACCGATACGGCGGGACGGTGCCTTGAGCCGCCGGCGCTGGTGCGCTTGCCAGTCGTCGAGGGTGGTTCCGGTCTGCGCCTGGCGCTCGGCAGCTGCCACTACCCGCCGGGCATCCTCAACGAGCTTCCGGCGCAGGCTTCATGGACGCGTCTCAACGCCCGCCTTGACGGTGCAGTCAGCGAACGGCCGCAGCTTCTGGTGCTGACCGGCGACCAGGTCTACGCCGACGCCACCGCCGGCCTGTTCGATCCCAGCCAGGCCGACGATCGCTTCCGCAAGCCCTATGAAACCTGGCTGCGCAATCGCCAGGTGCGCGACACGCTGCGCCGCCTGCCGCTGGTGGCCATGCTCGACGACCACGAGATCGACGACAACTGGGAGCCGCTGGGGCCGGCGGCGCCGGCCGAGGCTCGGGAACTCAACCGCCAGCGGTGTGACCGCGGCGTGCGCTACTTCCAGCGCTTCCAGCGCCTGCGGCAGGCAACGCCGGATGCGTCGGGACCCCTGTGGTCGATCGTGAAGCATCTCGATGTGCCGATGTTCCTTGTCGATACGCGAACGCAGCGCTGCTGTCGCGCCACCGGAATGCCGGCAACGGGACCGGAGGCGCTGCTGGGCCGCGAGCAGTGGACCGCGCTGCGCGACTGGCTGATGGATTCACCACGGGATCGACCCAGGCTGATCGTTTCACCTTCGTTGCTATTGCCGCGTCACCGGGATGCCGCTCCTGCGGTGTTGGCGACCGGGGTGCATGACTCCGCGGACCGTGCCGCGCGGCGAGCGGACGGCTGGAGCGGCTACCCGGACGCCTGCTGTGCCCTGCTCGACTGGATCGCCGGGCAGCAGATTCACGGCGTTGTATTCCTGTCTGGCGACGAGCACCTGGGTCTGCATGCGAATGCAAGCATTAGCCGCAATGGTCAGCCTGCCGTGACCGTGCACTCGATCCACGCGCCGGGGCTCAATTCACCTTACCGCTTCGCCAACGCGCGGCCGGCGGATTTCATCCTCGACGAAAATTTCCTGTTCCGCAGCAATGGGGTGGAGAACCACTGCGAGCTGCAGACCCGGGTGTTCGAAGGAGCGGGCTTTGCCCATATCTCGCTGCAGCCGGATTCAAACGGCAAGGGCTGGACGCTGGCCTGCGAGTTCGACGCCGAGGGCGGCGGTGCTGCGCGCCGCTGGTCGATACACCTGCCGATGGGATGAGGCCGAGAGCCTAGACCGGCAGACCGATCCGCGCCGCCGCGAATACCGCCTCGGTGCGGTTGCGCACGCCCAAGGCGCGGAACGAGGCCGAAAGGTGTGCCTTGACCGTCGCCTCCGAAAGGTCCATCTCGCGGGCGATGACCTTGTTGGCCTTGCCCTGCATCGCCAGGCGCAGGGTTTCAATCTGGCGCTGGGTCAGGCCGGACAGTGCGTTGCCGCTCGCTGGCGTGGCGGCGGGCATCGATGCGCTGCCCGGCACCCCGCAGAGCGCGTGCGGTGGCAGGTAGGTGCCGCCGGCCAGTACCAGGCGCAACGCCGCCATCATCACCGCGTGGGTGGAACTCTTGGGAATGAAGCCGGCGGCGCCCTCGTCGATCGCCTGCACGATCCGCGCCGGGTTCTCCTCGGCCGACAGCACCACGATCACCGCTTCCTCGTAGCGCTCACGCAGCGCGCGCAAGGCTTCGAAGCCATGCATGCCCGGCAGGTGGAAGTCGAGCAGGACCACGTCGACGCGTTCGTCGGCCGGCAGCGCCAGCGCCTTGTCGCAACTCGATGCCTCGGCAAAGCTCACCTCGTCGCTGAGGTTGGCCAGCAGCAGCTTGATGCCTTCGCGGAACAACTCGTGATCGTCGACCAGCAGGATCTTCAACATGCGCCCCAATTATTGATCCGGCCACAATGAACCTGAACTTGATGCCGGCACTGCGGCTGGAGTGGCCGGATCAATAACAAACTGTGCTCTGTGGTTGTTGAGGCGGCCCCTCAGGTTCCGCGGAAAACATGAATCCCCTAACGGGCAGGGACCTTGCTCAAGTTCACCGTGGCCGCCGCAACAACCCGATACGCCATTCTCCGGAGGATCAGTGCAATTTGCCAGCCTGATCCGGATCAGGCGCGCCGACGTCGCGTCTTGGGTCGGCTCGCCGCGGCCTTGTCGGCGGCGGGCGCCTTGGCCAGTTGCGGCTTGGGCAGGCTGTCACCCTTGGTGCGAACCGGGCCTTCGTCCAGCAGGGCCACCGCGCCCAGCACCGCGTAGGTCACGTGGCCGCCGTCGGCGCTGGCCGTGACCGCATGGCCCGGTTCGACGATCACCGTCGCCGTGCTGGCGCCGTGACCGAAGGTGATCGCCACCTGCTTGCCGCCGACATGCAGCACGGTCCACAGGTCGTCGCCGGTGGTGTCGATGCCGCCGTCGGCGCCGAAGCTGCCGGGTTCACCGAAGCTGATCGTCACTGCGACGCGCCAGGGCGTGGCGTTGGAATAGATCGGGTGGGTGTTGGCCTTGCCGGTGTAGGCCTGCAACACCGGGCCGGGATCGCACAGCGGTGCGAGGGTCAGTGGCATCGGGGACTCCCTGTCGTTGTTGGACTATGTCACCACGCTGGGCGCCTTGCGGCCGGTGAGTTCGCCGATGCGCACCAGCTTCTCGGCGAGATTGACCAGCGGCGCCAGCGCCTCGCGTGTTTCCCAGTTGAGCGAGCTCTCGCGGGTCTCGTAGCGCTCCAGGTACAGGCGCAGCGTCGCGCCCTTGGTGCCGGTGCCGGAGAGGCGCAGGATGATGCGGGCGTCGTCGCCGAAGATCACGCGCAGGCCCTGGTTGAGGGCGATGCTGTTGTCCTCGGGATCGCGGTAGCTGAACTCGTCGGCCTCGCTGACGGTGTAGTCGCCGACGGTCTTGCCCGGCAGTTCGTGCAGCCGGTTGGCCAGCGCCTGCATCACGCTGTCGGCGGCGGGGCCGGAGAGATCGTCGTAGTCGTGGCGCGCGTAGTAGTGGCGGCCGTAGTGCTTCCAGTGCTGCTGCGCGATCTGCTTGACCGACAGGCCGGTCACCGCCAGCACGTTGAGCCAGGCCAGCACCGCCCAGACGCCGTCCTTCTCGCGCGCGTGGTCGCTGCTGGTGCCGAAGCTTTCCTCGCCGCAGAGCGTCAGCTTGCCGGCGTCGAGCAGGTTGGAGAAGAACTTCCAGCCGGTCGGCGTCTCGTACAGCGGGATCGCCATGCTCTTGGCCACCTTGTCGGCGGCGCGGCAGGTCGGCATCGAGCGCGCAATGCCGGCGAGGCCGCGACGATAGCCCGGCAACTGCTTCAGGTGTGCCGCCAGCATCGCCAGCGAGTCGCCCGGCGAGATGAAGATGCCCTTGCCGAGGATCATGTTGCGATCGCCGTCGCCGTCGCTGGCAGCCGCCAGGTCCGGCGCCTCGGGGCTGAAGGCCAGCTCGACCAGGGAGCGGGCGTAGATCAGGTTCGGATCGGGATGGCCGCCGCCGAAATCCTCCAGCGGGCTGGCGTTCT
>DATILC010000408.1:0-2989 GCA_035476855.1 Solimonas sp. | reverse complement strand
CGACAACCAGGGCCGCATGACCCTGGTCAACGCCCAGACCGAGAAGATGTTCGGCTACCCGCGCGAGGAACTGATCGGCCAGCCGGTGGAGATGCTGGTGCCGCAGGGCCATCGCGGCGGCCACCCGAAGCTGCGCCAGAGCTACTTCGCCGGACCGAAGACGCGCTCGATGGGTGTCGGTCGCGACCTCTACGGCCTGACCAAGGACGGCCGCCAGGTGCCGATCGAGATCGGCCTCAACCCGATCACGACCGAGGAGGGGACCTTCGTACTGGCCTCGATCATCGATATCACCGAGCGCAAGCGCGCCGAGCAGGAACTGCGCGGCCTCAACCAGACGCTGGCCTCTCAGATCGACGAGACCACCACGGCGATGAGCAAGCTGCAGATCGCGCAGGGCCAGCTGGTGCAGTCCGAGAAGCTGGCCTCGCTGGGCAGCCTGGTGGCCGGCATCTCGCACGAGATCAACACACCGGTCGGCATCGGCGTGACCGCTGCCTCGCACCTCGACAGCGAGGTGCGCAGCCTCACCCAGGCGGTCGCGGCCAACAGCCTGACCAAGAGCCAGTTCGACCGATTCCTGCAGTCGGTCTCGCAGTCCAGCGACATCATCCTGCTCAACCTGCGGCGCGCCTCGGAGCTGATCCAGAGCTTCAAGCGCGTCGCCGTCGACCAGTCCAGCGACGAGCGCCGCCGCATCCGCGTCAAGGCCTATTTCGAGGAAGTGCTGGTGAGCCTGCGGCCGAAGATGAAGACCACGCCGCATCGCATCGAGCTGGAGTGCCCGGAAGACCTGCAGCTCGACACCATCCCCGGCGCCTGGTCGCAGGTGCTGACCAACCTGTTGGTCAACGCACTGTCGCATGCCTTCGAGCCGGGTCATGCCGGCTGCATGCGCATCGAGGTCAGCGCCAACACGGAAACGGTGACGGTGCGCTTCAGTGACGACGGTCGCGGCATCCCGGCCGAGCACCTGCCGAAGATCTTCGATCCCTTCTTCACCACGCGCCGCGGCCAGGGCGGCACCGGCCTCGGCCTGCACATCGTCTTCAACATCGTCCACCAGACCTTGGGCGGCAATATCAGCGTCACCAGCCCGCCCGGTACCGGTGCCTGCTTCACCATCAGCCTGCCGCTGCTGCGGCCCCATGGAAGCACGCCATGAACGCATCATCCGATGAACTGCTGAGCTTCGCCGCCGAGCCGCCGCCGGCCGAGGAAAATCCTGCCCTCAACCCCTGGAAGATCCTGGTGGTGGACGACGAGGAGGAGGTACACCGCGTCACCCGCCTGGCACTGGGCGACATCAGCGTGCACGGCCGTCCGCTGCAATTCATCGACGCCTACAGCGGCCGCGAATGGGTGGAGATCATGCGCCACCAGCCGGACATCGCGATGGTGCTGATGGACGTGGTGATGGAGACCGAGCACGCCGGCCTCGACGCGGTACAGGCGATCCGCCACGACCTGAAGAACCGCTTCGTGCGCATCGTGCTGCGCACCGGCCAGCCCGGCCAGGCGCCGGAACACGAGGTGGTGCGCCGCTTCGACATCAACGACTACAAGGAAAAGACCGAGCTCACCACCACCAAGCTCTACACCCTGCTGCACACCGGCCTGTCGCTGCACCGCGAACTGGTGGCAATGGACCAGGCGCGCAATGGCCTGGAGCAGGTGATCACGGCCTCGGCCGCGATGTTCGAGCAGCAGTCGCTGGAACGCCTGCAGCGCGGCCTGCTGCAGCAGCTCGCCGCCCTGCTCTACGCGCGCCGCGACGCGGTGATCGTCAGCACCGGCATCACTGCCGCCTGGGTCGGCAACGGCCTGCGCATCGTCGCCGGCACCGGCCGCTACGAGGGCAACGAGGGACAGCTGGCCGAGGATGTACTGGCGCCCGACGCCATCGCCCACATCGGCCGCGCCTTCGAGGATGGCCTGATGGTGGTCGGAGAGCACCACTTCGCGGTGCACTTCGCCACCCGCGCCGGCAACCGCCACGTGGTCTACCTCACCAGCGAATCGCGTTTCGAGCCTTCCGACGTGCGCCTGGTGCAGCTGTTCTGTCGCAACGTCACCATCGCCTTCGAGAACCTCGCGCTCAACGCCGAGATCCGCAGCTCGCAACGCCAGCTGATCCTGCTGCTCAGCGCTGCCATCGAGGAACGCTCGCCGGAGCTGCGCCACCACGTCCAGCGCGTGTCGCAGTACGCCATGCTGCTGGGCCGCCTGCTGGGCCTGGACAGCGATTCGGTCGACGCCCTCGGCGTCGCCGCCGGCATGCACGACCTCGGCAAGATCGGCGTGCCCGACTCGGTACTGAACAAGCCCGGCGCACTGGATGCCTTCGAGCGCCGCGTGATGGAAAGCCATGTCGAGCGCGGCCAGGCGATCCTGCAGGGGCAGCAAAGCCCGCTGCTGAAGCAATCGGAACTGGCGGTGGCACAGCACCACGAGCACTGGGACGGCGGCGGCTACCCGCGCGGCCTGCGCGGCGAGGAAACCGATCTGTTCGCGCGCATCACCGGCCTGGTCGACGTGTTCGACGCCCTGACCACGCGGCGCTGCTACAAGGATGCCTGGACCGTGCCGCAGGTCGTCGATTACCTGCGCGAGCAACGCGGCCGCCAGTTCGATCCGCGGCTGGTCGACCTGTTCCTCGACAACCTCCCGGAGTTCGTCGAGATCGCCGAGCGCCTCGCGGCGCCGACGCCGCCGCAGGACGCCTGAAATCCGGAAGACCAATCAGCCGTAGATCGCAGATAGGCTCGGAATTTCCGAGCCTCCTTCCTGCTCCCAAAAGCTTTTTGCCGCGGATTACGCGGATGAACACGGATCAAGATCAACCGCTTTCAGTGCCACCGCCGGGCACCCAGATGCTGAATCCGGATCGGCCAAAAAAATCTTTTGAATCCGCGTGTATCCGCGTGATCCGCGGCAAATGTCTTTTCCGCCGCAGCTCAGTCCGCAATACGAGCCGTGTTGCGCCCGC
>DATILC010000407.1:0-2322 GCA_035476855.1 Solimonas sp. | reverse complement strand
CGCGTCTCGGTGCCGCCGTGCTGCGCGGGGTGCGCGATCGCCTGTTCGCGCACTTGCAGACACTGTCGCTGGACTGGTTCGGCCGCATGCGCACCGGCGACCTGATGGCGCGCTTCTCCACCGACCTGGCCGCGGTCGAGCATGTCGTGGTCGGCGCGCTGCCCAACAGCGTGGCCTCGGCGCTGAGCCTGTGCCTGACCGGCGTGGCGCTGGTCTGGCTCGATCCGGGACTGGCCCTGATCACCGCGCTGGCCACGCCGTTCTGCCTGGTGGGTCCGCGGCTGCTGCTGCCGCGCGCGGCCGAGCTGGGCTACGAGGCACGCCGCCGCGATGCCGACATCCTCAGCGCGGTGCAGGAGAACCTCAGTGCGCAGCCGGCGGTGAAGGCGCTGGGCCTGGAGGCGCGCGCGGTGACGCAGATGCAGGCGCTGCTGCAGTCCTTCAATCTGGCCAGCCGCCGCTTCAACTTCATCAGCTACCTGACCGAGCGCCTGCCCAATGTGGCGGTGCTGGCCTTCCACGTCGGCATCCTCGGCTGGGGCGCGCACCTGGCCTTCGAGCAGCGCATCAGCATCGGCACCCTGGTGGCCTTCAACAGCCTGCTGCTGAGCCTCGGCGGCTCGGTGGCGACGCTGACCGCCAACGTGCCGACCTTCCTGCAGGCCGGTGCCGGCATGCGCCGCATCCGCGAGGTGCTGGACGCGCAGCCGGAGGTACTGGAAGCCGTCGATGCGGTGGAGATCTCCGGCCTGCAGCAGAATCTGCGGCTGGAACAGCTGTCCTATGCCTACCGCGGCGCCACCGTGCTGCACGGCATCAACCTCAGCATCGCCCGCGGCGAATCGCTGGCCCTGGTCGGGCCCAGCGGCTGCGGCAAGAGCACGGTGCTGCGCCTGCTGGCGCGCTTCGCGGATCCGGTGCAGGGCCGTGTCTGCCTCGACGGCATCGACCTGCGCCAGATCACGCAGCGTTCACTGCGCCGTCGCGTCGGCGTGGTGCTGCAGGACTCGACGCTGTTCGAGGCCAGTCTGCGCGAGAACATCCGTCTCGGCCGTGCCGAGGCCAGCGATGCCGAGGTCGAGGAGGCCGCGCGCATGGCCCAGGCCGAGGCTTTCGTGCTGGCGCTGCCGCAGGGTTACGACACCCTGGTCGGCGCCGGACGCCAGCAGCTCTCCGGTGGCCAGCGCCAGCGCATCGCCATCGCACGCGTGCTGCTGCAGCAGCCGGACCTGCTGCTACTCGACGAGGCCACCAGCGCGCTGGATCCGGTCAGCGAGCGGGCGGTGTCGCAGATGCTTACGGGCCTGCGCGGCGAACGCACGCTGGTGCAGGTGACACACCAGCTGGCGCAGGCACGCGACTGCGACCGCATCGTCGTGCTCGACGCCGGGCGCATCGCCGAGCAGGGCAGTCATGAGCCGTTGCTGGCCGCCAACGGGCTCTACGCACGCATGTGGCGCAAGCAGCAGGGCGTGTCGGTCAGCGACGACCTCGAGAGTGCAGCGGTGTCGGCGCAGTGGCTGGCGGAGCAGCCGCTGTTCGAGGGCACCGAGCTGGGCTTGCTGGCGGAGATCGCGAAAGAATTCGTCACCGATCGTCGTGGCCCTGGCCAGGCAGTGATCGAGCAGGACACGCCGGGTGACCGTTTCTACGTCATCGCCCGCGGCGCCGTCTCGGTGCGACGCAGCGAGGAAGGCGAGGACATCGAGATCGCACGCCTGCACCACGGCGATGCCTTCGGCGAGGCGGCGCTGCTGTCCAGCGCGCCGCGCAATGCCAGTGTGCTGACCCTGACCGACTGCGTATTCCTGAGCCTGGACCGTCCGCACTTCCGCCGCTGGCTGGAGCGCGATCCGGCGGTGCGGGCGCGGCTGGAAGCGCTGTCCTCCAGCCGTGCCGCGGGAGAGATTACGACGTGACGCGGATGCCCGACAGCGCCGCCGCGATCATGCCGACGATGTGCGGGTTGATTGCGTAGCGCGACAGCGTGTCCACCGGCAGGTAGCGCGCGCCGGCGACGAAGCCGACACATTCCGGTGCGCCGCACTGGCAGCTGAACGGGCGCGACATGTGCCACTCGGTGGAGGGGTAGAAGAAGCTCAGCATGTCGCCCGGCGAGATCGCCCGGCAGGCGCTGACCGTGCGCGAGTCGGTGTCGATCACCGTGTTGGGACGGCAGGAGTGGTTGAGGTTGCCCAGCACGTCGAGCGCGACATGCTTCTCCGGACCGACCTGGACCGTCAGATAGCTCTGCTTCGAGGGCTGCGCCTCGTCGAAGCGCGCGATCACCTCGCCGGCGCGGTAGGCGCGGTCGGCGTAGAG
>DATILC010000406.1:0-3569 GCA_035476855.1 Solimonas sp. | reverse complement strand
GGTCGAGAAGAAGGCCTCGTACAGGCGCTCCATCACTTCCGGCGCCAGGCCCTGGCCAGTGTCGACCACCGAGAATTCGACCACCGTCTGCTCGTCGACCTGCTTGGGCACCACCCGCAGTTCGACGCTGCGGCGCCCGGGCGGCCGGCGCGCCTGCTCGATCGACTCCGCGGCGTTGCGCAGCAGGTTCACCAGCACCTGCTCGATCAGGATCGGGTCGACCATCAGCCTGGGCAGGCGGGCGGCGACATAGTGGGACATGCGCACGTTGCGCCGCCGCAATTCGATCTCGCCCAGTTCCAGCGCCTCGCTCACCATCACGCTGACGTCGGACAGGGTGCGGTTCGGCTCGCTGCGCTTCACGAACGAGCGGATCCGCTGGATGATCTGGCCGGCGCGGTGGGCCTGGCGCGCCGTCTTGTCCAGCGCCGCCAGCACGTCCTCGTCGCTGATCTGCCGGCTGCGGATGCGCGACACCAGGCCGTTGCAGTAGTTGGTGATGGCGGTCAGCGGCTGGTTCAGTTCGTGCGCCACGCTGGAGGCCATCTCGCCCATGGTGATCAGCCGGCTGGCCGACTGGGCCCGCTCGGCCTGCGCGGCCGCCTGCTCCTCGGCGTCGCGCCGCGACGTGATGTCGGTGGCGATCACCATCTGGGCCAGCCGGCCGTCCACCCAGTTGAGGTAGCGGGACCGCACCTCCAGCCACTTGCCGAGTTCCGGCACGAAGATCTCGGCGTGCTCGCTGCTGGACGACGGCAGCGCGCTGGTGGGCAGGCCGACGAAGGAATCGACGTCGTCCAGCGCCTCGTCGGACGGCCGCGGCTGCTCCGAGGCCCCGGCCTGGACCACCATCTGCAGGTGGCCGACGGCCTGGCCGCCGAACCACAGCCGGTACAGCTTGTTGGCGAACAGCAGTTCCTCGCTGCCCAGCGGCGCCACCGACACCGAGGCGTCGAGCGCCTCCAGCACGGTGGTGAAGCGCTCGTGCGAGGCCTGCAGCTGCTCGCGGATGCGGGTCGGCTCGGTGATGTCGGTCATCGAGGTCATCCAGCCGGTCTGGTGGCCCTTGGCGTCGATCAGCGGCGACACGTACAGCCGGGCGTCGAACAGGCTGCCGTCCTTGCGCTTGACCCGCACCTGGATGCCGCCCTGCATGGTGCGGCCCTTCAGCTCGTCGTCGAGCCGGGCCTGCAGCAGCTCGCGGTCCTCGTCGGGCCAGTAGGGGAAGGGCGGGGTGCGGCCGACCAGTTCGGCCTCGGTCCAGCCGGTCATCTGGCAGAAGGCGGCGTTGACGTAGGTGATGCGGCCGTGCAGGTCGAGCGCCCGCATCCCGGTGAGCATGGAGTTCTCCATCGCCCGCCGGAAGTTGGTTTCGGCTATCAGCGCCCGCTGCGCCTGCATGCGGCGCCGCGTGTGCCGCCAGTTGGCGATCAGCATCCAGCCCGTCATGGCCGACAAGGCGCCGACCAGCCAGAACAACCCGCTGCCGATCACGCCGAGCGAGGTGCGGTAGGCCTGGGCGCGGACGACCAGGCCGTTGCCGACCGGGGAGACCGGCACTTCGTACTCGTTGGGCTGCGCGGCCCAGGGCAGCAGCTGGGTCGCCGGGGTGCGCGCCGGCACGGCGGTGCCGGCCAGCAGCTTGCCCTTGCCATCGAGGAGGGCGACGGCGTACTTGGCGGAGATCTCGGCCGGCACGCCGTAGCGCAGCAGGCCGTCGATGGAGTATTCGCCCAGGATCACGCCGCCGAACTTGCCCTGGTCGGCCAGCGGCACGTGCAGCTGCAGCTGGGTGCCCGTCTCGGTGCCGGCGGCCGGCTGCGAATACACCGGCTGCTGCAGGTCGCGCGCCAGGCTGTACATGCTCTCGGTCTCGCCCGGCCGCAGTACTTCGCCGATGGCGTGCGACTGGGCATGGGGAATGCTCGGCGCGGCGTATGCGGCCTTGACCCGCCGTCGGTCGTCGATCCAGGTGAGCATCAGTACCTCGGGGTACTGCGCGATCATCGATTCGGCGCGGACCACGAATTCTTCCGCGTCGACCTCCTTGTTGGAGATGTCGCGGGCGATCCGCATCAGCTGTTCCTGCCGCTCCAGCAGCCGCAGCCGCATCCGCTGCTGCCCGTATTCGACGTCGCGCTTGACCGCTTCCTGTTCGCGGTCCATCTCCTCCAGCCGCAGGTACCAGAATGCCGAGACGATGGCGGCGAGGAACAGCAGCACCGCGGCCAGCGGCGCGAGCATGGCATAGCGGTCCTGGCGGGTGGGCGTCTGGCGCCGCCACCAATGACGCCACCAGCCGGGGATGGGGCCTTCAGGCAACAGCTCCGAAGTGGGTGAGTCTTGCATGGAGAACGCTAGTTTACGGGGCGCAAACCCGGTGCCCAAGCGCGGGGGGCCCGTGGGTCGACCGCAGTTCGCATTGTGAAATGAAGAAGCACTATTTGAAATTCGGAATTTTTATGCGACACTTTCGCCACGTTGACGCCTCCGCGTACTAAATTCATCCCGCCCCAAGGAGACAACTAATGTCCGCCCAGCCTGACAACCTGTTTGGCGCCGCCGCCAATGACGCCGACTCGCAGGAAACCCGAGAGTGGCTCGATGCTTTTTCCGCCGTGATCGCCGCCGAGGGGCGGCAGCGCGGCCATTTCCTGCTCGAGCAGCTGCTCGAGCAGGCCCGGCAGGAAGGCATCGACATGCCGTTCAGCGCCACCACCGGCTACGTCAACACGATCGAGCCGCAGGACGAGGAACGCTGCCCCGGCAACCTGGAGATCGAGGAGCGCCTGCGCGCCTACATGCGCTGGAACGCCATGGCCATGGTGGTCAAGGCCAACCGGCTGCACCCCGAGGACGGCGGTGACCTCGGCGGCCACATCAGCTCCTTCGCCTCGCTCGCCACCATGCTGGGCGCCGGCTTCAACCATTTCTGGCACGCCGAGGACGAAAACCACGGCGGCGACTGCCTCTACATCCAGGGCCACAGCGCCCCCGGCATCTACGCCCGCGCCTTCCTGGAAGGCCGCATCACCGAGGAACAGTTGCTGAACTTCCGCCAGGAAGTCGACGGCAAGGGCCTGTCCAGCTATCCGCACCCGAAGCTGATGCCGGAGTTCTGGCAGTTCCCGACCGTGTCCATGGGCCTCGGCCCGCTGATGGCCATCTACCAGGCCCGCTTCCTCAAGTACCTGCATGCCCGCGGCATCGCCAACACCGAGAACCGCAAGGTCTGGGCCTTCCTGGGCGACGGCGAAATGGACGAAGTGGAATCGCTCGGCGCCATCGGCGTGGCCGCCCGCGAGAAGCTGGACAACCTGATCTTCGTGGTCAACTGCAACCTGCAGCGCCTGGACGGGCCGGTGCGCGGCAACGGCAAGATCATCCAGGAGCTGGAAGGCGAATTCCGCGGCGCCGGCTGGAACGTCGTCAAGCTGATCTGGGGCAGCTACTGGGATCCGCTGCTCGCGCGCGACAAGGAAGGCATCCTGCGCAAGATCATGATGGAGACGCTGGACGGCGACTACCAGGCCATGAAGGCCAATGACGGCGCCTTCGTGCGCAAGAAC
>DATILC010000405.1:0-8471 GCA_035476855.1 Solimonas sp. | reverse complement strand
CTGGCCTACTTCTTCGGCAAGGAAGAGCTCAAGCATGCGGGCTCGGACCTGACGATGGGCGCGGATGATGCGCTGGCGTCGGAGCAGCAAAAGACCTGATGGTGTTTGCGGTAACGAAAAAGGCGCGCCGGGTGGCGCGCCTTTTTCATGGCCGTCCTTTTTTTGTGGGAGCGGCTTCAGCCGCGAGCGTCGGTTGTCAGGTTCACCGGCTCATCGCGGCTAAAGCCGCTCCCACGGTCGTGACTGCTAGTTTCTGCCCCGTTCCCGATACTCTGCCGGCGCATTCGGCACCACGTCCGGCAGCGTCGTCGGGCGACGGTGCGGTGCGCGCGGGAACAGGCCGTAGCGGATCGGCGAGACACGGATCGCATCGCCCGGCCGGCGGCTGCGCGCCGCCGGATCGAGGTGCGACAGTTCCAGCTCCACCGTGTCCGGCAGCTGCACCAGCTGCGCACTGATGCGAATCAGTGCACCGGTGCGCTGTACGTTGGTCACCGTGGCGTCGAGGCCGGGCGTGCCGGCTTCGACCAGCTGCAGGTCATGCGGGCGCACGTAGACATCGACCAGACCGGGCGGATGGATGCTGTCGCTGTCCCAGCCTGCGCCGCCGTCGAAGCGCAGGCGCCGGCCCTCGACTTCGCCGGGCAGGATGTTGACGCTGCCGAGGAAGTCGAACACGAAGGGCGTCGCCGGCTGCTCGTAGACGTCGTCGGTGGTGCCGACCTGCTCGATCTGGCCGCGGTTCATCACCACCACGCGGTCGGCCAGTTCCAGCGCCTCTTCCTGGTCATGGGTGACGAAGATGGTGGTGTAGCCGGTCTTGTCGTGCAGCTCACGCAGCCAGCGGCGCAGGTCCTTGCGCACCTTGGCATCGAGCGCGCCGAAGGGCTCGTCGAGCAGCAGCACCTTGGGATCGATCGCCAGCGCGCGCGCCAGCGCCACGCGCTGGCGCTGGCCGCCGGAGAGCTGCGCCGGGTAGCGCTTCTCCAGGCCGGCAAGCTGCACCAGTTCCAGCAGTTCGCCGACACGCTTGGTGATGGCTTCCTTCGACGGCCGCGCCTCGCCCTTGCGCACCGACAGGCCGAAGGCGATGTTGTCGGCCACGGTCATGTGCTTGAACAGCGCGTAGTGCTGGAACACGAAGCCGACCCCGCGCTCGCGCACCGGACGGCTGGCGATGTCTTCGCCGCCGAAGGCGATGCTGCCGTAGTCCTGGTACTCGAGGCCGGCGATGGTGCGCAGCAAGGTGGTCTTGCCCGAGCCCGAGGGCCCCAGCAGCGCGATCAGCTCGCCGGACTGGATGTCGAGGTTGACGCCCTTGAGCGCCGGGAAGCTGCCGAAGGCCTTGTGGATGTCGCGAATCTGGATTTGCATGGGTCTATCTCAATCAGTGCCGGCGCAGGGCCGAGAGCTCATCGGCATGACGCCATTCGAGCCAGCTCTTGATGCTCAGGGTGACCAGGGCCAGCGCCGCCAGCAGCGAGGCGACGGCGAAGGCGGCAGCGAACTGGTACTCGTTGTAGAGGATCTCGACGTGCAGCGGCATGGTGTTGGTCTGGCCGCGGATGTGGCCGGAGACCACGCTGACCGCGCCGAACTCGCCCATCGCGCGGGCATTGCACAGCAGCACGCCGTAGAGCAGGCCCCACTTGATGTTGGGCAGGGTCACGCGCCAGAAGGTCTGCCAGCCGGTGGCGCCCAGTGACAGCGCGGCCTGCTCGTCGTCGGTGCCCTGTTCCTGCATCAGCGGGATCAGTTCGCGCGCGATGAAGGGGAAGGTCACGAACACCGTCGCCAGCACGATGCCCGGCACCGCGAAGATGACCTTGATGTCGTGTTCCGCCAGCCACGGCCCGGCCCAACCCTGTGCACCGAAGATCAGCACGTAGACCAGGCCGGCAACCACCGGCGAGACCGAGAACGGCAGGTCGATCAGCGAGATCAGCAGGGCCTTGCCGCGGAACTCGAATTTGGCGATGCACCAGGCCGCGGACAGGCCGAACACCAGGTTCAGCGGCACCGCGATGGCGGCAGCGATCAGGGTCAGCTTGATCGCGTCCAGCGCGTCGGAATCCTTCAGCGCCTCCACGTAGGTGCCGACGCCGTTGCGCAGCGCCTCGGCGAACACCGCCACCAGCGGCAGCAGCAGGAAGAAGGCCAGGAACAGCAGGGCCACCGCGGTCAGCGTGCGCCGCACCCACACCGATTCGGTGATGGCGGCATTGGTTTCCATCAGCGGCTCTCGGGGGAGCCGCGGCGGGTCCAGCAGCGAGTGGTCGATAGCGGTGGTCATTTGTTGCGCGCCTTCCTGCTGCGGGCCCAAGCCTGGAGTCCGTTAATGATCAAGAGCAGCACGAACGACAGCATCAGCATCGTCGCGGCCACGGCGGTGGCGCCGGCGTAGTCGAATTCTTCCAGCTTGATGATGATCAGCAGCGGTGCGATCTCGCTGACCATCGGCAGGTTGCCGGCGATGAAGATCACCGAGCCGTATTCGCCGACGGCGCGGGCGAAGGCCAGGGCGAAGCCGGTCAGCAGCGCCGGCAGCACGCTCGGCAGGATCACGCGGGTGATGGTCTGCCAGCGGTTGGCGCCGAGCGAGGCGGCGGCTTCCTCCAGTTCCTTCTCGGCTTCCTCCAGCACCGGCTGTACCGTGCGCACCACGAAGGGCAGGCCGATGAAGGTGCAGGCGACGATCACGCCCAGCGGCGAGAACGCGACCTTGATGCCCATCGGCTCCAGGTATTGGCCGATCCAGCCGTTGCCGGCGTACAGCGCGGTCAGGGCGATGCCGGCGACCGCGGTGGGCAGCGCGAACGGCAGGTCGATGGCCGCGTCGAACAGCCGCTTGCCGGGGAACTGGTAGCGCACGAACACCCAGGCCACCAGGGTGCCGAACACGGCGTTGATGCAGGCCGCGATCAGTGCCGCGCCGAAGCTGAGTTTCAGCGCCGCCAGCACGCGCGGCGACAGCGCCACGTGCCAGAAGCCGTCCCAGCCCAGGCCCGCGGACTTGAAGAACACGCCGGCCAGCGGGATCAGCACCAGCAGGCTCAGGTACACCAGGGTGAAGCCCATTGTCAGGCCGAAGCCGGGCAGGGCTGAGCGCGGGTGTCTGGCCCGGGGTCCGGCAGGTAGTGCGGCAGCGGTCATGGACGGAATCAGTAGGGTGGGTGCGCCGATGTCTCCCCTCGGGGGCATCGGCGACGAAGAATAGGGGTAAGCCACACTCGCAAGTCAGAGTGTTTGCTTAGAACTTTTTGATCTTTAGCCGGCGGCGCCCTGGTTCAGAGAAAGTGCAGCTCCCGAGAGGAGTACACGCGCTCCTGCGGCTGCGGCGCATGGACCAGCGGGAAGCGTCCGCGGTCTATCCAGCGCGTGCTGCTGAGCCACAAGCCATCGAGTTCGGCACCGTGCTGCCAGTTGACCAGCACGATCTCGCGCGTCGCCTCGTGCAGCAGCGCCAGCTTGTTTTCCGGCTTCAGGCCCAGTTCCAGCAACTGCAGGAAGGCCGGGTCGGACAGCAGGCTGATGTGACGCTGTGCCAGCGGCCGCAGGATCTCCGACACCAGGTGCCAGGTGTCGGAGCGCTCCACGCGTTTCGGCTCCAGCGGCAGCGTGCCGTTGTGCATCAGGTAGACGCCGGGGACGACGCGGAACGGATGCACGTTCTCCAGCGCATTGCTGCCGCGCGTGCGGCGCCGCAGGTGCAGGACGTACTCGGCGCCTCGATGCTGCTGCTCGAAGGCCAGCACGGCCTGCAACTCGACCTTCATCTGCCGTTCCATCAGAAGATCGCCATCGGCCTGAAAACCCATCGCACCCCAGCCGTCGCGGTTCAGCTGCGTCGCGGCGGCCAGCAGGCCGTGGGGAATGGCGATGCCGGCAGGCTTGTGGATGATCAGGCACATGGCGGATCTCGCTGATGCAGTTGCGGGCTCAGTCGTCGCGCGCGACCGCAGCGATCAGCACCTCGGTGGCCTTGAACAGCGCGATCGCCGGGTCGCCGATCTTCAGGTCCAGTTGTTCCAGCGAGGCGGAGGTGACGATGGCGCTGACGATGCCGGCGGCGGTCTCGACCTCGACCTCCGACACGACCGGGCTGCGCTTGATGCCGACGACCTTGCCGCGGAACTGGTTGCGGGTATTGACGGCTGCGATGGTGGACATGGTGACTCTCCTTGGTGCTGCAGGGGCTAAAAAAGACGGGGCGCCTGAGCGCCCCGAAGACTTCACTCACCGGGAGGAGGTGAGGGGGATAGGGTGGAGCTCAGCGCTGGTAGATCTGGTCGAACACGCCGCCCTCGGCGAAGTGCGTCTGCTGCGCCTTGGCCCAGCCGCCGAAGTCGGCGATCGTCACCAGGTTCAGCTTCGGGAACTTGGTGGCGAACTTCGCGGCGATCGCCGGGTTGCTCGGGCGGTAGTGGTGCTTGCCGATCAGTTCCTGGCCTTCATCGGTGTAGAGGAAGTTGAGGTAGGCCTCCGCGACCTTGCGGGTCTTCTTCTTGTCGACGAACTTGTCGACCACCGTCACCGGCGGCTCGGCCAGGATCGACAGCGAGGGCACCACGATCTCGAACTTGTCGTTGCCGAATTCCTCGATCGACAGGAAGGCCTCGTTCTCCCAGGCCAGCAGGACGTCACCGATGCCACGCTGCACGAAGGTGGTGGTCGAGCCACGCGCGCCGGTATCCAGCACCGGGGCGTTCTTGAACAGGCTCTTCACGAACTCGCGCGCCTTGGCCTCGTCGTTGCCGTTCTGCTTCAGTGCGTAGGCATAGGCAGCCAGGTAGTTCCAGCGTGCGCCGCCCGAGGTCTTCGGGTTCGGCGTGATCACCGCCACGCCCGGCTTCACCAGATCGTTCCAGTCCTTGACCTTCTTCGGATTGCCCTTGCGCACCAGGAACACGATGGTCGAGGTGTAGGGCGAGCTGTTGTTGCCCAGGCGCTTCTGCCAGTTGGCCGGGATCAGCTTGCCCTTCTCGGACAGCGCGTCGATGTCGCCGGCCAGCGCCAGCGTGGCGACGTCGGCCTCGAGGCCGTCGATGATCGAGCGCGCCTGCTTGCCGGAGCCGCCGTGCGACTGCTTGATCGTCACGCTGTCGCCGGTCTTGGCCTTCCACTGCGCCGCGAATTTCTCGTTCACGTCCTTGTAGAGCTCGCGGGTCGGGTCGTAGGACACGTTGAGCAGTTCGATGCTGGCGGCCTGGGCCAGCAGGGGAGTCGCCAGCGCGAGCGCGGCGACGATGGTCTTGAGCTTGTTCATGGGTTTCTCCGGTGTGTGAATGGGGGCCGCGGCAGGACCGCGGCCCCTCGTTATGTTCAGAAGTTGAGCTGCACGCGGCCGATGACGACGTCTTCATCCGGGCGGTCCAGCGGTGCCGCCGCGGTGCCGCCACCGCCACCCTCGAACGTGGTGTGCTCGTAGTTCAGCGCCAGCTTGGCGTTGGACGTCAGGTACCAGTTCAGCGCCAGGCCGGCAGCCTGGGCCTCGCTGACCTGGCTGGTCGGGTTGGCCAGGCGCAGGCTGGTGGTCGCGGCCGAGCCGCCGGCGGCCACCGTGCTGGCGCCGAGGAAGGCGTCGTCATCGAAGTCCAGCACGCCATAGCGCAGCGCGATCTCGAAGGCGCCCCAACCGGCTTCGCCGGTCTTGAACGGCGTCTTCGGCTTGACGCCCTTGTAGCTGGCGTCCTCGCCGGTCAGGACGTAGCCCAGCTGCAACTGCCAGGCGTCGTGCTCGAGGTCGCTGGTGTTGCTGCCGCGGGTGAGTTCCTGCTTGTTGATGACGTACTCGGCGAGCGCGCTGAGGTTGTTGCGGTACCAGTAGGCCTGCGGAACGATGCGGCTGTGCTCGCCGCTGGCGGTTGCCGCGGGCAGCGCGGGCACGGCGCCGGCGGCGGCGACTGCACCCTCGTAGGCGAAGATCGCCAGCTGGCCCGGCGAGCGGCCGTTGCCGAGTGCGGTGGCTGCGTTGTTCAGCGGGTTGAAATCGTCATTGGCATAGGTGCCGGCGAGGCCGATGCCCAGGCCTTGGAGGAAGCCCGGGCTGTTCTTGAACGGCTCGCTGAAGATGCGCGCGGCATATTCCTTGGAGTCGTTGGTGTCGGCGGCCGGCGCATCGGCGCGATCGGAAGAGCCGTTGAAGACGCCGATCGCGTAGCTGGTGGTGCCGCCGGCGAAATCACCGGCCAGCTGCACGCCGAGATCGCGGTTCGGCACCAGGTTGATGGTCAGGCCGCGCTCCGCGAAGGTCAGCGCGCCGCTGGACTGCAGGTTCTCAAGGCCGACCGGCTCCTTGAACTTGCCGGCGCGGATCCAGGCCGCCGGATGGAACTTGAGGTCGGCATAGATATCGGTGGTGTCGAAGGAGGTGCCGCTGCCGAAGGCCGGCGTGAAGCGGAAGCCGATCAGCTTGCCCAGCGAGCCCTGGATGGTCGGTTCGACGCGGCGGAAGGTGAACGTGTCGACCGGGCCGGCGCCGGGCTGCACCTCGCTGGTGTACCAGCGGGCATCGGCCTGGATCAGTGCGCCGAGCTTGATCTCGTAATCACCCTTGGCGTTCTTGAAGCTGAAGCCCTTGTCGGAGGCGCTGACGACGCTGGCGTCCTTGGCCTTGGTCTCGCTGTCTTCCTTCTGCAGCTCGAGCTGGCGCTCGAGGATGCGGATGCGCTGGTCGAGTTCGTCGACCGTGGCCGCTGCGGCGGTCTGCACCACGCCTGCGGAGGCGAGTGCCACGAGCGGCAGCGCGATGCCGGCGTTCTTCAGCTTGTTCTTCATTGGTCCCTGATCCATGCGTTGGTTTGAAAGTGCGGCGCATGTTGCCGAGGGAGCTATGTGAAGTAAAAGAATATTGGATGTTGTATATATTCCAAAAAGGAATTTAGACGCGCAGGGGCCTGCTCAGGCTGAAGGACGGGAGAGGTGATGCGGTCTGCCGACGGTGGTCGGCGCCTGCTGTGGGCTAGGGCCCGACCAGCAGGCCGTCGACCATGCCGATGTCGGCGTCGCCCAGCGTGCCGCCGGCCTGGCGCAGGCGCAGGCGTGCCAGCAGGTAGTCGTAGCGCGAGCGGTAGTAGTCGCGCTGTGCCGCCGACAGCAGTTGCTGGGCGTTGAGCACGTCGATGAAGGTGCGGGTGCCGACTTCCAGGCCGCTCTGCGCCGCTTCCAGCGCGGTGGTGGCGGACACCACCGCCTGCTTCAGCGCGCCGACGCGTGCGGCGCCGCTGTTCACGCCGAGGTAGGCATCGCGGGTCTGGCGCTCGACCAGACGGCGTGCGCCGTCGTACTCGGCATCGCGCTGCTCGCGCGTGCTGACGGCCTGTCGCACACGCGACTGCGTTGCCAGACCGGAGAACAGCGGCAGGTTCAGGGTCAGCGCGACGCGGTCGGCGTCGGTGCGGCGGTCGGTGGTGGAGGCCAGGGTGCCGGTCGCTGGATCAAAGTTGCTGCTGGAGCTTTCGCTGACCGAGGTCGAGGCCGACAGGTCCAGCGTCGGGTAGTGGCCGGCGCGTGCCACCTGGATGCCCTTGCGTGCGAAGTCGGCGGCGAGGCGCGCGCCGAGCACGTCGAGGTTGTTGTCCTGCGCGGTCTTGACCCAGGCCTCGATGTCGGCGGGTTGCGGCGCGGCCAGTGGCAGCTCGTCCTGCAGGCGCGCCGTCGGCTGGTAAGCGGCACCGGTGATTTCCGCCAGCGCCGAGCGGGCGGTGTCGAGCGTCTGCTGGGCCTGGATCAGGCTGGCGTTGGTGAGGTCATGGCGGGCCTGTGCCTCCTGCACCTCGGTGATGGCGGAGAGGCCGACCTCGAAGCGCGCCTGCGCCAGTTCCAGCTGGCGCTTGAAGGCCTGGTTCTCGTCCTGCGAGGAGCGCAGGGTGTCGGCGGCAGCCAGCACGTTGAAGTAGGCCTCGGCGACGCGCAGGCGCAGGTTCTGTGCCGCGGCGCGCAGGCTGGTCTCGGCCAGTGCCACCTGGTCGTCTGACTGCCGCAGCTGCTGGATCGAGGCCCAGTCGAACACCGACTGCGACAGGTTCAGGCTTGCCGACCAGGGCTCGTCGCGGGGAACCTCGCGCGAGGGGCTGCCCTCGGTGTGGATGGTGCTTTCCTGGATGCTCTGCGTGGCGTTGGCACCGAGCTGCGGCAGCAGCGCGGCGCGTGCCTGCGGCTTGGCTTCGACCGCGGCATCACGCGCATGCTGCGCCGCCTGCCAGGTTGCATCGTTCTGCAGGGCCTGTTCGTAGACCTTCAGCAGTTCGTTGGCCGATGCCGCCGTTGGCAGGGCGAAGGTGGCGCAAAGCAGCAGCAGGGTAGTCGGGCGCATGGGGTCCGCAGGATCTGGTCGATGAGCGATGAACGAACGGGCAGGCGAAGGGTTGACGCCCTAGTAGCGCGGCACGGCCGGGTCGACATCGACCGACCAGGCATCGATGCCGCCGGCGACCGAGTAGACCTCGGTGAAGCCGTTGCGTTCGAGGAAG
>DATILC010000404.1:0-20298 GCA_035476855.1 Solimonas sp. | reverse complement strand
CCGCCGGCACGGCTGGCGTCGAAGCGGATGTCGCGGCCGGTGCTGGCCAGCGCCAGGAAGGTGAAGCGCAGCGCGTCGACACCCACCGGCTCAATGCCCTGCGGATACTGGCGCCGCGTCGCCGCGTCGATCTTGGCGGCGAGCTGCGGCTGCATCAGGCCCGTCGTGCGCTTGGCCAGCAGGTCTTCCAGCGAGATGCCGTCGACCAGGTCCAGAGGGTCCAGCACGTTGCCCTTGGACTTGGACATCTTGTTGCCTTCGGCATCGCGCACCAGGCCGGTGATGTAGACCTCGCGGAACGGCACGTCGCCGAGGAAGTGCAGGCCCATCATCGCCATGCGGGCGACCCAGAAGAAGATGATGTCGAAGCCGGTGACCAGCACGCTGGTCGGGTACCAGCGCTTCAGGTCTTCCGTCGCATCCGGCCAGCCCAGGGTCGAGAACGGCCACAGTGCCGAGGAGAACCAGGTGTCGAAGCTGTCCTCATCCTGCGTGAGTGCAATGCTGTCGGCGAGCTGGTGCTTCGCACGCACCTCGGCCTCGCTGCGGCCGACGTAGTGCTTGCCCTCGGCGTCGTACCAGGCCGGGATGCGGTGGCCCCACCAGAGGTTGCGCGAGATGCACCAGTCCTGGATGTTGCCCAGCCACTGGTCGTAGGTGTTGATCCAGTTCTCCGGCACGAACTGCATGCGGCCGTCCTTCGCCGCCGCCAGCGCATTGCCGGCCAGTGCCTTCATGTCGACGAACCACTGGTCGGTCAGGTAGGGCTCGACCACCACGCCGCTACGGTCGCCACGCGGCACCATCAGCTTGTGGTCGTCGATCTTGTCGACCAGGCCGAGCTTCTCCAGGTCCTCGACCACGCGCTTGCGCGCGTCGTAGCGGTCGAGGCCGCGATAGGCCGCCGGTGCCTCGTCGTTGATGTGCGCGGTCGGGGTGAAGACGTTGATCAGCGGCAGCTGGTGGCGCAGGCCGACGGCGTAGTCGTTGAAGTCATGTGCCGGCGTGATCTTGACCACGCCGGTGCCGAACTCGCGATCGACGTAGTCGTCGCCGATCACCGGGATGTCGCGGTTGCACAGCGGCAGGCGCACGCTCTGGCCGATCAGGTGACGGTAGCGCTCGTCCTCCGGGTGCACGGCAACGGCGCTGTCGCCCAGCATGGTCTCGGGGCGGGTGGTGGCGACGGTGAGGTGGCCCGAGCCGTCGGCCAGCGGATAGCGGAAGTGCCAGAGCTTGCCGTTCTCTTCCTTGGACTCGACCTCCAGGTCGGAGATCGCGGTCAGCAGCACCGGGTCCCAGTTGACCAGGCGCTTGCCGCGGTAGACCAAGCCGTCCTCGTAGAGCTTGACGAATTCCTCGGCGACGGCCTTGTTGCACTGCTCGTCCATCGTGAAGCGCTCGCGCGTCCAGTCGACGGAGTTGCCCATGCGGCGCACCTGGTTGGTGATGGTGCTGCCGGAGTATTCCTTCCACTCCCAGACCTTCTCCAGGAACTTCTCGCGGCCGAGGTCGGTGCGCTTGATGCCCTGGGCGGCGAGTTGGCGCTCCACCACCATCTGCGTGGCGATGCCGGCATGATCGGTGCCCGGCAGCCACAGCGTGTCGAAGCCGCGCATGCGGTGGTAGCGCGTCAGCGCGTCCATCACCGAGTGCTGGAAGGCATGGCCCATGTGCAGCGTGCCGGTGACGTTCGGCGGCGGGATCATGATGCTGTAGGCCGGCATCTTGCTGCGGTCGGCGCCGGTCAGCTGCACCACCGTTTCCGGCGTGTAGTAACCGTTCTTTTCCCAGGCCTCGCACCAGCGGGATTCAATGGCGCGGGGTTCGTAGGTCTTGTCCATGGAGTGTCAGCGATAAAGGGGGGCGTCGCGCGGCGCGCGAACGGCCGCACAGATTACGAAAAAATGATGCAGCCGTCAGTGGCCGGGGTCGTAGCCCTTGAAGCCCTCGACCCTCCAGGCTTCGTAATGGCGCTGCAGGCCGGGGTAGGGCTCGACCACGATGTCCGGCAGGCGCTCGAACTGGCGGAAACGGACCAGGACCTCGGTATTGGCCGGTGGTTTGGTGATCCACAGGAAGGCGCCCGCGTCATCCGCCTGCAGCGGCAGGGTCTGCTGGTAGTGGTTCTGCGGCGGCAGACCGGGTGGCGCCCAGGTCCGTGGCTGGTTCAGGGGGCGGGCGTAGTACAGCAGCCAGGCGCTGAGGTTGCGCTCGTCGGTCAGCAGGCGGGTGTCGCCATATTCCTGCATCACCCGTTGCACCTGGTAGCCGACCTCGTCCCAGCCGCGCAGGCGGCGGTAAGCGTCGTACTGCCGCTGCAGCGGCAGGCCCGTGGCCTGGAGCAGGGCAATGTAGTGGTACAGCAGCAGCGCCAGCAGCAGGTTCACCAGCAGGGCGGCCCGCAGCCAGCGACGCTGCTGGCGGAAGTGCGCTGCGACCAGGACCGAAGCGGCGACGTACAGCGGCGCCCCCCAGTTGGCCTCCGCGTGCGACAGGAAGGCCAGGCCCAGGATCAGCAGCAGCGGTGCGCCGCAGAAGGCCAGCAGGAAGCGCGTCGGGCGCGGGGTCTTGCGCCACATCGGGGTCCGCGCCAGCGCCAGCAGCAGCAGGCCGAAGCTGACCGGGCCGAATACGCCGAACTGGGCGCCGAGGAACTCGAAGAAGGCGCCAGGGTGGATCAGCGGCCCGTCCAGCTCCGAGATCTGCGCATGGTGCTGCACCGTGACGAAGTCGTGGCGCAGGTTCCACAGCAGGTTGGGCAGGAATACCAGCAGGGCCAGTGTGGCGGCGGCGTAGAGCCGCGGATTCAGCAGCAGGCGGTATTCCTGCCGGTGCGTCAGGACGAAGGCCAGCGCCGCAAAGGCGAAGAACGCCATGCTGTACTTGCTCATCAGGCCGAGGCCGGCGCAGAGCCCCAGCAGCAGCCAGTCGCGCCAGGCATTGCCCTCCAGCGCTGCCCACAGGAACCACAGCGAGGCGGTCCAGAACAGCAGCAGCGGCACGTCGCTGGTGACCAGCATCGCCGACAGCGACAGCGCCGGCATCAGCAGGAACAGCAGGGCGGCATCGCGGCCGGTTTCGGCGTCGTAGAGGCGCCGGCCGAGGGCGTAGACGCCGAAGGTCGCGAAGGGGTAGAGCAGCAGCGGCACCGCCTTGATCGCCCATTCCGCATCGCTGCCGAGGGTGTGGGTGCTCAGCCAGATCAGCCAGGCCACCATCGGCGGCTTGGAGTAGTAGCCCCAGTCCGGTGCCTGCGCCCACAGCCAGTACTGCGCCTCGTCGCTGAACAGGCTGAGGCCGTCGAGCTGCGACCAGGCCCACCAGCGGTACAGCGCCACCGCCACTGCCAGCAGGAACAGCGGCCAGGGCCGGGCAAGACGGGTCAGCATGTGGAGACGGGCGTCGCTAGAGGTTGTGTGTCTTCAGTTCATAGCCGCGGTCGCGGTAGAACTTGTAGCGCTCGCGCGACTTGGCGCGGGCCACCGGATCGCCGGACACCACTTCCAGCACGCGCTCGAAGCGGCTGAAGTAGCCGGGCACTTCCAGGCCCAGGTTGATCAGCGCGCCATGATGGGTTTCCGGTGGCTCGGCGTCGCCGATCAGCACCGCCGGCAGCGGTTCGTCCGGCGGGCGGCCGGCATAGCGCTCATGCGCGATGAAGCCGCCCTGCTGGAAGCTCCACAGCGCGCCGTCGACATCCTCGGCCAACGCGGCGCCCGGCGCGCTGACGTAGACCTTCATCCCCGCGCCGACAGCCTTCTCGCAGAGCTTGCAGGCGGTCAGCACGGTGTTCTCCGCGCTGCTCCCACTGCCGTCTTCGGCCAGGATGTAGAAGTCGATCCGCGTCACTCTTCAGTCTTTTTGGCGGCGACGTTGATCAGCCACTGCGTCAGCTGCGGCACGGGGCGGCCGGAGGCCTTCTTGCCGACCCAGGCGGTGCCGGCGATGTCCAGGTGCGCCCACTTCATCTTGCGGGTGAAGCGGTGCAGGAAGGTGGCGCCGATGATCGCGCCGGCCTCGCGGCCGCCGCGGGTGGCGATGTTGGCGACGTCGGCGAACTCGCTCTTGATGTTCTCGTCGTACTCCGGCCACATCGGCAGTTCCCAGGCGCGGTCGCCGACCTGCTCGCCGGCGGTCAGCAGGGCGCGGCCCAGGGCGGAGTTGTTGGCGAACAGGCCCGAGGCATGCGAGCCCAGCGCGACCACGCAGGCGCCGGTCAGCGTTGCCATGTCGACGCAGAGGCTGGGGTCGTAAAACTTCTCGGCGTAGCTCAGCGCATCGCAGAGGATCAGGCGGCCCTCGGCATCGGTGTTGAGCACCTCGATGGTGATGCCGGCCATGCTGGTGACGATGTCGCCCGGCTTGACCGCCTGGCCGTTGAGCAGGTTCTCGGTGGCGGGGACGATGCCGACCACGTTCAGCGGCAGCTTCAACTCGGCGATGGCGGCGAGGGTGCCGAACACCGAGGCGCCACCGCACATGTCGAACTTCATCTCGTCCATCTGTGCCCCGGGCTTGATCGAGATGCCGCCGGCGTCGAAGGTCAGGCCCTTGCCGACCAGGGCGATGGGCTTCTCGTCCTTGGGGCCGTGCAGGTATTCCATCACGATCAGCTTGGGCGGCTGGCTGGAACCCTGCGCCACGCACAGCAGCGAGCCCATGCCCAGCTTCTGCATGTCGGCGGCTTCGAGGATCTTGGTCTTGATGCCGGTGGCCTTGCCGAGCTTGAGCGCCTGCTCGGCGAGGTAGGTCGGCGTGCAGATGTTGCCCGGCATGTTGGCCAGGTTCTTGGTCAGGTTGACGCCCTTGGCGATGGCCAGTGCCTCGGCCAGGCCCTTCTCGCCGGCCGGCAGGTCGGAGCGGCGCGGCACGTCGAAGGTGTAGCGCTCCAGCTTGGTCGCCGGCAGCTCCTCGCGCGCCTTGTCGCCGCGGCAGTCGTCGAAGCGGTAGTAGCTGTCCTCGGTCACCAGCACGGCCTGCTGCACGTTCCAGTGGAAGTCGCGGCCCTTGATCGGCAGATGGGTGATGAAATTGACGGCGTCGATCGAGCCGGTGGCGCGCAGCGCGCGGGCGGCGGCGACCAGGGCCTTGCGGAAGGCGGCTTCGTCGAAGCTGCGTTCCTTGCCCAGGCCGACCAGCATGACGCGGTCGGCAAAGGTGCCGGCGACGTTGTGCAGGATCAGGGTCTGGCCGAGCTTGCCGTCCATGTCGCCACGGCGCATGACGCTGCCGATGATGCCGTCGCCGGCCTTGTCGATGGTCTCGGCGGCATCGGTGGGCGCGCGGCGGTCAAAAATGCCAACAATGACGCAGGCAACACGCTGCTTCTCGGGATTGCCGCTCTTTACGAAATATTCCATGGATACCTGCCGCCTTGGACCAGGCCCGGTGGGCCTGGCGATTTCTTGTGTCGGGTCTTGTACTGGGAGTCCTGCCGGGGAAAAACCACTGCCGGCCTGCCGGATCGCGACGCCGACAGGGCGTTGCGGGAGGGCGCTGGATTGTATCGGCAATTATTTCGCCATCCAAGCTATTTTGCGGGAATCCGACACTTTTTGGCCATTATGTTTGGTGCGCCGGGGTGATGGCGCAGGGTCCGGGAATTTGCTAGCCGTGCCGGAAACTTGTCCCCATGGGCTGACAGCGGCGCCGGGATCGGCATAATGTCGCTTTAGCCCGCCCGGACTCATGAGACTCGGCATCCTCGGACGTTACCTGCTGAAAGAGACCCTCGGCGCCTTGGCCGCGGTCGCGGTCGTGCTGCTGGCGATCATGATGTCGGCCCAATTCGCCCGCTACCTGGCGCAGGCCGCCGGCGGCAAGCTGCCCAAGGACGTGCTGCTGGGCGTGGTCGGCCTGACCAGCCTGCAGTACCTGATGATCCTGATCCCGTTCTCCGGCCTGCTGGCGGTGATGCTGACTCTGGGGCGCTTCTACAAGGACCAGGAAATCGCCGCGATGAGCGGCTGCGGCGTCGGTGGCTGGCGCATCTACCAGCCGTTCCTGTTGCTGGCGGTGGGGCTGGCGGTGGTGGCCGGCGCCTTCAGCTTCCAGGTCGGCCCCTGGGCCGGGCGCCAGTCGGACTTCCTGCTGAAGGACGGTCGCTGGCTGCTGCAGTTCAACCCCTTCGAGGAAGGTCGCTTCAAGGAAGTCGGCAATGGCCGCGCGGTGTTCTACACCGACCGGCTCGAAGGCAAGGATCGGCTCGGCATGGTCTTCGGCGAACTGCGCGACGAGGACGGCACCAGCATCCTCACCGCCCGCAGCGGCCACTACGCCACCAGCGCCGATGGCAACCGCCGGCTGGTGCTGGAGGAAGGCTGGCGCTACCAGGGCGAGCCGGGGCAGGGCAATTACGACATCGCCCGCTATGAACAGCTGATCTCGCGCATCCAGTTGCCGGAATTCGTCTACAAGACCGAGGTGCGCAAGATCAAGCCGACCTCGGAGCTGCTGGCCTCGCAGGATCCGGGCGACCGTGCCGAATGGCATTGGCGCCTGGCCTCGCCGGTCAGCGTGTTCCTGATGATCCTGATAGCAGTGCCGCTGTCGCACCTGGCGCCGCGCCAGGGCCGCTACGGCAAGCTGGTGCTGGGCATCGTCGTCTACCTGGTCTATTCGAACCTGCTGACCTTCGGCCAGACCTATATCGCCCGCGGCAAGCTGCCGGACCTGGTCGGCCTGTGGTGGATCCACCTGATCGCTGCGGTGCTGGCGCTGTGGCTGGTCGCACGCCGCGAAGGCTGGGTGCGCCGATGAATCTGCTGACGCGGCTGGACCGCTACATCATCGCCCACATCTTCGGCCTGACCGCCATCTCGGCGCTGGCGCTGTCGGCGATCTACACCTTCATCACCTTCGTCTCGGAATCCGGCGACATCGGCAAGGGCGACTTCGGCGTGCTGCAACTGGCCGGCTACGTCGCCTGGCAGATTCCCACCAGCCTGCACGTGCTGCTGCCGATGATCGCGCTGCTGGGCACGCTGATGGGCCTCGGCACCCTGGCCGGCCAGAACGAGATCACCGCGATGCGTGCTGCCGGCATCTCGCTGCTGCGCATCGGCCGGGCGACCTTGCTGGCGGGCGTGGTGATCGGTGCGATCAGCGTGCTGCTCGGCGACTGGCTGGCGCCGCTGGGGCGGCAGAGCGCGACCGAACTGCGCGAGCAGTACCGCTACGGCCGGGCGCCGGGCACGGTCAACGAGCCGGTATGGCTGCGCGAGGGTGACAATATCCTGCACGTCGGCCAGGTACGTACCGAAACCGAGATCAGCGACGTCACCGCCTACAACCTCGCCCCGGACATGAGCCTGCGCGCGGTGCTGCATGTCGAGGAAGCGCGCTACGCCGAGGGCCACTGGACGCTGTATCGCGTGCGCCGCACCGACTTCGCCGAGGACGGCGCCAGGGTCTCGCAGCTGCCGGAAATGGCCTGGGACGGCAAGCTGTCGCCGGAGGTGCTGCGGCTGGTGATGCTGAAGGCCAATGCCATCTCGATCCGCGGCCTGCTCGGCCTGACGCAGTACCTGCAGGCCAACGGCCTCGACGACAGCGGCTATCGCCTGGAGCTGTACCGCAAGCTGGTGGCGCCGCTGACAGTGATGGTGATGATGCTGTTCGCCGTGCCCTTCGTGATGGGCTCGCTGCGCGATTCCGGGACCGGCCAGCGCCTGCTGTTCGGCATTCTGGTCGGCGTGGCCTTCTACATGGCCAACGAGGTCACCGCCAATACCGGCCAGCTCAATGGCTGGCCACCGTTGCTGTCGGCGGGGCTGCCGACCCTGCTGCTCGGTGTCGTGGCGATGTGGCGGCTGGCGCGGGCGCGCTAAACCTTCGGTTCGACTACGACCTCGCTGCCGCTGATCCAGTCCTGCGGCGCGCGCCGGCGCGCGTCCAGCCGGCTGAACAACAGGGCGCAGACCAGCAGGCTGATGGTCAGGATGCTGAACAGTTCGGCATGCGGGTGGGCCTGCGAGAAGCGCGGCACGTAGAGCAGGGCCAAGGCGATCGGCAGCGCCAGCCAGACCGCCATCATCGCGGCATAGCGCACCGCGGCCACCGGCCAGCGCAGCGGCAGGCCGTCGAGCCGGCGCACCCGCAGGCGCCAGGCACGCATGCCCAGGGTCTGGCCGCCGTGGGTCCAGAACCAGCCGAAGAAGCTCAGTCCGGCGAGGAACAGCATCGGCCCCAGCCAGCCCCGGGTCGGGAGACCCAGCAGCTTGTTGAGCACGACGAAATCCAGCAGCGCGATCGTGAAGACGATACCGAGCAGCAGCAGGCCGTCATAGACGGCGGCGATCAGGCGACGCCATAGCGGCGCGGGCAGGGTTGTGGCGGTCACGGACGGCAGGCAGCGGCGAATTGTGGGCGCGCAGCATAGCCGCCGGAGCGGGAAAAAGCCTCCCGCGCAGCCCTACGGGGCCTTGGCTGCCAGGGCTGCTTCGATCGCCCGGGCCAGCTTCGGGTCCTCGGGCTTGACCCGCGAGGAATACACCTCGATCGGCCGGCCGTCGCGGCCGATCAGGTACTTGTAGAAATTCCACAGCGGCGACTTGTCGGTCTGCTCGATCAGGGCGGCGAACAGCGGGTTGGCGTCGCTGCCGCGCACATCGCTCTTGCTGAACATCGGGAAGCTGACGCCGTAGTTGAGCTTGCAGAACTTCTGGATCTCGGCGTCGCTGTCCAGTTCCTGGCCGGCGAACTGGTCGGAGGGGAAGCCCAGCACCACCAGGCCGCGCTCGCGGTACTTCTTCCACAGCGACTCCAGTCCTTCGTACTGCGGGGTGAAGCCGCACTGGCTGGCGGTGTTGACCACCAGCACCACCTTGCCGGCGTAGGCATCGCAGAGCTGTTCGACCGGGCCGAGCAGGCGCTTGGCGCTGGTGTTCAGGGGGCTGCCGGCGGGGCAACTGGCCTGGGCGGGGGCGGCGAGCAGGGCCAGGGCCAGCAGCAGGGGGCGGAAAGGTTTCACGGCGGTCTCCGGTCAATGACCCAGAATACGTCGGAAGTCTGGCCCCGGACGCCGGAAACAAAAAAGCCCCTTGCGGGGCTGTTCTGTACTTTGTTGGCGCTCCTACCGGGATTCGAACCCGGGTTTAAGCCTTGAGAGGGCTCCGTCCTAGGCCTCTAGACGATAGGAGCATGGTTTCAGGCGACAACAAGGGCGCGTATTATACGCAGCCTTTCGCGCCTCTCAAGGCGTTGATTCAAAAAACTTACAGGACTCTTGCCATCGAACCCCAGCGCATCCCCCGCGCCGAGCACCCGATTTCCCGCTCGCAATTCACCAGCGCGGCCCTGAGAACGCTCTATGGGCTCAAGGACGCGGGCTACGAGGCCTATATCGTCGGCGGCGGCGTGCGCGACCTGCTCGCCGGCCTGGAGCCCAAGGACTTCGATATCGCGACCAACGCGCATCCGGAGCAGATCAAGACGCTGTTCCGCAGCTGCCGGCTGGTCGGACGCCGCTTCATGATCGCCCACGTGCGTTTCGGCGACGAGATTCTCGAGGTCACCACCTTCCGCGGCCCGATCACCGAATCGCATGAGCGCGACGATACCGGCCGGATCCTGTCGGACAACGAGTACGGCACGCTGGAGGAGGACGCCTTCCGCCGCGACTTCACCGTCAACGCGCTGTACTACGACATCCGCGACTACGCCATCGTCGACTTCGCCGGCGGCCTGGAAGACATCAAGGCCGGGGTGATCCGCCTGATCGGCGACCCCGAGCTGCGCTACCGCGAGGACCCGGTGCGCATGCTGCGTGCCATCCGCATCGCCAACAAGCTCAAGTACCGCATCGAGACGGCCAGCGCCGAGCCGATCGCCCGCCTCGCGCCGCTGCTGCGCGAAATCCCGCCGGCGCGCCTGTTCGACGAGATCATCAAGCTGCTGCAGAGCGCCGATGGCCTCGCCAACTTCGACGGCCTGCGCACGTACGGGCTGTTCGAACTGCTGTTCCCGCAGACCGAGGCGATGCTGAAGTACCCGCGCGCGCTGGATTTCGTGCGCCGTGCCCTGGCCAATACCGGCGAGCGTGTCCGTACGGACCAGCCGGTCAGCCCGGCCTTCCTCTACGCCGCGCTGCTGTGGCCGGCGGTGGCAGCGCAGGTCAACACGCTGATCAGCCGCCAGGGCCATCACCCGAACACGGCGATCGCCCAGGCCGCCGAGGACGTGCTGTCGCAGGCGATCCAGCGCGTGGCGATCCCCAAGCGCTTCTCCATCCCGATGCGCGAGATCTGGGCCCTGCAGACCCGCTTCGATGGCCGCAGCGCCGGCCGCGCCAAGCGACTGCTGACGCATCCGCGCTTCCGCGCTGCCTATGACTTCCTGTTGCTGCGTGCCGCCGTTGGCGAGGCGCCGCAGGCGATGGCGGACTGGTGGACGCAGGCCCAGGTCGGGACCGAGCTGCCGCCGGTGCCGGCGGACGAGGAAGGGGGCGAGGCCGCGGACGCCGCGGATCCGGCCCGCAAGCGCCGCCGCCGCCGCGGCGGACGCGGTCGCAAGCGTTCCGGCGGCGCTACCGAATAAGAGATGAGCCGCGCCTATATCGGTCTCGGCGCCAACCTCGGCGATCCCCGCAGGCAGATTCTGGATGCAATCGACGGCCTGGCCGCCTGCGGCCGGCTGCTGGCCTGCTCCTCGCTGTACCGGACCGCGCCGCTGGGCGAGCCGGGACAGCCGGACTACTGCAACGCCGCCTGCCTGCTCGACACCGCACTGTCCGCCGAAGCGCTGATGGACCGCCTGCTGGAACTGGAGCGCGCCGCCGGCCGGGTGCGCGACGGTCGCCGCTGGGGGGCACGGCGCCTCGACCTGGACCTGCTGCACGTCGAAGGCGTGACCCTCGAGACCCCGAAGCTGCGCCTGCCGCATCCGGAGATCGCCCGGCGCAATTTCGTGCTGGTGCCGCTGGCGGAGATCGCGCCGGAATTGCTGATTCCCGGAGTGGGTCGGATCGCCGCCGCCGCCGCTGCCATCGGTCGCGCAGGCCTCGATCCCTGGTCATGAGGTATTACGCGATCGAAGGCCCGATCGGTGCGGGCAAGAGCACGCTTGCGCGCCTGCTCGCCGCCGAACTGGGCTACGAGCTGCTGCTGGAGCGGCCCGAGGACAATCCCTTCCTGCCGCGCTTCTACCGCGATCCGGACAGCGGTGCGCTGCCGGCGCAGCTGAGCTTCCTGCTGCAGCGCGCGGGACAGGCCGAGCAGCTGCAGCAGCCGGACCTGTTCGCCCGCGGCTGCGTCGCCGACTTCATGTTCGACAAGGACCGCCTGTTTGCCGAACTGACCCTGCGGCATGCCGACTATGAACTGTACCTGCGCGTATTCGAGCGCCTGGCCTGGAACGTGCCGGCGCCGCACAAGGTGATCCACCTCAGCGCGCCGCCGGACCTGCTGCTGGAGCGCATCGCCAGGCGCGGACGCGACTATGAAACCACCATCGACGCAGGCTACCTGGCGCGGCTGTCCGGGGCCTACGGCCGCTACTTCCGCGACTACGCGCAGGCGCCGGTGATCGAAATCGATGCCTCGGCCTTTGATTTCGTCGGCGATCGGGCGCATTTTCAGCAACTGCTGGCGGCGCTGGAATCCGATGCGCCGCGCCAGCAATTGCCGCAGGGTCATTTGCTATAGTCGCCGCCGTTTTTCTGGAGCCACGGAACCGCTCATGGATGCCGTCAAAGCCGTCAACGTCGCCGAGCTGCGCCGCATGCGCCAGGCCGGAGAGAAGATCGCCTGCCTGACCTGCTATGACGCCAGCTTCGCGCTGGTGCAGGACCGCGCCGGCGTCGACCTGATCCTGATCGGGGACTCGCTGGGGATGGTGATCCACGGTGGCAGCACCACCACGCCGGTGACGGTCAACGACATCGTCTACCACAGCAAGTGCGTTGCCCCGCACCTGAAGCGCGCCTTCATGGTCGCCGACTTGCCGTTCCTGTCCTATGCCACGCTGGAGCGCGCGCTCGACGCCAGCCAGCGGCTGATGCAGGAGGGCGGCGCCAAGATGGTCAAGCTGGAAGGCGGGCGCGAGCAGGCCAGCATCGTCGAGTACCTGTCGGTACGCGGCGTGCCGGTCTGTGCCCACCTGGGTCTGCGGCCGCAGTTCGTCCACAAGATGGGTGCGTTCAAGGTGCAGGGCAGGGACGAGGTCGGGGCCGAGGAAATGATCCACGACGCCGATGTGCTGGTGAAGGCCGGTGCCGACCTGCTGCTGCTCGAATGCATTCCGGCGGCGCTGGGCAAGCGCATCGCCGAGGCCTCGCCGGTGCCGGTGATCGGCATTGGTGCCGGCCATGACGTCGACGGCCAGATCCTGGTGCTGCACGACATCCTCAACATCTCGCCGATGGTGACGCTGGGTCGCAAGCCGCGCTTCGTGAAGGACTACATGACGGGGACGGGGAGCATCGAGACCGCGATCCGCAACTACGTCGCCGAGGTCAAGAGCGGCGCCTATCCCGCTCCCGAGCACTGCTTCCTGACGTGAAGACCGTCCATACCGTCGCCGAGCTGCGCGCCCAGGTCGCCGAATGGCGCCGTGCCGGCCAGCGCATCGCCTTCGCACCGACCATGGGCAACCTCCATGCGGGGCATCTCAAGCTGATCCGCCGTGCGCGCGAGGAGGCCGATCGCGTCGTCTCCAGCGTGTTCGTCAATCCGCTGCAGTTCGGGCCTACCGAGGACTTCGGGCGCTATCCGCGCACGCTGTCGGCGGACCAGGCCGGCTTGTCCACGGTGGGCTGCGACCTGCTGTTCGCGCCCAGCGTCGAGGAGATGTACCCGAACGGCCGCGAGCACCTCTGCAAGCTCAGCCTGCCGCACTACTCGACGATGCTGGAGGGGGCCTTCCGGCCCGGTCACTTCGACGGCGTGGCCACGGTGGTCAGCATCCTGTTCAACCAGGTGCAGCCGGATGTCGCCCTGTTCGGCGAGAAGGACTACCAGCAACTGCTGGTGATCCGCCGCATGGTGGCCGACCTGCACCTGCCGATCCGGATCCTGGGGGTGCCGACCGAGCGCGAGGCCGATGGCCTGGCGATGTCGTCCCGCAACCAGTACCTCTCGTCGGAAGAGCGCCAGACCGCCGCCCAGATCTACGCCAGCCTCAGCGAGGTGGCCGATGGCCTGCGCGCCGGCCGTCGTGACTTCGAGCAACTCGCCGCCGGCGGCCTGCAACGTCTGCTATCTCACGGATTTCAACCGCAATATCTGGAAATCCGCAGCCCCGACCTGGCCCCCCCGGGGGCCCAGGATGCGAGCTATGTGATCCTGGTCGCCGCCTACCTCGGCAAGACCCGGCTGATCGACAATCTGATTGTGACAGTTTGATGCAGCGCAAAAATGGGCTAAACTTTCTCACCGCTTGTGACTCAGGTCTCAAGCCCGGGCGTATGTCTTAGTGGGCCGCCCGCATCGACCAAATCGCGTCACCGGGTGCATGTCTTAGTGGGCCACCCGAGCGCAGACCCCCAGAGGACATACGCCATGCATCTCCATATGCTCAAGTGCAAGCTGCACCGTGCCCGCGTCACGCACGCCGAGCTGGACTACGACGGTTCCTGCGCCATCGACGGCAAGCTGCTCGATCTCGCCAACATCCTCGAGTTCGAGAAGATCGACATCTACAACATCACCAACGGCGAACGCTTCACCACCTACGCCATCCGCGCCGAGGAAGGCTCGGGCATCATCTCGGTCAACGGTGCCGCCGCCCACAAGGCCCGTGTCGGTGACCGCGTGATCATCGCCGCCTACGGCATGATGGATGAGGCCGCCGCCAAGGCGCTGAAGCCGCGCCTGGTCTATCTCGACGAGGAAAACCGCGTGGTCCGCACTGCCAACACCATTCCGGTGCAGATGGCGGCTTGAACCGCCCCGCTGCACACTGAACGCCCGCTGCCAAGCGGGCGTTTCTGTTTAGGCCTTCCGCCATGCCCAAGACCACCGCCTGCTTCCCGACCCTGATCTACTCCGCGCCGCTGATGCGCGAGGGTCTCAAGACCTTCAACAGCGAGCTGCTGCGCGAGGCCGAGCAGATCCGCGACTACGACGAGGCCGGCAGGCGCTGGTCGCTGCGCAGCTACCCCGGCGGCTACACCAGCTACGGCTCGCTGGACCGCCTGCACCAGTTCTCCTCCAGCTTCGACGCCCTGCGCCGCGCGCTGGACCGGCACGTGCGCAGCTACGCCCGGACCCAGCACTGGGACCTGCGCGGCGGGCGGCTGGCGATGAGCGACTGTTGGCTCAACATCATGCCGAAGGGCTGCGCCCACAGCTTCCACCTGCATCCCCATGCCGTGGTCAGCGGCACCTACTACCTGCGCGTGCCGCGTGGCGCCCCCGGCCTGAAGTTCGAGGATCCGCGGCTGTCGCGGATGATGGCGGCACCGATGCGCAAGGCCACGGCGACGCCGCAGTCGCAGCCCCATGTGCTGTACCCGGCCAAGGCCGGGCAGGTGATCCTGTTCGAGAGCTGGCTGCGCCACGAGGTGCCGGCCAACCTGGTCGAAGAGGAACGGGTCAGCGTCAGCTTCAACTACCACTGGCTGGGTGTTTGAGCGGGCTGAGGGGGTTCAGGGCCGGTTCAGCAGCCGGGAGTAGTCGTCAGTTGTTGCGTGCCGGGCCATCATTGCGAAGCCTGCGTACACTAAACTGTCGCCAAAAATCACCCACGCTCGCATGAATTCACTGGTCGACACACAGGCATGGCAGCAACTGCAGGCGCAGGCGGAGGCCCTGCGTCCGGTGCACCTGACGGGAATGTTCGCCGCCGATCGCCGCCGCGCCGCCGACTTCAACGCCGAGGCCGCCGGCCTCTACCTCGACTATTCGAAGCAGCGTGTCGACCGCGAGGTGCTGACGCGGCTGCTGGAACTGGCCCGGCAGCAGGACCTGCCGGGCTGGATCGACCGGCTTGGCCGTGGCGAGGTGGTCAATACCACCGAGCACCGCGCCGCCGCCCACATGGCGCTGCGTGCGCCGCGCGACCAGCGCATGGACGTCGCCGGCCAGAACGTGATGCCGCAGGTCCATGCCGTGCTCGACCGCATGACGGCTTTTGCCGAACGCGTCCGCAGCGGCCAGTGGCGCGGCTACAGCGGCGAGCGCATCACCGACGTGGTCAACATCGGCATCGGCGGTTCCGACTTCGGGCCGCGCATGGTCTGCGAGGCCTTGCGCGACCAGGCCGACGGGCCGCGGCTGCATTTCGTTGCCAATGTCGATGGCGCCCAGATCGGGCCGCTGCTGCGGACGCTGGATCCGAAGACGACGCTGTGGATCGTCACCTCCAAGGCCTTCACCACGCTGGAGACGATGACCAACGCGCATACCGCGCGGCGCTGGCTGCTGCGCGCGGCGGGTGAGGCAGCCATCGCGCGGCATTTCGTCGCCGTGTCCTGCAACCGCCGGGATGTCGAGAAGTTCGGCATCGATGCCGCCAACATGTTCGAGTTCTGGGACTGGGTCGGCGGGCGCTATTCGCTGTGGTCGGCGGTGGGCCTGCCGGTGATGCTGGCGCTGGGGCCGACGCGTTTTCGCGAACTGCTGGCCGGCGCGCACGCGCTGGACCGCCATTTCCTGGAGGCGCCGCTGGAGCGCAACCTGCCGGTGCTGATGGCCCTGCTGTCGGTCTGGAACGTCAACTTTATCGACTGCGGCACCCAGGTGATCGCGCCCTATGCGCAGCAGTTGGAATACTTCATCGGCTGGCTGCAGCAGCTGGAAATGGAGTCCAACGGCAAGGGCGTGACCCGTGACGGCGCGCCGGTCGGCTGCCGCACCACCCCGGTGCTGTGGGGCGACGTCGGCAGCAATGCCCAGCACGCCTTCTTCCAGATGCTGCACCAGGGGCCGCGCGTCCATGCCGTCGACTTCATCCTGCCGCTGCAGGGGCCGCACGGCTTCGACGAACACCAGCGCATCCTGATCGCCAGCTGCCTGGCGCAGAGCGCGGCGTTGATGAAGGGCAAGGATGCGACGGCGGTACGTGCCGAGCTGGCGGCCAAGGGCCTGCAGGGCGTGGAACTCGAGGCCGCCGTGCCGCATCGGGTATTCGCCGGCAACCGCCCCAGCAACACGCTGCTGCTGCCGCGGCTCGATGCCTTCCACCTCGGCGCCTTGCTGGCGCTGTACGAGCATCGCACCTTCGTGCACAGCGTGATCTGGCAGATCAACGCTTTCGATCAATGGGGCGTCGAGCTGGGCAAGCAGCTGGCCCAGGATGTCCTCCGCACCATGGATGGTGCGGATGCGGGAGTCGACGATTCGACTGCCGCATTGCTGGCTTATCTTCAGCGTCATCACAACGGTGACGCGGATGCCGCCTGAAAAGGCTTAACGCTGCAGACATTGGAGGTCGACACCATGAAGAACACAAAGATCAAGGAATTCGTTCTGGGTACGACGTTTGCGACACTGGTCGCCGTCGGTGTCCCGGTGCCGGCGCAGGCCGGCATGATCGGCACGGATCAGCTGGTGCAGCAGCAGCAGCACGCGCTCAAGGTCAGCCAGGTGCAGCAGTGGATGACACGTGAAGACGTGCGCCAGCAGCTGCAGGCGCTGGGCGTGGACCTGCAGCAGGCCACCGAGCGCGTCAACGCGCTGACCGACCAGGAACTGCAGCAGCTGGCGCTGAACATGGATGCGCAGCCAGCTGGCGGCGACGCCATCGCCATCATCGGCATCGTGTTCCTGGTGCTGCTGATTCTCGAACTGGTCGGCGTCACCAACATCTTCAACAAGATTTGACCCGCTGGCTTGCGGCCGCTTGCGCGGCGGTCTTCCTGACCGCCTGCGCAAGTGCGCCGACCCTGCGGTCGCAGTGGCCTGCCTCCCGGCCTGCGGAACTGACGGCGACGCCGTTCTTCCCGCAGACCGACTACCAGTGCGGCCCCGCCGCACTGGCGACCGTGCTGCAGGCTTCGGGCGTGGCGGTGCAGCCCGACCAGCTGGCCGCGCAGGTCTACCTGCCCGGCCGCAAGGGCAGCCTGCAACTCGAACTGGTTGCTGCCGCGCGACGTCATCAGCGGCTCCCGTATGTGCTGAAACCGGAGATCGATGCGATCTTCGAGGAAGTCGCGGCCGGCCGGCCGGTGCTGCTGCTGCAGAACCTGGGCTTGTCCTGGGTGCCGGTCTGGCACTACGCGGTGGTGGTCGGTGTCGACCCTGTCGCCGGGCAGGTGATCCTGCGCTCCGGCCGCGAACAGCGGCGGGTGCTGGACTACCGGCATTTCGAACAGAGCTGGCGGCTGGGCGGGCGCTGGGCCATGGTGGTGGTGCCGCCGGAGCAGCCGCCGGCGACCGCCAATGCACTGGACTGGCTGGCTGCCGCCAATGCCTTCGAATCCCTGCAGCAGCCGCAGCTGGCGCGTAGCGCCTACGCCGCCGCGATCGAACGCTGGCCGGAATCGGCACTGGCCTGGCAGGCGCAGGGCAATGCCCGCTACGGCACCGGCGACCTGCGTGCCGCGCGTGCCGCCTTCGTCGAAGCGCTGCGCCTGGCACCGGATGCGGCGGGCTACAACAACCTGGCGCAGACCGAGCTGGACCTGGGTTGTGTCGAGGCGGCTCGCGAGGCACTGCAACAGGCCTCGGCCCTGCCGGCGACACCGGCGGTGAGCGCGGCCCTGCAGGAAACCACCGCGGCGCTGCTGCGCGCGCCGGCAAACCTCCGCTGTTCCCGCTAACCCGCTTGCCGCTGCAGGGCCCAGCGCACGTGCTCGCGCACGGTTTCGTCCGGGTGTTCGAATCGCGCCTGCAGCGCTGACAGGGCTTGCTGCGAGCGAGGTGCATTGCCCAGCGCCACTGCGAGATTGCGCAGCCAGCGTGCGTGGCCGGCGCGGCGCAGGGCCATTCCCTCGGTGCGCCGCAGCCATTCATCCTCGTCCCAGCCGAACAGTTCGACCAGCCGCGGCGCGTCGAGCCCGTGCCGCGGCGCGAAGTCCGCTTCCGCGGTGACGCGCGCGTAGCGGTTCCAGGGGCAGACCAGCTGGCAGTCGTCGCAGCCGAAGATGCGGTTGCCGATCAGCGGCCGCAGCTCCTCCGGGATCGAGCCATGGTGTTCGATGGTCAGGTAGGAGATGCAGCGGCGTGCATCGAGCCGGTACGGTCCCAGGATCGCCTGGGTCGGGCAGACGCTGATGCAGGCATTGCAGCTGCCGCAGAGGTTGTCGGGTGGTGGTGCCGGGTCCGGTGGCAGTGGCAGGTCGGTGTAGATCTCGCCGAGGAAGAACCAGGAACCGGCGGCACGGTTGAGCAGCAGGGTGTTCTTGCCGATCCAGCCCAGCCGGGCGTTGCGTGCCAAGGCCTTTTCCAGCGCCGGGGCGCTGTCGGTCAGCACGCGGTAGCCATGCGGCCCGACCGCCGCTTCGATGCGTGCGCCGAGCTTGAGCAGGCGTGCGCGCATCAGCCGGTGATAGTCGCGGCCCAGGGCATAGCGCGAGATGTAGGCGCGCTCGCCATCCTCCAGCACCGCCTCGGCCGCCTCGGCATGCGGCCGATAGTCCAGCCGCGCCGAAATCACGCTCAGCGTTCCCGGCCGCAGCTGCGCCGGATGCTCGCGCAGCTGCAGGTTGTCGCGCATGAACTCCATGCCGCCGTGCAGGCCCTGGTCGAGCCAGCGGCGCAGGTGATCAAGGTCTTCGCCAAGCTGCAGTTCGGCGACACCGGCGTCGGCGAAACCCAGCTCGCGCGCCCACTGCCGGATCTGCAGCGGCAGTTCCGCCGGCAGCGGAGTTTCTATACTGGGGCTCATGGACGACATTGCCCGCAGATTGTATTCCGCCGCCCAGGTGCGCGAGCTGGACCGTCGCGCGATCGAGGGTGGCATTCCCGGCTACACGCTGATGCAGCGCGCCGCTGCGGCCTGCTGGCAGGAGCTGCTGCGGCGCTGGCCGCAGGCGGAGCGCATCGCGGTGGTCGCCGGACCGGGCAACAACGGCGGCGACGGCTACGTCATCGCGCGGCTGGCGCGTGCGGCGGGGCGGCGCGTCAGCCTGCTGGCCGTGGGCGGCGCGCCGCGGCAGGGCGATGCGGTGCAGGCGCATGCCGACTGGCTGGCGGCCGGCGGCGCGGTGCAGGCCTTCGACGCGGCTGCGTTGCAAGGGGTCGAGGTGCTGGTGGATGCACTGTTCGGCATCGGCCTGTCGCGGCCGGTGCAGGGCGAACCGGCTGCCGTGATCGCCGCGATGCGGGCGGCCCACGCGGCCGGCACCGCGGTGCTGGCAGTGGACCTGCCTTCCGGGCTCGATGCCGACACCGGCCGGGTCTGGGGCGGGGCGGTGCAGGCCGACGTCACCCTCAGCTTCATCGGCCGCAAGCTGGGGCTGGAAACTGGCGAGGGGCCGCAGCACGCGGGCGAGCGCCTGTTCGACGCGCTCGGTGTGCCGGCCGCGCTGCACGACGGCCAGCCTCTGCTGGCGCAACTGCTGCAAGCATCGGAGCTGCAGACCTGGTTGCCGCCGCGTCCGCGCGGCGCCCACAAGGGTTCGCATGGGCATGTGCTGGTGGTGGGCGGCGATGCCGGCATGGCCGGCGCGGCACTGCTGGCCGGGCGGGCCGCGCTGCGCGCCGGCGCCGGGCTGGTGAGCGTCGCGACGCGTGCCGCCCATGCCACCGTGCTGACTGCGGCCCAGCCAGAACTGATGTGCCATGGCGTCGAGGACGCCGAGACGCTGCGGCCTCTGATCGAGCGTGCTGACGTCGTCGCCGTCGGCCCTGGCCTGGGCCAGGGAGAATGGGGGCAGCGCCTGCTGGGGCAGGTGCTCGACAGCCGCCGCCCGCTGGTGGTGGACGCCGACGCCCTGAACCTGCTGGCGCAGGAGCCGGTCCATCGCGACCACTGGGTACTGACGCCGCATCCCGGCGAGGCCGGCCGCTTGCTGGGGATCGGCACCGCCCAGGTCCAGGCCGACCGGCCGGCGGCGGCGCAGGCCCTGCGCGCCCGCTATGGCGGCGTGGCCGTGCTGAAGGGGGCGGGCAGCCTGGTCCAGGCTGGAGCGCTGCGGGTTTGCCCCTGCGGCAACCCCGGGATGGCCGTTGCTGGCATGGGCGATACCCTGACCGGTATCATCGCGGCCCTGATCGGGCAGGGGCTGGCATTGGAAGATGCCGCCGCCGCCGGCGTCCTGGTCCATGCGCTGGCTGGCGATCGCGCCGCGCGGCATGGAGAACGCGGCCTGCTGCCGACCGATCTGCTTGCCGAAATCCGTCCGCTGGTGAATCCCCGCGCTGTGCCATGACCGCTGTACCCCTGTCTGTCGATCTCCCTGATGCCGACGCCACT
>DATILC010000403.1:0-4328 GCA_035476855.1 Solimonas sp. | reverse complement strand
GCATCAGCTTCAACACGCTGAGCGCCTTGTCGACGTCCGGCGTCTCGCCGGCGATCAGGTCGGCGTAGAGGAAGGACTCGGCGATGCGCACCAGGGCGTAGGCCATGGTGTGGGCGTCGACGTCCAGTTCCAGCTTGCCCTTGTCGATCTCCTCTTCCAGCAGCTCCTGGTGCAGGGCGATGGCGCGCTGCTGCGAGGGGCCGTCCTTTGAGGCGACGATGCGCAGCGCCTTCTGCGGATCGCGCTCGAGGAAGTTGCGGTAGACCGCGGCGCCGGCGATCGCGCGCATGCCGCGCTCCATCACCGCCAGCACCCGCGTCGCGCCGCTGCCGCGGGTCTCGCGCATCGCCTTGCGGAAGGTGGCCTCGGTCATCGACGCCACCACCTCGCCCATCAGCTGCTCGTTGTTGCCGGCCCAGCGGTAGGCGGTGGCGCGTGACACGCCCAGCTCGGTGGCCAAGGTCTCGATGTCGCAGCGCTCGCCGTCGAGGAAGCGGCGCCGCGCCGCGGTGATCAGGTCGGCGGCAGTGGCGGCGGGCGTGGCGGCAGCGCTGTTCTTCGGCATCGCGGGCTCCTCTTGACGTTTGAGACATTTTTGCATAACGTCTCACTTGAGACAAAAGTACAAAACGTCTCAACGGAGGAAGGGCGATGCGCAAGGGCATGGGGATGGTGGTGGCGGCGCTGCTGCTGGCCGGCTGCGGCGGCCGCTCGGAGGCGCCGGGGCAGCCGGACGACGGCCTCTCCGGGCCGAAGCAGCTCTGCACCACGCCGGCCGGCGACTGGCAGCGCCTCGACCCGGCCGCGCTGGAACTGGACGCGGCGAAGCTGCAGGACGCGCTGGACTGGGCCAACCTGCATACCGGTCTCTCGGTGGCGGTCTACCGCCACGGCTGCATGGCGATGCAGAGCCGTCTCGACTCGATGACCGCCAACGTGCCGCTCGATGGCTGGAGCATGACCAAGACCGTGGTGGCGCTGCTGGTCGGCCGCGCGGTGACGCTGGGCCTGGTGAAGCTCGACGAGCCGATCGGTCGTTTCTACCCGGAGGCGGATGCGGAACATGCGCGCCTGACCCTGCGCCAGCTGATGACCGAGACCGCCGGCATGCAGGTCAACTACCTGCGTGAGCTCAACCCGGCGATGCCCGACCGCGTGCAGGACGCGCTGTCGCTGCCCTTCGAGCACGAGCCGGGCAGCACCTGGGAATACGCGCAGACCGTGGTTGATCTCACCCTCAACGTGGTCGAGCGCGCCGCCGGCCGCGACGTGCAGGAGTTCGCGCAGCAGGAGCTGTTCGATCCGCTGGGCATCCAGCAAGGCGCCTACATCTGGCAGCGCGACCGCGCCGGCAACAGCCTCGGCTATGCCCACCTGTGGATGCGCAACCAGGACTGGGCCAAGCTCGGTCACCTGATGCTCTGGGGCGGCCAGTGGAACGGCCAGCGCCTGATCTCCACCGATTACCTGCGGCAGATGCGCACGCGCGTGCCGGACAACCCGGCCTACGGCTTCCTGGTCTGGCTCAACGGCGGTGGCTGGTGGCGCGTGCCGGCGGTCGAAGGACCGGACAGCGGCGAGGGCTCGGTGATCCCCTCCGGTCCCGATGATCTCTACGCCTTCGTCGGCATCGGCGAGCAGCGCATCTGGATCATTCCCTCGCTGGACCTGGTGATCGTGCGCACCGGCGAGCGCGGCTCGCAGGAACTGGATACCCGCGTCACCGCCTTCAGCGGCCGCGCCGGCCAGATCGACTGGGAAATCCCGCGCCGCGTGCTGCTGGCGGTGAAGGACGCGGGCTATGTCGATCCGGGCCCCTACCAGAGCGCCGGCCTGGTGCTGCCGCCGGCGGACGACGGAATCATCGGCGACGCCTTCGAGCTGCAGCAGGTGATGGCCGGCCTCGGCCTCGGTCCCCTTTCGCCGGAGGCCTGCAGCCTCTTCGGCTGCACTGCGCCATGAAGAAACTGCTACCCCCTCCGCCGTTCGCCCTGAGCTTGTCGAAGGGTGGACGGCTGGCCACCGAACCCTCATCGACGGTCCGTTCATGGTTCGACAGGCTCGCCACGAACGGACTGCGAAATTGGAGTCAGCCGTGAACACCCGCAACCGTCAATGGATCCTCAAGTCGCGCCCCAAGGGCCTGCCGGCGCGCGAGCACTTCGAGCTGCGCGAGCAGCCGCTGCCGGAAGTCGGCGAGGGCCAGATCCTGGTGCGTAACCTGTATCTGTCCTGCGATCCGGCACAGCGCAGCTGGATGGAGCGCGACACCTACGTCAAGGCGGTGCCGCTGGGCGAGGTGATGCGCTCCGGCGCCACCGCGCAGGTCCTGCAGTCGCGCAATCCGGCATTCCGCGAGGGCGAGATCGTCTCCGGCATGTTCGGCTGGCAGGACTACGCGCTGTCCGACGGTGGTGGCTTCGTGCCGGTGACGAAGCTGCCGGCCGGCCTGCCGATCCCGCTGAGCATGAGCGTGCTGGGGCTCACCGGCATGACCGCCTACTTCTGCATGCTGGAACTCTGCGATCCGCAACCGGGGCAGTCGGTGCTGGTCTCCGGCGCCGCCGGTGCCACCGGCTCAGTGGCAGCGCAGATCGCCAAGCTCAAGGGCGCACGCGTGGTCGGCATCGCTGGCGGTGCCGACAAGTGCCGCTGGCTCACCGACACCCTGGGGCTCGACGCGGCGATCGACTATCGCAGCGAGCATCTCGGCCAGCGCCTGGCCGCGCTGTTCCCGCAGGGCATCCACGCCTTCTTCGACAACGTCGGCGGCGAGACGCTGGAGGCGGCGCTGCTGCATCTGGCGCCGCAGGCCCGCGTCGGTCTCTGCGGCGCCATCGCCATCTACAACGACCTCGACCACACGCCGCCGTTGCGCAACCACACGCGCCTGCTGGTGACGCGCGCACGGCTGCAGGGCTTCCTCGTCACCGACTACGCCGCGCGCTTCGCCGAGGCCGGTGCGCAACTGGCGCGATGGCTGGGCGAGGGCCGCATCCGCAACCAGGTCGACATCGTCGACGGGCTGGAGAACACGCCGGAAGCGTTCCGGCGGTTGTTCACCGGGGAGAACCTGGGGAAGCAGCTGGTGCGGGTGGCCGAGCCTGTCAGCTGACCAGGAAACGAAATTCCTGCCACGGATCACGCGGATTCACGCGGATCAAGACTTAAGCACTGATGTTAATCCGCGTTCATCCGCGCAATCCGTGGCTAAAAGCTTTTAAGGAGCAGTCCATGCAACTCAAGAACAAGATCGCCATCGTCACCGGTGGCGCCCGCGGTATCGGTGCCGGCATCGCACGCTGCCTCGCCGACGAAGGTGCGATCGTTGCGCTGATCGATCTCGACGGCGAGGCGGCGATGCGCACCGCGGCGGAGCTGGAGCGCGGCGCCATCGGCCTGGCCGCCGATGTCTCGCAGGAGACGCAGGTCGCGGCAGCAACGGCGCAGGTGGCGGAGCGCTTCGGCGGGGTCGACATCTTCGTCAACAACGCCGGCGGCGGGCGGCCCGGCAGCGGCATGGGCAATCCGTTTACGCGCATCAGTCAGCAGGACTGGGACGAGCAGTTCCAGACCAATTTGCGCACCGCCTTCGCCGGCTGCAAGGCGGCGATCCCGCTGCTGCAGCAGCGCGGTGGTGGCAGCATCATCAACATCGCCTCGATCGCCGGCCTGATGCCGATCCCGACGACGCCGGCCTACGGCGCCGCCAAGGCCGGCATGGTGTCGCTGACCCAGACCCTGGCACTGGAGCTGGCGCCGCGGCAGATCCGCGTCAACGCGATCTGCCCGGGCCTGCTGTGGACGCGTGCCTGGGAGATGCTGGCCGGCATGATCAAGGCGGCGACGCCGCAGCTTGCCGCGCTGAGTCCGCGCGACATCTTCCTCGAGCGGGTGCGCAGGAACGTGCCGATGGGGCGCGAGCAGACCCCGGAGGACGTCGGCCGTCTGACTGCCTTCCTGTGCAGTGACGCCGCGCAGAACATCACCGGCCAGGCCATCACCATCGACGGCGGCATCACGCTGAAGGTTGGAGGCTGAACATGGACGGCAGCCCGCAGCGCATCGCTTATGCGATGGAGCATCTGTTCTCGTTTCGGGCGCAGGTCGAGAAGCCGCAGGTGATCGGGGTCACCGCGGAAGGCCTGCGCGCGTTCTTTCCGGTGGAGGAGGGCGAGCTGCTGGGCCCGCGCGTGCGCGGTCGGGTGCTGCGCGGCGGCGGCGACTGGCTGCTGATCCGCAGCGACGGCGTGCAGCTGATCGACGTGCGCGCCACCGTGCAGACCGCAGACGGCGCGTTGATCTACGCGACCTACACCGGCGTCGCC
>DATILC010000402.1:0-36497 GCA_035476855.1 Solimonas sp. | reverse complement strand
CTGCGACGGGTTTCGGCGCAGCAGCAGGCGCCGCTGTTGCGGGGGCGGGTTTCTCCGCAGTCTTCGCCGGCGCAGGCTTTTCGGCCTGCTGTTTTGGCGCAGCCGGCGCCGCAGCGCCTTCGGCTTCGAGCTGGCAGATCGGCGAACCCTTCGACAGCTTGTCGCCGGGCTTCACCTTCAAGCCGCGCACCGTGCCGGCGGCGGGCGCCGGCACTTCCATCGTCGCCTTGTCCGATTCCAGCACCAGCAGCGGCTGGTCCTTCTCGACGCGATCGCCGTCCTTGACCAGCAGCTCGATCACCGGCACGTCATGGCTGTCGCCGAGATCGGGAACCTTCACATCAACTGTACTCATCTTTCTATACCTCTTGGCAGGCATCCCTGCCGCGACGTTGATTCCCTCTGCAACCCCCCGCCCGGCCATCCATGGCCGGGCCTTCGCCGAATCGGCCTGCCATTCAAGGCAGCCCGCTTCGGCTCAGCCATCGCTTATACCGTCCAGGGAGCGGCACGATTCGGCTTGATGCCGTAGATCTTGATTGCCTGCGACACGCGCTCGGCGGGAATCTGCTTGAGCTCGGCCAGGGCCTTGAGCGCCTTGACCACGATCCAGCGACGGTCGACCTCGAAAAAGTCGCGCAGCGCCGGGCGGTTGTCGCTGCGACCGAAGCCGTCGGTGCCGAGCACGTGGTAGTCCATCGGCATGTAGGGACGGATCTGCTCGGCGTAGGCCCGCACCCAGTCGGTGCTGGCGATCGCCGGGCCGCTCATGCCCTTGAGGCACTCCTGCACATAGCTCTGCTTCGGCTTGTCGTTGGGGTGCAGCAGGTTCCAGCGCTCGGTCTCCATGCCGTCGCGCGCCAGCTCGGTGAAGCTGGGCACGCTCCAGACATCGGCGGTCACGCCCCATTCTTCCTTCAGCAGTTCGGCGGCCGCGACGACCTCGCGCAGGATCGAACCGGAGCCGAGCAGCTGCACATGCCTGTCGCCCGGCTTCTCCTCGGAGCGCAGCAGGTACATGCCGCGGATGATGCCGCTCTCGATGCCAGCCGGCATCGCCGGGTGCGTGTGGTTCTCGTTGTAGATCGAGACGTAGTAGTAGACGTCCTTCTGCTCGACGTACATCTCCTCCATGCCGTGCTGCAGGATCACCGCCAGCTCGTAGGCATAGGCCGGATCGTAGGAGCGGCAGTTCGGGATCACCGAGGAGTAGATGTGGCTGTGGCCGTCCTCGTGCTGCAGGCCTTCGCCGTTGAGCGTGGTGCGGCCGGCGGTGGCGCCGAGCAGGAAGCCGCGCGCGCGCAGGTCGCCGGCAGCCCAGGCCAGGTCACCGATGCGCTGGAAGCCGAACATCGAGTAGTAGATGTAGAACGGCAGCAGCGGCACGCCGTGGTTGGCGTAGGAGGTGGCGGCCGCCACCCAGGACGACATTGCGCCGGCCTCGGTGATGCCTTCCTCGAGGATCTGGCCCTTGATGTCTTCCTTGTAGTACGCCAGCTGGTCGGCGTCTTCCGGCGCGTACTTCTGGCCGACGACGGAATAGATGCCAAGCTGGCGGAACATGCCCTCCATGCCGAAGGTGCGCGCCTCGTCCGGGATGATCGGCACCACGCGCGGGCCGACGTTCTTGTCGCGCAGCAGGGTCTGCAGGAACTGCACGTAGGCCATCGTCGTGCTGATCTCGCGCTCGCCGGTGCCCTCGAGCAGGCGCTGGAAGGTCACCAACGGCGGAATCTCCAGCTTGTCCTTGGTCGGGCGGCGCTGCGGCAGATAGCCGCCGAGTTCCTCGCGGCGCTTCTGCAGGTACTGGATCTCCGGCGAGTCCTCGGCCGGCCGATAGAACGGCAGCTCGGCGAGTTGCTCGTCCGGCACCGGGATCTGGAAGCGGTCGCGGAACTTGCGCAGCGCGTCCTCGCCCATCTTCTTCTGCGAGTGCGTGATGTTCTGGCCTTCGCCGGCCTCGCCCATGCCGTAACCTTTCACGGTCTTGGCCAGGATCACGGTGGGACCGCCTTCGTGCTTCGTCGCCGCGGCATACGCGGCGTAGACCTTGTGCGGATCATGGCCGCCGCGGTTGAGCCGGGCGACATCCTCGTCCGACATGTTGGCGACCATGCGCAGCGTCTCCGGGGTCTTGCCGAAGAAGTTGTCGCGCGTGTACCTGCCGCCCTTGGCCTTGTAGTTCTGGTACTCGCCGTCGACCGTCTCGTTCATGATCTGCTGCAGCTTGCCGCTGCTGTCCTGCGCCAGCAGCGCGTCCCAGGCCGAGCCCCAGACCAGCTTGATCACGTTCCAGCCGGAACCGCGGAACATGCCTTCGAGTTCCTGGATGATCTTGCCGTTGCCGCGCACCGGGCCGTCGAGGCGCTGCAGGTTGCAGTTGACCACGAAGATCAGGTTGTCGAGCTTCTCGCGCTCGGCGATGTCGATCGCACCCAGCGACTCCGGCTCGTCCATCTCACCGTCGCCGCAGAAGCACCAGACCTTGCGACCGCTCATGTCGGCGAGGCCGCGGTTGTGCATGTACTTCATCAGCCGCGCCTGGTAGATCGCCATGATGGGCCCGAGGCCCATGCTCACGGTGGGGATCTGCCAGAAGTCCGGCATCAGCCAGGGATGCGGATAGCTCGACAGGCCCGGCTCCAGGGCCTCCATGCGGAAGCGCCGCAGCTGGTTCTCGGACAGGCGGCCTTCGAGGAAGGCGCGGGCATAGATGCCCGGCGTGACATGGCCCTGGATGTAGACCAGGTCGGCGCCCTGCGGATGATCCGGGCCTTTCCAGAAATGGTTGAAGCCGACGTCGTACAGCGTCGCGCTCGACGCGAAGCTGGCGATGTGACCGCCGATGCCGGAATGCTCGCGGTTGGCGTTGACCACCATCGCCATCGCGTTCCAGCGGATGATCGAGCGGATCTTCCACTCCAGCGCGGGGTCGCCGGGCGAGGGCGCTTCCTGGCCGGGCGGAATGGTGTTGCGGTAGGCGGTGTGGGCCGAGTAAGGCAGGAACACGCCGGCCAGTCGCGCCTGCTGCTGCAGCGCATCGAGCAGCTGGTGTGCGCGCTCGGGGCCGGCGTGCTTGAGCACGGCGCTGAGCGAGTCCAGCCATTCCTGGGTCTCGGCCTGCTGGTCCACGGAGTCGAAGTCTTGCTGCTGGGTCACGGCGAATGCTCCTCGACAACCTGTGCCGGAGTCTGACTGATTCGTTGCGACTGTAGACAGGGGGTATGCATATGTCCAATATATGAATCTTGCTTGATTCATATGTTTTTCATATATCAATGGAACTGCGCCATCTGCGCTATTTCGTCGCCGTCGCCGAGGAGCTGCACTTCACTCGCGCGGCGCAGAAACTCGGCCTCGGCCAGCCGCCGCTGTCGCAGCAGATCCAGGCACTGGAGCGCGAACTCGGCACGCCGCTGTTCCGGCGCCTGCCACGCGGCGTCGCACTGACCGAGGCGGGACGCTGCTTCCTCGACGATGCGCGCAGCATCCTCGCCAGCGTCGAACGCGCCACCGAGCAGGCGCGCCGTGTCGCCGCCGGCAATCTCGGGCGGCTGCGTGTCGGCATGATCAACTCGGCGCCATTCCATCCCTTCGTGCCGCGGGTGATCCGCGAGTTCGGCCAACGTTATCCGGAGGTAGCGCTGTCGATCGACGAGAACAGCACGCCGGCGCTGGCGGCGGCGGTGCTGGCCCAGCAGGCGGATATCGCCTTCGTGCGCCCGCTGCTGGGCGACAGCAGCGGCCTGACCACGGAGCACCTGTTCGACGAGGACATGCTGGTGGCGCTGCCGCAGGGTCATCCGCTGGCACGCTTCCGCACGCTGTCGCTGTGGGCGCTGGCCTCGGAGAACTTCGTGCTGTTCCCGCGCCTGGTCGGCTCGGGCCTCTACGACGAGATCATCGCCGCCTGCCAGCGCAGTGGCTTCTCGCCACGGGTGACGCAAGAGGCCTCGCAGGTCACCTCGATCGTCAACCTGGTTGCCGCGGGCCTCGGCGTGTCGCTGGTGCCGGCATCGATGCAGCAGGTCAATTCCGAGGGCGTGACCTATCGCGCCATCGCCGGCGACGGGCCGCGCGCGCGCATGAGCCTGATCTATCGCGAGGGCGAGGATTCGCCGACCGTGGCCAACCTCGTCGCGCTGGCACGCGAGCGCGTCGGCCGCCCCCGCGCGCGCAAGCCGAAGGGCTGAATCAGCGGCGTGGAATTTCCAGCGGCTGCGGATCGTGGCCTTTGCCGCGCAGCCAGTCGCGCAGCGCCAAGCCGGTCGCGGCCGGCCAGTAGGTCGCCTGCGCCGGCGGCACGCGGATGTATTCCGCCAGCTCCGCACCGAGCTGAATCTCGCCTTCGGCGATGACGTGATAGGCGATGATGATCTGGTTCATGCGCTCGAAGCGGTAGTGGCCGATGAAGCTCGGCGCCTGACCCTTGAGGCCCAGCTCCTCCTCGACCTCGCGCACCACCGCTTCCTCCGGCGAGGAATCGCTGGCCTCGAGGAAGCCGGTGATCAGCGCGAAGAAGCGGCCCGGCCAGGCGACGTTGCGCGCCAGGATCAAATCCTCGCCATGCTGCACCACCGCCGCCACCACCGGCGTCGGATTGTTCCAGTGCACATAACCACAGTTCAGGCCGCAGACCGTGCGCGGCACGCCGTCGCGGTCCTGCGAAGCAAGTGGCGCGCCGCACTGCGGACAGAATTGGAATCCCCTGCTCATGCTTCTCCTCGCTGCACCGCGATTGCCGCATAGGTGCCGCTGGCACGCACGACCTCGCGCGCGCCGATGCGGATATGTGTCTGGATCGTGATCCTCGCACGACCGCGCTTCTGCAGCATCTGCAGGAAGCGCGGCCACTCGGCCTCGGGCAGCCGGCTCTCGGCGAGCAGGTCCGCATCGCCGGGTTCGAGGAAATCGCATTCGCTGCGCTGGACCATCAACCGCACCTCGATACCGGCTTCGTCCAGCGCGCGCTGCACCAGCACCCAGCCGCTGAGGATCGCCAGCGTCGCCAGGCTGCCGCCGAAGGCGGTGCCATGGTGGTTGGCATTGGCCGACAGCGGCGCGAGGACCTGCACGCGATCGGCCTCCAGCAGCTGCACGCGCAGCGCCAGCGCCGCGGTCAGCGGGATGCTGCGATACAGGTAGTCGGTGTATTGCTCGGGCGTCATCGCGGCGGATGATGCCGTCGCCAGGCCCAGAGGTACAACACCGCATTGAAGACGACCAGCACCACCGCGCCTGCCAGCTGCAACGACGGCGTCATGCCGGGCGGGTAGATCAGCGGCATCAGGTAGTGATCGATGAAGCCGCCGGCGTAGCCCTGCTGCCCCGCGTTGGCACGCAAGGCATTCTCCAGCGGCGTCAGCGGACAGATGCCGTGCAGCACCATGATCCCCGCGGCCCAGGCCAGCACCGGCAGATGCAACCAGCGCAGGCGCCAGCGCCAGGCCACCAGCAGCGCGCCGAACACTGCAAGCAGGATGAAGCCGAAGTGGAACAACACGACCGCATCGGCGAGCAGGGCGTAGCCCATGGTCGCGCCGGCCTACTTGCCGATGCAAAAGCTGGAGAAGATGCGGCCCAGCAGGTCCTCGCTGCCGAAGCGACCCGTGATTTCGCCCATTGCCTCCTGCGCAAGCCTCAGTTCCTCGGCAGCGAGTTCCGGCGTCGCGCCTTCGGCCAGGCGCTGCTGCGCATCGCGCAGCAGGCCGCGTGCACGCTGCAGCGCATCGACGTGGCGGGTGCGCGCGGAAAACGTGGCTTCGCCGGCGCCGAGACCGGCGAAGCGGCGGATTTCTGCCAGCAGCAGTTCCAGGCCGTCGCCTCCGGCGGCAGCAATGCGCAGGTGAACACGGCCATCACGCTCGAAGCGCTGCGCTGCGCGACCCGAGAGATCGCATTTGTTGTGCAGCACCCACACCGGCAGGCCGGCGGGCAGACCGGCGAGCAGGCGCGCATCGGTGTCGTCGGTTCCGCTGCGATCGTCGACCAGGTACAGCGCGAGCTCGGCCTGTTCCAGCGCGGCGCGGGCGCGGCGGATGCCTTCGCGCTCGACCACGTCTTCGCTGTCGCGCAGGCCGGCGGTGTCGACCAGGGTCACCGGCAGGCCAGCGAGGTCGAGGTTCTCGCGCAGCACGTCGCGGGTGGTGCCGGCGATGTCGGTGACGATCGCGACCTCGGCGCCGGCAAGACGGTTCATCAGGGTTGACTTGCCGACGTTGGGCTGGCCAGTCAGCGCGATGGTCAGGCCCTCGCGCAGGCGCCGGCCCTGCGCGGCCTGCGCCAGCAGCGCGTCCAGATGCAGCGCCAGCGTCTCGAGGCGTGTGTGCAGCTGCGCATCGGCCAGCCAGTCGACATCCTCATCGGAGAAATCCAGCGCGCCCTCGACGAACACGCGCAGCGCGATCAACTCCTCGGTGATCGCGCTGACCTGCTGCGACAGCGCACCGTCGAGCGAGCGCTGTGCCGCGCGCGCGGCCTGGGCGGTGGCGGCGTTGATCAGGTCGGCGATGGCTTCGGCCTGCGCCAGGTCCATGCGCTCGTTGAGGAAGGCCCGCTCGGAGAATTCGCCGGGCCGGGCAACGCGGGCACCGCAGGCGCAGCAGGCACGCAGCAGCAGGTCCAGCACTACCGGACCGCCGTGTCCCTGCAGCTCGACAACGTCCTCGCCGGTGAAGGAGTTCGGACCGGGGAAGACCAGCACCAGGCCCTGATCGAGCGCATTGCCACCGGCGTCGCGGAAGTGGCGCAGCGCAGCCAGGCGTGGTGGCGGCAGCGGACCGGCGAGGCGGGTGGCGATGTCGAGCGCCTGCGGGCCCGACAGCCGCAGCATGCCCACCGCACCCCGTCCGGGTGCGGTGGCGATGGCGGCGATGGTGTCGCTGGGCGTGCTCACGCCCGGCAGCTTAACGCTTGACCGCGACCTTCAGCTCTTCCTCGCGCGCCAGCTTGCGCGTGATGAACCACTGCTGCGCGATACCGATCAGGTTCGAGGTGACCCAGTACAGCACCAGGCCGGACTGGAAGAAGGCGAAGAAGGCGGTCATGCCGATCGGCATGACGTTCATGATGCGCTGCTGCATCGGATCCATCGCGGTGTTGCCCGACAGCTTCTGCTGCACGAACATCGTGATGCCGAACAGGATCGGCAGCACGTAGAACGGATCCGCCGCAGTCAGGTCCTGCAGCCACAGCGCGAACGGCGCCTGGCGCAGCTCCACCGATTCCAGCAGCACCCAGTACAGCGCGATGAACACCGGCATCTGCACCAGCAGCGGCCAGCAACCGGCCAGCGGGTTGAAGCCTTCCTTCTTGTACAGCTCCATCATCGCCTTCTGCTGGCGCTCGCGGTCGTCGCCGTAGCGCTCCTTGATGTCCTGCAGCTTGGGCGCGAACTTCTTCATCTTGGCCATCGAGCGGTACTGCGCCTCGGACAGCTTGTACATCACGCCCTTGACCACGACGGTCAGCAGGATGATGGCCCAGCCCCAGTTGCCGGTGAGGTTGTAGAGCTTCTCCAGCAGCCAGAACAGCGGCTCGGCGATCGGCGTGAGGATGCCGTAATCAACCGTCAGTTCCAGGCCCTTGGCGTGGCTACCGATGGTGTCCTGCAGCTTGGGGCCGATGTACAGGCCGGTGTCGAACTGCGCCTGCCCGCCCGGCGCGACTTCCTGCGCGCTGCCGACGTACTGCGCAAGGAACCCCTGCGAGGCGGACTGTGCCGGCTTGGCGCTGAAGCTGAGCTTCTCGCCCGGCGGCGGCAGGATGGCGGTGACGAAGTAGTGCTGCAGCATCGCGATCCAGCCACCGTCCTGCTGGCGCTCCACCGGCTCGTCACCGAGGTCTTCCAGCGAGGTCTTGACGAAGCGGTAGCTGTCCGCGCCGGTTTCCTTCTGCTCATAGACACCGACACCGGTGAAGGTGCTGGTGAAGGGCGGCTCGTCGCCGGTCTTGTATTCGGTGCGGGCGATGCGCACGTAGGGGCTCGCCGACAGCGGTGCGCTGCCGGTGTTGGCCAGCGTCTGCTGCAGGTCGATGCGGTAGCTGCCGCGATGGAAACGGTAGGTCTTGCGCGCCTGCAGGCTGTCGAGCTGGGAAACGAGGGTCACTTCCAGCGTGTCGCTGCCCTCGACCAGGCGGTAGTCCGCACGCTCGGCGCTGAACTGGGTCTTGTGCGTCACCAGCGGCGCTTCGCTGCCGGCGAGGCCACTCTGCAGCACGTAGTAGCGGCTGTTGCTGTCGTCGAGCAGGGCGAAGTTCTGCTCGCGCCGGTCCTTCGACACCGCATAGCCCTTCAGCTCGACGCGGCGCAGTTCGGCACCCTGGGTAGCGATCTCGACAACATAGAGGTCGGTCTCGACACGGATGCGCTTGCCGCCGGCGTTGGGGATCGCCGCCGGGGGAATCTCGGCGCCGGCCGTGCTGCCCGGCGTCATCGCCTTCGGCGCGTCCTCATCGCTGACTTCGGTGACGGCGGCCGCCGGGGGCGGCGTCAGCTGTACCGCGTGGTCCTTCTGCCAGGCCTGGTAGAGGAAGAACAGCACGACGCCCAGCAGCGCGATCAGGATGAAGCGACGGTTTTCCATATCGGATTACTTGTGCGAACAGTGGCAGTGCGGCGTCGGCTGCGAGGGCAGGGACTCCGGCACGGGATCGAGGCCGCCGGGATTCAGCGGGTGGCAGCGCATCAGGCGGCGCAAGCTTAACCAGCCACCTCGCCAGAAACCATGACGGTCGATGGCCTCGGCAGCATAGGCGGAACAGCTCGGATAGAAACGGCAGCGCGGCCCCAGCAGCGGGCTGATCAGGACCTGGTAGAGGCGGATCAGGAAGAGGGCGAGGCGGCGCATTGGCTTGCGATGCGTTTCCAGAGCCGGTCGAGGAGGTCGCGCAGTTGCGCTGGCGTGGCCTGGATGCAGCCGCCCCGCGCCAGGATCACGATGTCCATGGCCGGCAGCTGCGCCTGGCGTTGCCGGTAGCTTTCCCGGATCTGCCGCTTGATGCGGTTGCGGTCGACCGCGCGGGCCGCAACCTTCTTCGGCACCGCGAGGCCAAGCCGGGAATGCTGGGCGTCACTGGAAATGACCAGCGCGGTCAGCCAACGCTCATTGAGTCGGCTGCCGCGCTCAAAAGCCGCTTTGAACTCGCCGGGCTTCTGCAGGCGGGCGCGCCGCGGAAAGCGCGCCGTCATCGTCGATCGCTTACGGGATCAGACGCTTGCGGCCCTTGGCGCGACGACGCGCGAGGACCTTGCGACCGCCGACGGTCGCCATGCGGGCGCGAAAACCGTGCGTGCGGGCGCGGCGCAGTTTCTTGGGCTGATAAGTACGCTTCGTTGCCATGACATCACCCTGCAGACATGTATTGATGCAAAAGGGCGCGGATTCTATACGCTGGCAGGTACTTACGGCAAGCCGACAGTGCCGTCAGGCCTGTGGATAACTCGGGGGCGAACGAGTAGACTGCCTGCCCGGCGCGGCGCGCCCACAATAATGACTAGAAAGCGGAAGCGAGATGCATTCATCGGAAGAACTCTGGACACAGTGCGTGCGCTGGCTTGAGGCGGAACTGCCTGACAAGGACATCGCCACCTGGATCCGGCCGCTGCATCCGATCGCTTCACGCGAACGCCTGTTGCTGCTTGCCCCCAACCGCATCGTGCTGGATCGCGTGCGCCAGGATTTCCTCGGCACCATCCGCCGCGCCGTGCGCGCCTCCGCCGGCGAAATCCAGCCCGAGGTCGAGCTGGCCGTCGGCAGCGCCGAGCCGCGCCAGGCAGCCACTGCCCCGGCAGCCGCCCCGGCCCCGGCCGAGGCCCCGCTCGAGGAACTGGCTGGCGGCAACTCGCCCAAGCTGGACTCGCGCTTCACCTTCACCAATTTCATCGAGGGCAAGTCGAACTCGCAGGCGCGGGCCGCGGCCCAGTACGTCGCCGAGTCGCCGGGCGGGGCCTACAACCCGCTGCTGATCTACGGGCCGACCGGCCTGGGCAAGACCCATCTGATGCACTCGATCGGCAACGAAATCCTGCGGCGCAACCCGCAGTCGAAGGTCGCCTACCTGTTCGCCGAGCAGTGGATGAGCCAGTACGTCACCGGCGTGCGCCACGGCCGCTGGGACGACATCAAGAGCTACTACCGCTCGGTCGACGCCCTGCTGATCGATGACATCCAGTTCTTCGCCTACAAGGAGAAGACCCAGGAAGAGTTTTTCCACGCCTTCAACTCCCTGATCGACAGCCGCAAGCAGATCGTGCTGACCTGCGACCGCTATCCCAAGGATGTCGACGGCATCGACGACCGCCTGAAGTCGCGCTTCACCTGGGGCCTGGCGGTGGCGGTGGAAACGCCGGACCTGGAAACCCGTGTGGCGATCCTGCAGAGCAAGGCCGAGGCCAGCCACAACCTCAAGCTGCCGGACGACGTCGCCATGTTCGTCGCCCAGCGCGTGCGCTCCAGCGTGCGCGACCTCGAAGGCGCCCTGCACCGCCTGGCCGCCAGCGCGCGCTTCCGCGGCGAGGCCCTGACCGTCGACTTCGCGCGCACCACGCTCAAGGACATGCTGGCCGCCTACGAGCGCCAGGTGACCATCGACAACATCAAGCGCAAGGTGGCGGAGTACTACAACATCCGCGTCACCGACCTGTCCTCGCCGCGGCGCACGCGCACGCTGGCAAGGCCGCGACAGATCGCGATGGCACTGGCCAAGGAACTGACCCAGCACAGCCTGCCGGAAATCGGCGAGGCCTTCGGCAAGGACCACACCACCGTGCTGCACGCCTGCCGCAAGGTGGCGGAGCTGCGCGAACAGGACCTCAAGATCCGCGAGGACTACGAAAACCTGCAGCGTCAGCTCGGCTTCTGAGCCGGCTTTTGAAAGCTGTGGATGGAGTGCATAGCAAGATTCGGGAAAAGGCTTGCAACAACTTGTGGATAAATTAAGCTCAGTGTTTATCCACAGTTCTTCCCGGGCGGCCTCCTCAGGCTTGTCCGAGGCAAAGAGCAGGCTCAAGTGGTTGAAGGACAAGCGTTAATCGGAAATTATCAACAGAGGCACCGTGCCCTTGTTGTTGTTAGTTTTACATCATTAATCAATCTATAGAATTAAAAGGTGATGTCATGAAGCTGCAAGTCGGGAGGAACGAGCTGCTCGCTGCCCTGTCCGCGGTGATCGGCGTGGTGGAGCGCCGCCAGACGCTGCCGGTGCTGTCCAACTTCCTGATGGAGACCCGCGAGGACGAGTTGATCGTCACCGGTACCGATCTGGAAATCGAACTCGAGGCTCGTGCCCGGGTGCAGAACCTGGCCCCCGGTCGTGCCACCCTGCCGGCACGCAAGCTGTTCGACATCTGCCGCGGCCTGCCGGAAGGCGCCGAGATTTCGCTGGACGTGTCCGGCGACAAGGCCACGCTGAAGTCCGGCCGCAGCCGCTATTCGCTGTCCTGCCTCAAGGCCGACGAGTTCCCGGCGATGGGCCGCCTGGCCGAAGGTCGCGAGCTGACCGTGCCGCGTCGCCAGCTGCGCACGCTGATCGAGCGCACCCAGTTCGCGATGGCGCAGCAGGACGTGCGCTACTACCTCAACGGCCTGCTGCTGGAAGTGACGGCCAAGCGCGTGCGCTGCGTTGCTACCGACGGCCATCGCCTGGCGATGAGCGAGCTGGGCTGCGATACCGGTTTCAAGGACAGCCTGCAGGTGATCGTGCCGCGCAAGGCCGTGCTGGAGCTGACCCGCCTGCTCGACCAGAGCGACGAGCCGGTGACGCTGAAGATCGGCGCCGGCCAGGTGCAGGTCGACGTCGACGTGGTGCGGATGACCTCCAAGCTGATCGATGGCCGCTTCCCCGACTACGAGCGCGTGATCCCGGATTCCGGCGACAAGAAGCTGCAGGCCGACCGCGAGCTGGTGAAGCGCGCCCTCGCCCGCACCGCGATCCTGTCCAACGAGAAGTTCCGCGGCGTCCGCCTCAACCTCGACGAGGGCAAGCTGGTGCTGCAGACCCACAACCCGGAGCACGAGGAAGCCGAGGAAGATCTCGAGGTCAGCTACGACGGTGGTGCGCTGGAGATCGGTTTCAACGTCAACTATCTGCTCGATGCCCTGGGCGCACTCAGCGGCGAGCAGTTCGTGATGGAGCTGAAGAACTCGGATTCCAGCGGCCTGATCCACGCGGCGGACGACACCTCGGCCAAGTATGTCGTGATGCCGATGCGCCTCTGAGCCCGTGGCGTTGCACCTCGCCCAGATCGGGGCGGAACATTTCAGGGTATTTGAGAAATTGAGCCTGCGGCCCCACCGCAGGCTCAATTTCGTTTACGGGGACAATGCCGCCGGCAAGACCAGCCTGCTGGAACTGGTCTACGTGCTGAGCCGCGGCAAGTCCTTCCGCGGCAGCAGCCTGCAGGACTGCCTGGGCCCCGCCAGCCGGCAATGGCGCGCCCGCGCCCGCTATGCCCAGGACGATGCTCCCCCGACGGTGGTCGATGCACGCTGGCAGGCTGGGGGGTTGGAGCAACAGCACAACGGCAACGAGGTCAGCCGCGTTGAACTTCTCCGTGGATATCCTGTGCAAATCCTCGAGCCAGGCTTGCATAAGCTGTTACAAGACGGCCCCAGCTACCGTCGCAGCTTCCTTGACTGGGGTGTGTTCCACGTGGAACAACGCTTCCACCCGGCCTGGCGGCGTTTCAGCCGGGCCCTGCGCCAGCGCAACCTCGCCCTGCGCCAGCGCGCCCCGGCTGCCGAGATTCAGCCGTGGTCGGTGGAACTGGCCGCCGCCGGCGAGGAGATCCATGGCTTCCGCCAGGAACAGCTGGCCGCCATCCGCCCTCGCTTCGGTCAGTTGGTCGAACAGCTGCTGGGCACCAGCGCCTGGACCATGGAACTGCAGGCCGGCTGGACCCATGGGCAGTCGTTGTTGGCCAGCCTCGATGCCCACCTGCCCCGCGACCGCCAGCTGGGCCTGACCCAGGATGGGCCGCAGCGGGCCGAGCTGCGCCTGCGCCTGCAGGAGCGCCAGACCAAGAGCCTGATCAGCCGTGGCCAGCAGAAGCAGCTGATCGCCGCCCTGCTGATCAGCCAGTGCGAGCTGGTCTGGAAAACCACGGGGATCGCCCCGATCCTGCTTGTGGATGACTTTGCCTCGGAGCTGGGCGAGGAGTTCCAGCGCCGCCTGCTGGCTGTGCTGCTGGACTACCCCGGCCAGCTGTTCCTGAGCAGCTTCGAGCGCAGCGGTCCCCTTGCCGAATTGAAGGACGGGGCGGTGTTCCACGTGGAACATGGCCAGGTCCACCCTGTTTCGGGCTAGGTCGCCAAGCGGCCGAACCCCCTGAAAATGTTAAAATGACTGTCTCTTACAGGCCGAATCCATGAACGCGCCGCAGAACCACGAGTACGACGAATCCTCCATCCAGCAGCTCGAGGGTCTCGAGGCTGTCCGCAAGCGTCCCGGCATGTATATCGGCGACACCTCGGACGGCACCGGCCTGCACCACATGGTGTTCGAGGTAGTGGATAACTCTGTGGACGAAGCCCTCGCCGGCCACTGCGATGACATCGTCGTGACGATCCACGCCGACGATGCCATCAGCGTCTCGGACAACGGCCGCGGCATCCCCGTGGGCATCAAGTTCGACGACAAGCACGAGCCCAAGCGCACCGCCGCCGAGATCGTGATGTGCGTGCTGCACGCCGGCGGCAAGTTCAACCAGAACAGCTACAAGGTCTCCGGCGGCCTGCACGGCGTCGGCGTGTCCTGCGTCAACGCCCTGTCCAAGGTCCTGCAGCTGACGATCCGCCGCGACGGCAAGAAGCACTTCCTGGAGTTCCAGCGCGGCGCGGCGCAGAACCGCCTGATCGAGGTGCAGAACGGCGTGGAGGTCTCCCCGCTGAAGGTCCTGGGCCCGACCGAGGGTCGCGGCACCGAGGTGCGCTTCCAGGCCGACGAGGAAATCTTCGGCAAGATCGAGTGGCACTACGACATCCTGGTCAAGCGCCTGCGCGAGCTGTCCTTCCTCAACAACGGCGTAAAGATCCGTCTGCACGACGAGCGCACCGGCCAGGAGGAGAACTTCGCGTTCTCCGGCGGCGTGAAGGGCTTCGTCGAGTACATCAACCGCGCCAAAACCCCGCTGAGCCAGAAGGTGTTCTACGCCAGCGGCGCGGCCTCGGTCTCCGGCAGCACCGGCGGCCCGGTCGAGATCCTGGTGGAAGTGGCGATGCAGTGGAACGACAGCTACCAGGAACAGGTGCTGTGCTACACCAACAACATCCCGCAGTCCGACGGCGGTACGCACCTGACGGGCCTGCGCGCCGCGATGACCCGCGTGATCAACAAGCACATCGAGGAATCCGGCGTCGCCAAGAAGGAAAAGGTCGAGATCACCGGCGACGACATGCGCGAGGGCCTGGCCTGCGTGCTGTCGGTGAAGATGCCGGACCCGAAGTTCGCGTCGCAGACCAAGATGAAGCTGGTGTCCTCCGAGGCGCGCCCCGCGGTGGAAGAAGTAGTGGCCGAGAAGCTCGCCAACTACCTGTTGGAGAACCCCAGCGAAGCCAAGATCATCATCGCCAAGATCGTCGAGGCCGCCCGTGCCCGCGAGGCCGCCCGCAAGGCCCGCGACATGACGCGCCGCAAGGGCGTGCTCGATGGCATGGGCCTGCCCGGCAAGTTGGCGGACTGCCAGGAGAAGGACCCGACCAAGTCCGAGCTCTTCCTGGTCGAGGGCGACTCCGCAGGCGGCTCGGCCAAGCAGGGCCGCGATCGCACCTTCCAGGCGATCCTGCCGCTGAAGGGCAAGATCCTCAATGTCGAGCGCGCGCGCCTGGAGAAGATGCTGTCCAGCCAGGAAGTGGTGACGCTGATCACGGCGCTGGGCTGTGGCATCGGCAAGGACGAGTTCAAGGTGGAGAAGCTGCGCTACCACCGCATCATCATCATGACCGACGCCGACGTCGACGGCTCGCACATCCGCACGCTGCTGCTGACCTTCTTCTACCGGCACATGTTCACGCTGGTCGAGCGCGGCCACATCTACATCGCTCAGCCGCCGCTGTACAAGGTGAAGTCCGGCAAGCACGAGACCTATGTGAAGGACGACCACGCGCTCAACGACTGGCTGATCGCCACCGCGCTGAACGACGCGCAGCTGATCCCGGGCGAAGGCCAGCCGGCGGTGCCGACGGCCGACCTGGAGCGCCTGGTGCGCGAGTACGCCACGGTGCAGGACAGCATCGAGCGCCTGGGCCGCCGCTACGACCACCACGTGCTGCAGACCCTGGCGCGCCTGGCTCCGGTGCCGCCCACGGACGAGAACGAACTGCGCGGCTGGGCTGAGCGCTTCTTCCTCGCCCTGAACGAAGGCGGTCTGGTCGGCAGCTTCGTGGTCACTCCGCAAATGGGTGCCGAGGGTCCGCTGCTGGAGGTTTCGCGCCGTTTCCACGGCAACACGCAGACCTTCAACTTCAATCACGACTTCTTCGCCGGCTCCGATTACCGCCGCATCGCCCACCTGCGCGAGACCACCGCCAGCCTGATCGGCAGCGGTGCCCAGGTGAAGCGCGGCGAGCGCCAGCCGGTGGCCGTGTCCAGCATCGACGACGTCTTCACCTGGCTGCTCAGCGAAGCCCGCCGCGGTCTCGGCATCCAGCGCTACAAGGGCCTCGGCGAGATGAACCCGGCACAGCTGTGGGAGACCACGCTGAACAAGGAGAACCGCCGCCTGGTGCGGGTCAACATCGAGGACGTTGTTGCCGCCGACCAGATCTTTACCATGCTGATGGGCGAGCAAGTGGAGCCGCGCCGCGACTTCATCGAGAAGAACGCGCTGCTCGTCAGCAACCTGGACCTCTAAGGGACTCTCCGAGCCGTGAAGTCGCTGAACGTCGAGCTGGCGGACCGCAGCTACCCGATCCGCATCGGCACCGGCCTGCTCGCCGAGCCGGCGCGCTATGCCGAGGTCGAAGGTCGCCGGATGAAGCTGGTGACCGACGAGAACGTCGCCCCGTTGTACCTGGCGTACGTCATTAAGGCATTGAATTTGAAGGAAGAAGACGCGCTGGTGCTGCCTGCCGGCGAGGACCAGAAGAGCTGGGCCAATGCCGAGCGCGTGCTCGACTGGCTGCTGGCCTCGCGGCTCAACCGCGATGGCGTGCTGGTGGCCTTGGGCGGCGGCGTGATCGGTGACATGGCCGGCTTCGCCGCGGCCGTGTACCAGCGCGGCATCGACTTCATCCAGATTCCGACCACGCTGCTGGCCCAGGTCGATTCCTCGGTCGGAGGCAAGACCGGCGTCAACCACGCACGCGGCAAGAACATGATCGGCGCCTTCCACCAGCCGCGGCTGGTGCTGGCCGACATCACTACCCTGCGGACCCTGCCGCAGCGCGAACTGCTGGCCGGCATCGCCGAGATCATCAAGTACGGCATGCTCGCCGACAGCGACTTCTTCAAGTGGCTGGAGCAGCGCCTCGACGACCTGCTGGTGCTGGACACCGATGCGCTGACCAAGGCGATCTACCGCAGCTGCGAACTGAAGGCGCGCATCGTCGCGCAGGACGAGCGCGAGTCGCTCGCAGGCGGTGCCGGCCCGCGCGCCCTGCTCAATCTCGGCCACACCTTCGGCCACGCGATCGAGACGTACACCGGCTACACGCAGTGGCTGCATGGCGAGGCGGTCGCGACCGGCCTGTGCATGGCGGCGGATCTCTCCGCTCGCCTGGGCTGGATGAGCGAGAAGGACGCCGAGCGCTGCATCAAGCTGGTCGCGCGCGCCGGCCTGCCGGTGAAGCCGCCGGCCGGCATGAAGCCCGACGAATTCCTCGAACTTATGGGCCACGACAAGAAGGTCGCCGCCGGCAAGCTGCGACTGGTGCTGATGCGCGGCATCGGCCTGGCCGTGGTCAGCGGCGACTTCGATCGCGCGGCGCTGCAGGCGACGCTGGAACATTTCACGAGCTGACGGTGTTTGCGCTCTAATGCGGCGCATATGAGCGACCTCGCCCCCTACGCCGCGCACGAGCAGCACTCGCGCGGCCGCCAGCATGATGAAGCGCCGCCGGGCAACCGCGGCGAGTTCCAGCGCGACCGCGATCGCATCATCCACTCCGCTGCGTTCCGTCGCCTCGAGTACAAGACCCAGGTCTTCATCAACCACGAGGGCGACCACTTCCGCACGCGGCTGACGCATTCGCTGGAAGTGGCGCAGCTGGCGCGCACCATCGCGCGCAACCTGCGTCTCAACGTCGACCTCAGCGAAGGCATCTCGCTGGCGCATGACTTGGGCCACACTCCTTTCGGCCATGCCGGACAGGACGCGCTCAACGGCTGCATGCAGCCGCATGGCGGCTTCGAGCACAACCTGCAGTCGCTGCGCGTGGTCGATCATCTCGAGGACAAGTACGCCAGCTTCCGCGGACTCAACCTCAGCTACGAAACACGCGAGGGCATCCTCAAGCATTGCTCGGCGAAGAACGCGCGCCAGCTCGGCGAGATCGGCGAGCGCTTCCTCAAGCGCCAGCAACCCGGTCTTGAAGCACAGCTGGCCAATCTCGCCGACGAGATCGCCTACAACAACCACGACATCGACGACGGCCTGCGCGCCGAGCTGCTCTGCGTGGAACAGATGCGCGGGGTCGAGCTGTTCCGCAGCCATCACGACGCAGCGCTGGCTGCGCACGGCAAGCTCAATCCGAAGCAGGAGCGCCACGAGACCATCCGCCGCATCATCAACACGCTGGTGGTCGATCTCACCGAGCACTCACGCGCCAACATCGCGAAAGAGCAGCCAAAGCACATCGACGAGGTGCGCGCACTCGCCAAACCGTTGATGGCCTACAGCGACGAGATCGCCGAACAGTCGCGCGTGCTGAAGAAATTCCTGTTCGAGAATCTCTACCGCCATCACCGCGTCTACCGCATGACGGTAAAGGCGCAGCGGGTCGTGCGCGAACTGTTCGAGGCGCTGTACGAAGACACGCGGTTGTTGCCACCGGATTTCCACGAGGCAGCGCAGCAGATGGAAGCTGCCGACGGCAAAGGCGGACGCGCGCGCGCAGTAGCCGACTACATCGCCGGCATGACCGATCGCTATGCGTTGGATGAGTACGAGCGCCTGTTCGATCCGCGGCGCCTGCGGTAGCGCGCGTAAAAAAGCAAAAGCTGTTCGCCACGGAATGACACGGATCACACGGATGATCCGTTGAAGCAGGCCGCTTTTGCGTTTCCGTGTTCGTCCGTGTCATTCCGTGGCCAAAATGCAGTTTCCGCCCGCCCCGTAATCTCCCGACCGTTCGTTCCGTTCTAGTCCGTTTTCAGATATGCGTTCGTGGTTGTCGGCGCCTGGCGCCGGCTGCCTACCCTCCTGCGGCGCAGTTCGCGCATGCGAGGAGACAACATAATGAAAGTGGTTCGGGTGCTGTTCCTGCTGGGACTGACGGCGCTGGCAGCGCCGGCGCAGGCCCTCAACATCCTGGTGTCGAACGACGATGGCTTCGAGACCTCCAACATCCGCGCGCTGTACCAGCGGCTGAAGGCAGCAGGCCATGACGTGATCGTTTCGGCGCCGACGCAGAACAACAGCGGCAAGGGCGGCGCCATGAACTTCCTGGTGCCAGTGACGCCGCTGGCGAAGGCCTCGCGCCACGGCAGCATTGCCGCCGGTGCGCCGGGTGTCGGCAAGGACCCGGGCGCCGACAACGTGTTCTACGTGGACGGCACGCCGGTGATGTCGATGCTCCACGGCCTCGACGTGGTCGCGGTGAAACGCTGGGGCAAGCAGCCGGACCTGATGGTCTCCGGGCCCAACGAGGGCAACAACACCGGCCTGATCAACAACTCCTCCGGCACGGTCAACAACGCGCTGTACGCGATCAATCGCGGTGTGCCGGCGATCGCCGCCAGCTACGAGGGCACTGCCGCGCGACCACACACGGCGCTGGCCGAAGGTGATGTCGAATACGAGCTCGCCGACATCGTGGTGAAGCTGGTGCAGCGTCTGGAAGCCAACCGCGTTGCAGGCCAGCCGCTGCTGCCGCCGGGCGTCGCCCTCAACCTCAACATCCCGAAGTTCGAGACTGGCCAGGGCGCTGCGCTGAAGTACCGCTTCGCACGCATGGGCCTGGCTACCGAATACCAGCCGGTGTTCTACGAGAAACTGTCGGACAGCCCGATCGCGACCGGCTTCGGCGCCGGCGTGCCGCTGCCCGGCATCTCCTTTGCCAACGCCCAGGTGGCGCCGCCGGCCGGCGTGGTCATCGCAGTCGACAACGACGCGCGTTCCGAATTCAACCTGATGAAGACCCATGCGGTTTCGGTCACCGCCTTCGAGGGTGTGCCGCAGGCACGGCGCAGCAACGAGGAACTGGTGAAGCTACGCTTGGGCGAGCTGCTGACGCCGGTGGCGGCGCCATGAAGCGGGCAATACCGCTGGCCCTCGCCGGGCTGCTGGCGCTGTCGGCCTGCAGCGACGACGACGCGCCCGGCGTGGTCGCGCCGCCTGCAGGTCCGAAGCTGCAACTGCCGGCGCTGGCGCCCGGCGTGCATGCCCTGCGCCTGGCCGGCGACCCGGATGCTGCCTCCGGTCTGGCCTTCGTCGGGTCTGACGGCAAGGCATTCGTCCAGCTGGCGCCGGAATCGGACAGCCCCAGCCGCGTGCTCTACCGGCGCGCGGGCGCCGCGGCCCCCTGGCAACGTGTCCCGGCCGCGGCCGGGGACATGAGCCTGAGCCTGGCGCTGGACGAGAGCCGCGCCAGCCTGGCCGAACCGGCCTGGGCCGGCAGCTATGCGGCCCTGGTCGGCGAGCAGCCGGCGCGTTTCAGCATCGGCGCCGACGGCAAGCTCAGTGCCGGTGCCGGTGACTGCCGGCTCAGTGGCAGCCTGGACCCGCAGCTGGGCTACGGCGAAGCCCGCGGCCTGGCCCTGGAGCTCAGTGGCTGCGCGGCAGCAAATGGCAGCTACCGCGGCGCGATCCTGGCCGATCCGGACGCAAGAAACGCCCGATTTCGGGCGGTTTTGCAGCAGAACGACAAAATTCTCGATTTGTACCTCTACGGCGTCTAATTCCGCCAAAGCACGCTCCTTGGGCCCGGCATCGCCGGGCCTTTTTTCTGAACGACATCGGACAAAGCTGTGACAACAGGGTCGATCCGACAGCGTGATTGACGATGCGCGCTGCATTCTTATAATGGAATGTTGCACCGCAGCGATTCGCCCCCCGTCAGGCCACCCGAAGAGTGTCCGCAGGCCGCGCCACACCGCAGGCCACGGGGGGAGTGTCGCCGCTGTAAATCACAAGCAAGGTAGACAGTTATGGCAAGCCAGCAAGGGCTTTACCGCCCCGAGTTCGAGCGCGACAGCTGCGGTTTCGGGCTGATCGTGCAGATGGATGACCAGCCCTCCCACTGGGTGGTGGAGACGGCTATTGGCGCGCTGGCGCGCATGACCCACCGCGGTGCCATTGCCTCCGACGGCAAGACCGGCGACGGCTGCGGCCTGCTGATGAAGAAGCCGGACCGTTTCCTGCGGGCCAAGGCCAGGGAAGCCGGCATCAAGCTCGACTCCCGCGGCCCGTACGCCGCTGGCAACGTGTTCCTGTCACAGGAAGACAAGAAGGCCGAGCGCGCCCGCGTGCTGATGGCCGAGGCCTGCGCCGCCCACGGCCTGACCCTGGCTGGCTGGCGCAAGATGCCGGTCAATCCGGAAGCCTGCGGTGCCGAGGCGCTCAAGACCCTGCCGCAGGTCGAGCAGGTGTTCATCACCGCCGGCAAGGATGTTGCCAACTTCGACCTCGCCCTGTTCAAGGCGCGCCGCCGCGCAGAGAAGGCGATCGAGGCCGAGGGCGATGGCGAGTTCTACCTGACCTCGCTGTCCTCGCGCGTGCTGGTGTTCAAGGGCCTGGTGATGCCGGACTACCTGCCGGTGTTCTACAAGGACCTCGGCGACGAGGACCTCGAGAGCTCGCTCTGCGTGTTCCACCAGCGCTTCTCGACCAACACCATGCCGAAGTGGCGCCTCGCGCAGCCCTTCCGCTTCCTCGCCCACAACGGCGAGATCAACACCGTCTCGGGCAACCGCAAGTGGGCACTGGCGCGCGCCAGGAAGTACCAGTGCGCCAACCTGCCGGACATCAAGGAAATCGCGCCGCTGGTGACGATGGACGGGTCCGACTCGCAGTCGCTCGACAACATGCTGGAAGTGCTGCTCGCCGGCGGCATGGACCTGTTCCAGGCGATGCGCGCGCTGATCCCGCCGGCTTGGCAGAACGTCGAGAACCTCGACGCCGACCTGCGCGCGTTCTACGAATACAACTCGCTGCAGATGGAGCCCTGGGACGGCCCGGCCGGCATCGTGCTGACCGACGGCCGCTACGCCGCCTGCGCCACCGACCGCAATGGCCTGCGCCCGACGCGTTACGTCATCACCCGCAACCGCGTGCTGACCATCGCCTCCGAAATCGGCGTCTATGACTACCCGCCGGAGAGCGTGCTGGAGAAGGGCCGCCTGCGCCCGGGCCAGATCATCGCCGTCGATACCGAGAACGGTTCGCTGCTGCGCCCGGCCGACATCGACAAGATGCTGGCCAGCCGCCGTCCCTACAAGCAGTGGCTGAAGCAGGGCATCAAGCGCCTCGAGGCCGTGCTGATCGACGACGCCGGCAAGCTCGAGAAGCTGCCTGCCGACCAGGTCGCGATCTACCAGAAGCTGTTCGGGCTCTCCTATGAAGAGCGCGACCAGGTCCTGCGCGTGCTCGCCGAGAGCGGCCAGGAAACCGTCGGCTCGATGGGCGACGACACCCCGTTCGCGGTGCTGTCGCAGAAGGCACGTTCGCTCTACGACTACTTCCGCCAGCAGTTCGCGCAGGTCACCAACCCGCCGATCGATCCGCTGCGCGAGCAGATCGTGATGTCGCTGGAATGCTCGCTGGGCGGCGAGCACGGCATGTTCGCCGAGACCCCGGAGCGCGCCGCGCGCCTGCTGGTGGACTCGCCGGTGCTGTCCGAGACCAAGTTCCGCAAGCTGCTGTCGCTCAACGACCAGGGCTATGCGCACGCGATCATCGACCTCAACTACGACCCTGCGCTGGGGCTGGAAGCCGCCGTGCGTCGCGTCTGCGACGAGGCCGTCGAAGCGGTCAGGGCCGGCAAGGTCATCCTGATCCTGTCCGACCGCGCCATCGTCAAGGGCAAGCTGCCGGTGCATGCGCTGCTGGCCACCGGTGCGGTGCATGAGCGCCTGACCCGCGAAGGCCTGCGCCTCGACTGCAACCTGGTGGTCGAGACCGCCACCGCGCGCGATCCACACCAGTTTGCCTGCCTCATCGGCTACGGCGCCTCGGTGATCTATCCCTACCTCGCCTACGCCTCGCTGTACGACATGGCGGAGCGCGGCGAGATCAAGGGCAAGGAACTGCCGTACCTGGCGCAGGCCTATCGCAAGGGCATCAACAAGGGCCTGTACAAGATCATCTCGAAGATGGGCATCAGCACCATCGCCAGCTACCGCGGTGCGCAGCTGTTCGAGACCGTCGGCCTGCATGACGAAGTGGTCGAGCTGTGCTTCGAAGGCACCGTCAACCGCATCCAGGGTGCCCGCTTTGCCGACCTCGAGGCCGAACAGGCCGAGATGGCAGCGATCGCCTGGAACCCGCGCAAGCAGGTCGACCAGGGCGGCCTGCTCAAGTACGTGCACAACGGCGAGTACCACGCCTACAACCCGGACGTGATCAACGTGCTGCACGCCGCCGTGCAGTCCGGCGACTACGGCAAGTACAAGGAATTCGCCGCGCTGGTGAATCACCGCCCGGTGGCGATGTTCCGCGACCTGATCAAGTTCCGCGGCGACATCGAGCCGATCAGCATCGACCAGGTCGAGCCGGTCGAGGCGATCCTCAAGCGCTTCGACTCCGCCGGCATGTCGCTGGGCGCGCTGTCGCCGGAAGCGCATGAGGCGCTGGCCACCGCGATGAACCGCCTCGGCGGCCGCTCGAACTCCGGTGAAGGCGGCGAAGACCCGCGTCGCTACGGCACCGAGAAGAACTCCAAGATCAAGCAGGTCGCCTCCGGCCGCTTCGGCGTGACCCCGGCTTACCTGTCGAGCGCCGAAGTGCTGCAGATCAAGGTCGCGCAGGGCGCCAAGCCTGGCGAAGGCGGCCAGCTGCCCGGCGACAAGGTCAACGACATGATCGCCGGCCTGCGCTATGCCAAGCCCGGCGTCGCGCTGATCTCGCCGCCGCCGCATCACGACATCTATTCGATCGAGGATCTGGCGCAGCTGATCTTCGACTTGAAGCAGGTCAATCCTTCCGCGCTGGTCAGCGTGAAGCTGGTGTCGGGGCCTGGCGTCGGCACCATTGCCGCCGGTGTGGCCAAGGCCTATGCGGACCTGATCACCATCTCCGGCTACGACGGCGGCACCGGTGCCTCGCCGATCACCTCGGTGAAGTACGCCGGCACGCCCTGGGAACTGGGTCTGTCGGAAACCCACCAGACGCTGCGCATGAACGGCCTGCGCGAGAAGGTCCGTGTGCAGACCGACGGCGGCCTCAAGACCGGCCTCGACGTGGTCAAGGCCGCGATCCTCGGCGCCGAGAGCTTCGGCTTCGGCACCGCGCCGATGGTCGCGCTGGGCTGCAAGTACCTGCGCATCTGCCATCTCAATAACTGCGCCACCGGCGTCGCGACCCAGGACAAGGTGCTGCGCCTGTCGCACTTCATCGGCCTGCCGGAAATGGTGATGAACTATTTTCGCTTCGTCGCCGAGGAAACCCGCGAGTGGCTGGCGTCGATCGGCGTGCGCTCGCTGGTGGAGCTGATCGGCCGTACCGACCTGGTCGAGATCAGCGCGGGCGAGACCGACAAGCAGAACAACCTCGACCTGTCGCCGCTGCTGTCGTCGGCCGGCATGGTTCACCAGTCCGGCCATTCCTGCATCTCCTCCAACCCGCCGCATGACAAGGGCGAGCTGGCCGAGCAGATGGTCAAGGACGCGCTGTCGGCGATCGAGACCCGGAGCGGTGGCGTGTTCGAATACAACGTGCAGAACGTGCACCGTTCGATCGGCGCGCGACTGTCCGGCGAAATCGCCAAGCGCCACGGCAACCTCGGCATGTCCGACGCGCCGATCACGCTGCGCCTCAACGGCACCGCAGGCCAGTCCTTCGGCGTGTGGAACGCCGGCGGCCTCAACCTCGAACTCGAAGGCGATGCCAACGACTACGTCGGCAAGGGCATGGCCGGCGGCCGCATCGTGATCAAGCCGCCGCGCGGTTCGCGCTTCAAGTCCAACGAGACCGCGATCATCGGCAACACCTGCCTTTACGGTGCGACCGGTGGCGCGCTGTTTGCTGCGGGTACTGCAGGCGAGCGTTTCGGCGTGCGCAACTCCGGCGCGCTTACCGTCGTGGAAGGCTGCGGCGACCACGGCTGCGAGTACATGACCGGCGGTGCGGCGGTGATCCTCGGCGAGTGCGGCGTCAACTTCGGCGCAGGCATGACCGGTGGTTTCGCCTACGTGCTGGACGAGTCGCGCAGCTTCGTCGACCGCTACAACCACGAACTGATCGACACCACGCGCATCGTCGCCGAGCACATGGAAGCGCACCAGCACTACCTGCGCTCGCTGATCCAGGAGCACGTCAACGCCACGGGTTCGGCCTGGGCGCAGCAGATCCTCGACGACTGGCGCGACTTCGTCGGCAAGTTCTGGCTGGTCAAGCCGAAGGCGGCCGACATCGGCTCGCTGCTCGTTGCAATCAAGGCCGCGGCCTAAGAACCGCCGCGACCCAGGGAAAAGAAGATGGCCAAGAAGAACGTCATGCAGTTCATCGAGATCGGGCGCCAGGACCCGAAGAAGGTGCCTGCGGAAGTGCGCCTGCACGACTGGCGCGAGATCTACGGACAGTTCCCCGCCGAGCAGGCGGGGACGCAGTCCGGGCGTTGCCTCGAATGCGGCAACCCGTACTGCGAGTGGAAGTGCCCGGTCCACAACTTCATTCCGAACTGGCTGAAGCTGGTGCAGGAAGGCAACCTGTTCATGGCTGCCGAGCTGTCGCACAAGACCAACACGCTGCCGGAAGTCTGTGGCCGCGTCTGCCCGCAGGATCGCCTCTGCGAAGGTGCCTGCACGCTCAATGACGGCTTCGGCGCGGTCACCATCGGCAACATCGAGAAGTACATCACCGACGAGGCCTTCAAGCAGGGCTGGCGTCCGGACATGTCCGGCGTGGTGCCGACCGGCAAGCGCGTCGCCATCGTCGGTGCCGGCCCTGCCGGCCTCGGCGCTGCCGACATCCTGACGCGCAACGGCGTCAAGGCGATCGTGTTCGACAAGTACAACGAGATCGGCGGCCTGCTGACCTACGGTATCCCGCCGTTCAAGCTCGAGAAGGAAGTCATGCTGCGGCGCCGCGAGGTGTTCGAGGGCATGGGCATCGAGTTCCGCCTCAACACCGAGATCGGCAAGGACATCTCCTTCCACTCGCTGCTGCAGGACTACGACGCGGTGTTCCTCGGCATGGGCACCTACACCTACATGAAGGGCGAGTTCCCCGGCGAGGAACTGCCGGGCGTGCATGAAGCGCTGCCCTACCTGGTGAGCAACATCAACCGCGTGATGAACTGGGAAGAGAACGCGGCGGAGTTCGTCGACATGGCCGGCCAGAAGGTCGTCGTGCTCGGCGGCGGCGACACCGCGATGGACTGCGTGCGCACCTCGGTGCGTCAGCAGGCCACCAGCGTCAGCTGCATCTATCGCCGTGACGAGGCCAACATGCCCGGCTCCAAGCGCGAAGTCAGCAACGCCAAGGAAGAAGGCGTGAAGTTCGTGTTCAACCGCTCGCCGGTCGAGATCGTCGGCAAGGACAAGGTCGAGGGCGTGAAGGTGGTCGAGACCCGTCTCGGCGCGCCGGATGCGCGCGGTCGCCGCAAGCCGGAAGTCGTCCCGGGCTCCGAGCAGATCATCCCGGCCGATCGCGTGGTCATTGCCTTCGGCTTCCGTCCGAGCCCGGCCGACTGGTTCGGCGCGCATGACATCAAGCTGCTCGCCGACGGCCGAGTCGACACCACCGAGAAGAAGCGCTTCCAGACCGCCAACCCGAAAGTCTTCGCCGGCGGCGACATGGTGCGTGGTTCCGACCTCGTCGTCACCGCCGTCTACGAAGGCCGCCAGGCTGCCGAGGGCATTCTCGACTACCTGGGCGTCTGACCCCGCAGCAAACAAGGCTGCAACGCCGATCCGGGGTCAGCGCAAGCGACCCCGGATTTTTTTATGCACCAAGAAAAATTTTTGCCACGGATTTACACGGATGAACACGGATCAAGAAAGCAGAGAAGTCTTTCCGTGGCTGTCCGTGTCATTCCGTGGCTAAAGAGCTTTTACGAAACATGAGCAACAACGACACTTCTCCCCACCGCCGCGGCTACCTCTACGCCGGCCTCACCGTCGCGATCTGGACCGGCTTCGTGCTGGTCTCGCGCATGGCTGGCAAGGGCACGCTCAACGCTTTCGATGTCACCGCGCTGCGCTTCGGTGTTGCCGGCCTGCTGCTGGCGCCGCTGCTGTACTTCCGTGGTCTCGGCACGCTGATCTGTCCGAAGCGCCTCGTCGCCTGCGTCCTCACCGGCGGCATCGGCTATGCGCTGCTGGTCTACAGTGGCTTCTACTTCGCGCCGGCGGCGCATGGCTCGATCCTGCTGTCGGGACTGATGCCCTTCCTCACCGCGATCCTGGCCTGGCTGTTCCTCGACGAGCGGCCCGGCCCGCAGAAGCGCCTGGCGCTGCTGGTGATCGCTGCCGGCGTGGCCTGCATGGCGGTGCAGACCTTCAGCCACGGCATCGAGGGCCGCAGCTGGATCGGCGACCTGCTGTTCGTCTGTGCCTGCACCAGCTGGTGCGTGTTCACCGTGCTGCTGCGGCGCTGGCAGATCGCGCCCTGGGATGCGGCCGCCGGCGTGTCGGTGGGCTCGGCGCTGGTCTACCTGCCGGTGTACCTGCTGCTGCTGCCGAAGCAGATCGAGCAGGCGCCCTGGCAGGAGATCGCGCTGCAGGGTGGCTACCAGGGCGTGCTGGTGGTGATCATCGCGATGGTGTTGTTCACCCGCGCCGTCGGCGAACTGGGCCCGACGCGGGTCGCCGCGATCATGGCGATCGTGCCGGCGCTGTCGGCGCTGCTGGCGGTGCCGGTGCTGGGCGAGCCGCTCAGCACACCGCTGCTGCTGGGCATTGCGCTGGTCAGTGCCGGCGCACTGATCGGTGCGCTGACGCGTTTCCCCGACTGGGTACGCTGGTCGTCGCGCTGAACCGCGCGGTCTACGCCGCCGCTGCCGTCCGGCTGCGCCACTGCCGCTCGTCGATCGCCAGGAACAGTGCGAAGGCGAAGGCGTAGCTGGTGAAGATGCTCATCACGAAGAACCACCAGGCATGACGCAGGCCGCTGCGCCGGCCTGCCATCACCAGCCAGGGCAGCATCAGCACGACGTTGGCGAAGATCAGGTCCTGGCCGCCGGAAGCGGAGGCCGGATTGACGAACAGCAGCGTGGTCCAGTGCCACCAGCCGACCTGGTCGCCGTAGCTGCGCATGTACTGGAAGTTGAAGTACCAGCCGACCAGCAGCGCCGCCAGCGCAACGACGTAGTAGAAGGCCTCCAGTGCGCTGAGGCCCAGTCCGCCAGCGAACAGCCGGCGATTGGGCCAGACCGCCGGCACGATGGTGAGCAGGCCGAGGATGACGTAGAAAGTCTCGTGCGCGGACATGCGGACCTCCGGATGGATGAGCGCAGGCTACGCGCGGCAGCCGGCCAGGCGTATACCCCAGGCGGACGAGTCCTGCCCTCAGTGGCTTTCGAGCAGCACGTCGAGGTCGGCGCGCAGGTACTTCAGGACCTCGCGCGAGCTGACCGGCTTGCCCGGCCGGCCGTTGGAGATGACGGCGAAGGCGATCCATCCACCCTCGCGCTTGCGCAGGTAGCCAGCCAGGCCGAACACCGAGTGCGGCTCGCTCATCGTGCCGGTCTTGGCGGCGACGCGCTCCAGCCAGGCCGCGCTGCCCTCGCGCATGCGACTGCCCGGCGCGTCGGCGGGCACGACCAGTCCGGCGTAGAACACCGGGAAAGTTCGTGGCCGGCGGTATTCGTCCTGCAGCAGCGCAACGAGGTCGCGCGCCGACAGCTCGTTCTCCGGCGTCAGGCCGCTGCCGCTGAGCAGCAGTGGCGGCGCGACGGGACCGTCGCCCGCAGCCTGCCGCGCCTGCACGATGCGCGCCGACAGCAGCTCCGCGGCCTCGGCAAGGCTGCGCTTCTCGCCGGGATGGCGATCCTGGGCGATGCCCAGCGTCAGCATGTCGGCGATGTAATTGTTGGAGTAGCGCATCATGCGTGTGAGCTGCTCGCGCAGCGGCAGTCCCTGCACGGTCGCCAGCTGCCGTGCCGTTGCGGGCGGGCGCTCGTCGATCAGCAGCACGCGGCCCCCGACCTGCACCCCCAGCTCGGCCAGGACTTGTCGCAGCAGCAGGCCGGCACCCAGCTCCGGGTTGGCCATCGAGCGGTACTCACGCGGGTTGCTGCCCGGCTCGACCGTGCCCTCGACCCGCAACATCTCGCCGTCCTCGACCAGGGTGCGCGCCAGGCGCAGCGCCTGGCCGTTGCGCGCGCTGCGCCCCTCGACGCGTCCCTCCAGCCCGATCGGCAGCGGCACGCCGGCGCAGCTGCGCGGTGCGATGGCGCTGCCCGCCGTGGCCGGGGGCAGCTCGATGCACCAGCTGCCGTAGTCCACGCCCACCGAGGCCAGCGGCGCGGCGTAGGAGCCCAGGGTGTAGCCCTGTGCCTCGCAGCGATCCGGCGTCGCGCAGTCCTGCCGCCCGAAGGGCAGCGTGCTGACGTACAGGTTGCCCTGCACGGTACGCAGCCCGGCCTGCCGCAGCTGTGCGGCCAGCAGCCAGAGGTCGCGATGCTCCAGCGTCGCGTCGCCCTGGCCCTGCAGGTAGAGATTGCCCTCCAGCCGGCCATCGCGGAGACGGCCGTCGGCATGGAGTTCCGTGGCGGCGCTGTGATCCGGATCCCAGGTGTCCAGCGCCGCGGCCGCGAGCACCAGCTTGGTCAGCGAGGCCGCGTTGAGGCGTTGCTCGGGGTTGAGCAGCTGCAGTGCCTGGCCGTTGTCGAGGTCCAGCGCCGCGGCGCTGATGCGCACGCCACTGTCCCGCTGCAACTGTTCCAGGGCCTTCCACTCGCCGGCAAGGGCGGCCAGCGGCGTGGCCAGCAGGATCAGCAGGACTGCGAGTCGATGAGGGAGATGTCGGCGCATGGCCGACTGTTGTAGCGGCTCCCCGCGCCAAAATCCACGCCTGCTATTTCGGCGGGTCCTGCTGCAGGAAGTAGGGATCGAGCTGCTGGCCCTGCGGCGGATTGAAGTAGGTACGGATGTAGGCCACCTTGCCGTCGTCGTCGATGGTGTAGATCTCGATCGAGTCCAGCTCCACCGGCTTGTTGTCGACCTTGCCGTGGTTCTTCACGTGCAGCGCGGCCTGATCGGCGCAGATCTGCATCAGCACGATCTCGATCTTCCAGTCGTGGCCGTCCTTGAAGGAATTGGTCCAGCTCTTTTCCAGGCCGTCCTTGCCGATCTTGGGCAGGCCGCCGACCGGATCCTCCAGGCGGATGCCTTCGGCGAAGTTGGCCAGCCAGCGCGCCTTGTCCTTGCTGTTCCAGGCCTCGAAATGGTTGCGGATGGCCTGCTCGATCTGCGCTTTGCGCGGCATCTGGAATCTCCCGGTGGAAGGCCCATCCTCGAAGGCGGCGCCGGGGCTGTCATCACCAGTTGGGACGAGCTCTGCCTTGCCGGGCGGCGACGGGGGTGCAACATTCGGCCGCGCCAGCCGGTCGAAGCGGCTGCGATCACCGGAGAACCGCGTGCGCCTGATTGCCCTGCTGAGCGGACTGCTGCTGTCGATGACCGCCTGCGCGCGTGGCGACGGCGTGCCGGTGGCGCCGGCCGGCAGCCTGCAGCTGCAGGAAGTCGCACGAGGCCTCGAGCACCCCTGGGCGCTGGCCTTCCTGCCCGATGGCCGCATGCTGGTGACCGAGCGCCCGGGACGCATGCGCCTGGTCGATGCGCAGGGCCGGTTGTCGCCGCCACTGGCAGGCGTGCCGGCAGTGGCCGACGGCGGACAGGGCGGACTGCTCGACGTGGTCCTCGATCCGCAGTTCGCGCAGACCCGCCGCATCTACTTCAGCTACAGCGAACCGCGCGCCGACGGCAGGGGCACTGCGGTGGCTCATGCGCAGCTCGGCGCGCAGGGCCTTGAAGGCCTGCGCGTGATCTTCCGCCAGCAGCCCTCGATGTCCGGCGGCAACCACTACGGCTCGCGCCTGGCCTTCGCGCCGGACGGAAACCTGTTCGTCACTCTGGGCGAGCGCTACAACGGCATGCAGCAGGCCCAGCTGCTGGACAACCACCTCGGCAAGGTCATCCGCATCGATCGCGAGGGCGGCGTGCCGGTGGGCAATCCCTACATCAAGCGCAAGGACGCCAGGCCGGAGATCTGGTCCTACGGCCATCGCAATCCGCAAGGTGCGGCGATCGATCCGCAGAGCGGCAGGCTGTGGACCCATGAGCACGGCCCCAGGGGCGGCGACGAGATCAACCTGCCGCAGGCGGGGCGCAACTACGGCTGGCCGGTGATCACCTGGGGCGTCGACTACAGCGGCCTCAAGATCGCCGACGGCGAAACCACCCGCAAGGGCATGGAGCAACCGCTGCACTACTGGGTGCCGTCGATCGCGCCCAGCGGCATGGCTTTCTACACGGCGCAGCGTTTTCCCGCTTGGCGCGGCAGCCTGTTCGTCGGTTCGCTGAAGTTCGGCCAGCTGGTGCGCCTGCAACTGGACGGCGAGCGCGTGCTTCGCGAGGAACGCCATGAGCTCGGTGCCCGCATCCGCGACGTCCGCCAGGGTCCGGACGGCTGGCTTTATCTGTTGACCGACGACAGCAAAGGCCGCTTGCTGCGGGTCGGGCCGGCCACGCCGCCCTGAAATGTTGCGGTTTGCACGCTGCGACGGGCCTAAGGATTTCCCTGACGCCCCCGTCAGCGCTGCGGCCAATTGCGTTCGCCCGGCACGGCCGTACACTGCCGCGCTTTCGTGAGCTGCCGTTGACCAAGATGCCCCTGCACCAGCGCCTGATCCGCAACAGCCGTCGCCTCGCGCGCACCGCCACCCACAGCGCCCTCAACATGCGCGACCGCCTGCTGCGCAGCGAGCAGCTGGTGCGCGCCGAGCAGACGCCCTACGAGGTGATCCACCGCGAGGGCATCGTGCAGCTGCGCTACTACCCGCCGCTGCAGGCCGAGGCCATCGACCTCGCCGGCGAGCGCCTGCCGGTGCAGCAGCAGCCGCATGCGGTGCCGCTGGTGCTGGTGGCGCCGCTGGCGGTGAACATGCTGATCTACGACCTGTTCCCGCAGCGCAGCCTGGTGCGTTACCTGCGCGCCCGCGGCTTCGAGCTCTACCTGGTCGACTGGGGCCGTCCGGACTCGCGCCACGACGACTGGCGCATCGGCACCTACGTCGCCGAACTGATGCCGAAGCTGCTGGCGCAGGTGCGCAGCCACAGCGGCAGCCAGCGCCTGTCGCTGCACGGCTGGAGCTTCGGCGGTCTGTTCTCCTACGCCTACGCCGCGCTGAGCCGCGATCCGGACATCGTCAACCTCGCGCTGATCGGCGCACCCTGCGATTACCACGCCAACGGCCCGCTGGGCCTGCAGTACCAGCGCCTGGCCCGGCAGCTGCGCCTGCTGCGCAAGCTCACCGGCTTTCGTCCGCATGCGATGTCGCCGCGCCTGTGGCGCTCACCCGGCTGGGCCAACAGCCTCGCCTTCAAGCTGACCAACCCGATCGCCAGCCTGCAGGGCTACTTCGAGCTGCTGCGCAACCTCAACGACCGCGAGTTCGTCAGCGACCACGCCACCAACGGCGCCTTTCTCGACGACATGGTCGCCTACCCCGGCGGCGTGATGCAGGACATCGTGCAGTACCTCTGGGCCGACAACGTGCTGGCCAAGGGTCGCCTGCCGATCCGCCGCTGCGAGGCCGAGCTGCGCCAGATCGACGCCAACCTGCTGCTGGTCGCCGGCCGCGAGGATGTGATCGTCACCACCGCCTGCACCCAGCCGATCCTCGAGCACGCGCGCAGCCCGGACAAGACGCTGATCGAGGTGCCCGGCGGCCACATGGGCATCCTCGGCGGCAGCAAGGGGCCGAAGCACATCTGGCCGCAGGTCGCCGACTGGCTGGCGGCGCGCTCGGTCTGAACCGCGCCCGGGCTGGCGTCGCCCGGGCTGCCCCTCTACCATCGCGCGCCTGAGCCCCGGAGCGCGCCATGTCTGCCTTGCTGCTGTCCCCTGCCGAAGCCCGCGTGCTGGCCTCGCTGGTCGAGAAGTCCGTCACCACGCCGCAGTACTACCCGATGACGGTCAACGCCATCATGCTCGCGGCCAACCAGAAGACCTCGCGTAGCCCGGTGATGAACCTCTCCGAGGGCGATATCGGCAACGCCCTCAACCGCTTGGAAGAACTCCGGCTGGTCGGCCGTGACAGCTTCAGCGGCCGCACCCAGAAGTGGCGCCAGCAGTTCAACACCCAGCTGCTGCTCAAGCCGCAGACCGCCGCCCTGCTGGTCACCCTGATGCTGCGCGGCTCGCAGACCCTGGCCGAGCTGCGCGCCAACGCCGCCGTCCTCGGCGGCCCCACCGAATCCGAGGCCCTGGCCGCCGCGCTCAACGACCTTGCCGACCGCGCCCAGCCGATGATCACCCAGCTGCCGCGCGGCGCGGGCCAGAAAGAGGCGCGCTACGCACAAACCCTGTGCGGCGATGTCGCCGCCGGCGAGTGGAGCGAGCCGGAGATCCCCGCCATCCCCGGCGGCCGCGCCGAACCGGGCGTCATTGCCGCCCTGGAAGCGCGCATCCAGGCTCTGGAAGCCCGGCTCGAGGAGCTGGAGAAGCTCTGGAAGTAGCGAAACAGCGCTGAATCGGACGATCGTCCGATTTGTGCACGGTTCTTGCTCCACAAGGAGCGTGGGCTAACGATGGCCCGCCACAGGAAGAACCCATGACACCCGAAACGATCTACGTGAAGACGGAGAAAGGCCGGGACGAAATCCGCAGCCGTGCCGCCGGCCTCAACCAGGCCCTGCGCATCCTGCTGATCGCCACCGACGGCGACAAAAGCCTAGGCAAGCTCAGCCGGCTGCACCCCGCCGGCGACGGCACCGGCACTCTCATCGGCCAGCTGCAGGCGCTGGGCCTGGTCGAGCCGCTGGGAGTCAGCCGTCCGGTGGCGTCTCGTGCGGCACGGACGACGGGCCTGCCGCTGCCGGAGACGAAGTACGTGATGTCGCTGCGCTAGCCGCCTTCGCGGCCTTCGCCGTGCGCTTGTCGCGCAGCAGGACCTTGCTGCCCTCGCGCTTCAGGTCGAACAGGCCGCTGGCCTCGATCAGGTCGCCGAGCTTCTTGTAGCCGAAGTTGCGCGGATCGAACGAGGCCTGGTTGCCGATCTGCTGGCCCAGCGCACCGAGGTGCGCCCAGCCGTCATCGTCGGCCGCGCTCTCCGCCGCGTTGCGCAGCAGCGCCACCAGCTTGGCGTTCTGTTTCAGCTCCGCAGTCGTTGCGCGCTTGGCCGGCGCCGGTGCCGGCTTAGCCGGGTCGGCGTCGCTGGTCTCGCTGGCTTCGACCAGCTGCTCCAGATACAGGAACTTCGAGCAGGCGTTGCGGAAAGGCTCCGGCGTCTTCTTCTCGCCGAAGCCGTAGACATCCAGGCCATTGGCGCGGATGCGCATCACCAGCGGCGTGAAATCGCAGTCCGAGGACACCAGCGCGAAGGCCTGCACATTGGTCGTGTACAGCAGGTCCATCGCATCGATCACGATCGACACGTCGGTGGCGTTCTTGCCCTTGGTCAGGTCGAACTGCTGGATCGGCCGGATCGCGTGCTCGTGCAGCTGCTCGGTCCACTTCTTCAGGCCGGGCTTGGTCCAGTTGCCGTAGGCGCGGCGGATGTTCGCCACGCCGTACTTGGCCAGCTCCGCGAGGATCACGTCGATCTTCGCTGCGGGCGAATTGTCGGCGTCGATCAGCAGGGCGATATGAGTCTTGGTGTCGGGCATGGGCCTCTCCGGTGTCCTGTCATGATCGCACGGGATGGCAAGGGCTATGCTTGGTCCCAGCCATGGCACCGTATCGCAGCACGCTGCATGGAAGGACCTGGGTCTTCGCGGACCTGCGTGCGCTGCTGGCCTGCGCCTCGCCGCGGCGCTCCGGCGACGAGCTCGCCGGCCTGGCCGCCGAGTCCGACGAGCAGCGCGTCGCCGCGCGATTTGCGCTGGCCGAACTGCCGCTGCGGGTGTTCCTGGAACAGCCGCTGATCCCCTACGAGTCCGACGAGGTCACGCGCCTGATCCTCGACACGCACGCCGCGGCGGCCTTCGCGCCGGTGGCGTCGATGAGTGTCGGCCAGCTGCGCGACTGGCTGCTGTCCTATGCCGCGACCACCGAGGCGCTGGCCGCACTGGCGCCGGGCCTGACGCCGGAGATGGTCGCCGCCGTCTCCAAGCTGATGCGCAACCAGGACCTGATCGCGGTCGCGGCGAAATGCCGCGTCATCACCGCCTTGCGCACGACACTGGGCCTGCCCGGCCGTCTCGCCTGCCGCCTGCAGCCGAACCACCCGACCGACGATCCCGCCGGCATCGGCGCCGCGATCCTCGACGGCCTGCTGTTCGGCATGGGCGACGCCGTGATCGGCATCAATCCCGCGAGCGACTCGGTGCCGGACACGATCCGCCTGCTGCAGATGCTCGACGAACTGCGCCTGCGCTACGACATGCCGGTGCAATCCTGCGTGCTGGCCCATGTCACCACCAGCCTGCACGCGATCGAACGCGGCGCGCCGCTGGACCTGGTGTTCCAGTCGATCGCCGGCAGCGAGGCCGCGAACCGCAGCTTCGGCATCGACCTCGCGCTGCTGCGCGAAGCGCGCGATTCGGCGCTGAGCCTCCAGCGCGGCACGGTCGGCAACAACGTCATGTACTTCGAGACCGGCCAGGGCAGCGCGCTGTCGGCCAACGCGCACCACGGAGTCGACCAGCAGACCATGGAAGTGCGCGCCTATGCCGTCGCACGTGCCTTCGATCCGCTACTGGTCAATACCGTCGTTGGCTTCATCGGCCCCGAGTATCTCTACGACGCGAAACAGATCATCCGCGCTGGGCTCGAGGATCATTGCTGCGGCAAGCTGCTGGGCCTGCCGATGGGCGTCGACGTCTGCTACACCAACCATGCCGAGGCCGACCAGGACGACATGGACGTGCTGATGACCCTGCTCGCCACGGCCGGCGTGAACTTCGTCATCGCCGTGCCCGGCGCCGACGACGTCATGCTCAGCTACCAGAGCCTGTCCTGGCATGACGTGCTGGGTCTGCGGCATCTGCTGAAGCTGCGGCCCGCGCCGGAGTTCGAGGCCTGGCTGCAGCGCATGGACCTGATGGACGCGCAGGGCCAGTTGCCGCCGCCGGGCGAGAGCGCGATGCGACGGATGCTGTCGTGAGCGATCCGGTCCCCGATCCCTACGCGCGCCTGCGCGCTGCCACGCCTGCCCGCATCGGCCTGGGCCGCGCCGGCGACGCACAGCCGCTGGCCGCGCAACTCGCTTTCCAGGCCGCTCACAGCCGCGCGCGCGATGCCGTGCATGGCGCCGTGGACTTCGATGCACTGGCCGCCGCACTCGCGCCGGAGCCGGTGCTGTGCGTGCGCAGCTGTGTCGAGAGCCGCGAGCAATACCTGCGACGCCCCGACCTCGGCCGCCGCCTGCGCGACGTGGACCTGCCGCTGTTGCAGGCGCAGCGCGGCAACTGGGACCTCGCGCTGGTTGTCGCCGACGGCCTGTCCGCCGCCGCCGTGATGCAGCAGGTCTTGCCCTTGCTGCAGGAACTGCGGCAGCGCCTGCCCGGCTGGAAGATCGCGCCCATCGTGTTCGCCGCCCAGGCCCGCGTCGCGCTCGGCGACGAGATCGGTGCCGCGCTGGGCGCGAAGCTGGTCGCCGTCTGCATCGGCGAGCGCCCCGGCCTGTCGGTCGCCGACAGCCTCGGCATCTACCTGACCTGGGACCCGCGCCCCGGCCGCACGGATGCCGAGCGCAACTGCATTTCCAATATCCACGGTGCGGGGTTGTCGCATGCGCAGGCGGCGGATACCTTGGCGTGGCTGCTGGACGAGGCGCGCAGCCGGCGGCTGACGGGGGTGGGGTTGAAGCTGGAACACGTTCAAGGAGTGACCAGCGGCATAGCCCCTCTCCCTCCGGGAGAGGGGTTGGGGTGAGGGACACACTCGCAGGAACCCCCGGCAGTCATTCCCGTTGACCCCAGCCCCTTATCTCTTGGAGTTTTCGTAAGGTAGGTGTCGAGAGCCCGGCGTGTGCGCCCGAAAGCCCCTAGGTTAGCCGCCGTGGGTGAGCAAGGAG
>DATILC010000401.1:0-2565 GCA_035476855.1 Solimonas sp. | reverse complement strand
GTCACGAGCAGCATCGCCGAGGAGGTCGACAAGCTCACCTGGGCGGTCACCTGGGGTGCGGACACGGTGATGGACCTCTCCACCGGCGACGACATCCACACCACCCGCGAGTGGATCATCCGCAACTCGCCGGTGCCGATCGGCACGGTGCCGATCTACCAGGCGCTGGAGAAGGTCAACGGCAAGGCCGAGGAACTGACCTGGGAGATCTACCGCGACACGCTGATCGAGCAGGCCGAGCAGGGCGTCGACTACTTCACGATCCACGCCGGCGTGCTGCTGCGCTACATCCCCTGGACCGCGAACCGCATGACCGGCATCGTTTCGCGCGGCGGTTCGATCCTGGCCAAGTGGTGCCTGGCGCATCACAAGGAGAATTTCCTCTACACGCACTTCGAGGAAATCTGCGAAATCATGAAGGCCTACGACGTGTCCTTCTCGCTCGGCGACGGCCTGCGCCCCGGCTCGATCGCCGACGCCAATGACGACGCGCAGTTCGGCGAGCTGCACACGCTGGGCGAGCTGACCGACATCGCCTGGAAGCACGACGTGCAGGTGATGATCGAAGGCCCCGGCCATGTGCCGATGCAGCTGATCAAGGAGAACATGGACGAGCAGCTCAAGCATTGCTTCGAGGCGCCGTTCTACACCTTGGGCCCGCTGACCACCGACATCGCACCGGGCTACGACCACATCACCTCCGGCATCGGCGCGGCGAACATCGGCTGGTACGGCTGCGCGATGCTGTGCTACGTCACGCCCAAGGAGCACCTGGGCCTGCCGGACAAGGACGATGTGCGCGAGGGCATCATCACCTACAAGATCGCCGCGCATGCCGCCGATCTCGCCAAGGGCTGGCCCGGCGCGCAGGTGCGCGACAACGCGCTGTCGAAGGCGCGCTTCGAGTTCCGCTGGGACGACCAGTTCAACCTCGGCCTCGATCCCGAGAAGGCCAAGGAATTCCACGACGAGACCCTGCCGCAGGAAGGCGCCAAGCTGGCGCACTTCTGCTCGATGTGCGGTCCGCATTTCTGCTCGATGAAGATCACCCAGGACGTGCGCGACTACGCCGCCAGGATCGGTGCCGAAGAAACCGCCGCGTTGGAGCAGGGCATGGCCGAGAAGTCCGCCGAGTTCCGCGAGGCCGGCGCCGAGGTCTATCGCACGCTGTGATGCCGTGAGCGAGTCCCCGAACATCGCCGCGCCTTCCGCCGCCAGGCGTCGTGGCCGCGGCCTGCTGATCGCCGTCATCGTCATCCTCATCCTGCTGCTGCCGGCCTGGCAGGGCGCGGCCTTCGCGCTGAAACGCCAGGTACTGGCGGCGCTGGGGCCGGAGGCGACGGTGGGCCGCGTGCACATCGGGCTGGGCAGCGTGCTGGTCGAGGGCGTGAGCATTGCCGCGCCCAAGGGCTGGCCCAGCGCGCAGACCCTGCGTGCCGAGCGGCTGCGCGTCGAGCCGGACCTGCGCTCGCTGTTCTCCGGCCAGTACCGCGTCGGCCAGATCACCATCGAGCAGGGTTACCTGTCGCTGCTGCGCAGCCGCGAAGGCAAGCTGCGGCTGCTGCCGAGCCTGCTGGAACGGGCCAGGGAAAAGGACCAGGCCTCCGGCGGTGGCTTCGCGCTGCGCATCGACGCCATCGAGTTGAAGGATTCCGAGGTGGACTTCTACGACGGCAGCCTGGGGCGCAAGCCGGTCAACCTGCGGCTGGAGGCGCTGCAGGCGCGCTTCGGTCCGCTGCAGTTGCCGGAGTTGCAGGGCCGCAGCGAACTCCAGGTCGAGGCCCTGGTGCGCAGCAAGCCGCGTGACGGCACGATCAAGCTTGAGGGCTGGCTGGAACTGGCGACGCAGGAGTCCGATGTGAAGCTGACCCTGCGCGAGATCGACATGAAGCAGCTGGAGCCCTACCTGCTGAAGGCCTCGGAAGCCGGCGTTGAACGCGGCCGCCTCGACCTGGACCTGCATTCAAAGGTGAAGCAGCGCCGCCTCACCGCACCCGGCAGGCTGCTGCTGCGCGACCTCAAGCTGCGCTCCGGCGGCGGTTTCGGCGGCACCTTCATGGGCGTGTCGCGCGGCGCGGTGGTCGGCGCGCTGAAGTCCGGCGGCGACAGGATCGACCTCAGCTTCACGCTCGAGGGCAATATCGACAACCCGCAGTTCTCGCTCAACGAAACCCTGTCGGTGAAGCTGGCCGTGGGGATGGCGCAGTCGCTGGGCGTCGGCGTGGCCGACATGGTCAAGAGCGTCGGTTCGGCCACCGGCCGCGGCCTCGGTGCGGTCGGCGGGGCAGTCAAGGACCTGTTCGGCTCTGATGACTAGCCTGCATTTCTCACAGGGGGATCGAGTGATGGCGCAGGGCGGAGCGTGTTGGACGCCGGGCTGGAGGGCGCGCAATAGCCGTAGCTATTGGGCGACCGAAGCTCCAGTCCAGCGCGGTCCGAACCAGCCAGCACCGATTCAGCCGGAGAATCCATCCGGCAGCTTGTTCGCACACCAGACCATCGAGAATCCCGTCCGTTTCGACCGGATGCGGGATTCTCCGGCGACCCTGTGAGAAATGCAGGCTA
>DATILC010000400.1:0-4632 GCA_035476855.1 Solimonas sp. | reverse complement strand
CCCAGCGACGGAAGGCGCGCGAGAAGTTGGCCGAGCTGCTGTAGCCCAGCTCGGCGGCGATCGCTTCCAGCGGCCGGCGCGATTGCTGCAGCAGTTCGGCGGCACGGCCCAGGCGCGCCTGGTCCAGCAGGCGGCGATAGCTCAGGCCGCGGGCCTGCAGGCGGCGCTTGAGCGTGCGCGTGGACACGCACAGCCCCTGCGCCAGCTCAGCCAGCGAGGGACAGCGCGCGCCGGGCACGGCCAGCGCCGCGCTGAGCTGCTGCGGCAGCTGCTCGACGCTGCGCCGCCGGCGGCCGGCGGTGAAATCCTCGGTCGTGAAAGAGATCATCAAAAAAGAAGAGGCGCGGTCAGGCGCCCCAGCCCCCTACAGTGTTTTCAGGTATTCGATGACGGCGCGGCGCTCCTGCTCCGTCAGCACGTCGGTGAACTGGTGGCCGGCGTTGCCGTTGCCCAGGGTGCGCGTGTCGTAGACCAGACGCTTGTCGATCGACCCCGGCGCCGGATCGGGAATGTTGACTGCGCCCGGCCAGCCGAGCCCGGCAAGGAAGTTCTGCATCATCTGCACCAGCGACGGCCCCGCGTCGTTCGAGGGACTGCAGTTGGCCAATGCGCTGCCCGGCATGTCGGTGCAGGCGAGCACGTCATGCTTCCAGCCCAGCTGCTGGAAATCGTAGGCCGTGGCCAGCCGCTGGTCGAAGCCGGTGACCGGCCCTTCCGTCTGCAGCTTGCGGCGCCAGATCGGCGCGCGCTTGCTCGAATCCAGCACCGCCTCGATGGTCGGCACCGAGCCGTTGTGCAGGTAGGGCGCCGTGGCCCAGCTGCCGTACAGCGGCGGTGCCTGGTAGCCGATCACGCCCTTCTCCCAGCCGCAGAGGCCCTGCGGGCGCTGCTCGACGGGGAACAGGTCGTCGGCGACCTCCAGCAGCGCGTTCTTCTCGCCGGGCGCGACATAGCCCGGCTGGCCTTCGGTATACGCCCAGAAGGTCGTGTCCCAGCCCAGGCGCAGCGTCGGGGTCAGCATGTCGGAGCGGGCGCGGTCGGTGCCGATCACGTCCAGTGGCGAAATGTGGCCGGCAACGCCTTCCAGCACCGGGCTTTCGAGATACGCCGGGTCGTGGACGTAGCGCGGCGAGTAGACGCCGTGGCAGCTGGCGCAGGAGCCGTTGCCGCCCAACGGCTCGGGCGCCGGGTTGTCGAGGCCTTCGGCCCAGAGGTTCTTGGCGTGGAACAGGATCGCACCCTGCTCGGCCAGTTTCGTGTCGACCGCCTGCGGATACGCCGGCGAGCGCAGCGACAGGAAGAAGGCTTCGAGGTCCTGGTCGTACAGCTCGATGCGGTCGCGGTAGGACTTGCCGTCCGCCGTGATCAGCTGGTTCAGTTCGCCCGGGCCGGCGGCCATGATGATGCGCGTGCCGTCGTTGGAGATGCCGGCATCGAAGAACTTGCGCGGGCGCGAGCCCATGTTCCACCAGGGCGGCGTGTCCTGCGTATGCGCCAGCGGATGCGGCTGGTCCTGCGTACCCTGGGCGCCGTTGTTGGTGATGGTCTTCAGCGGGTTGGGGTTGAGCCCCAGCGTGTCGAAGTCGAGCAGGGTCACCAGCACCTCGAAGGCGCCGACGGCATTGTTCTGGCCACGCTGCTTGATGCCGACGTTGAACAGCGAGTTGGCATCCACCGCCGGCAGCAGCGCGCTGATGGGCGTGCCGGAAAAGGGCGAGCCGTCCTGCGCCGACATCGGCGTGTCGTAGTTGTTGTTGCCCAGGCCGAGGTTGGCCAGCGTGATCACCTCGCGCTCGCCGGCCGCCGGATCGCCGATCTGGCCGCCGTGGCAGGAGAAGCAGGCCGCGGTGCCGATCTGGCCGGTCCACTTGCCCTCGGCATCCTTGAGCTGGCGCAGGCCCAGCGGCAGCTGGCCGGAGCCGCCGCCGCTGGCATTGGGATCCTCGCCTGCGAGTGGATAGGGATTCGGGAAGGGCGCGCGGTTGAGGCCGTAGCGCAGCGTGTACAGCTGCTCGAAGTTGGCGGGGCGCTCGGACAGGCCCCACTTCGTCCAGCTGTTGTCGTAGTCCGCCGCGGACATCGCCGACACCGGCAACTCGTCCATCAGGAAGTCGCGGCCGCGGTCGCGGCGCGTGCGGTACTCGCCGCAGGTCTTCGGCTGCTGCTCCTGCGGCGGCGCGTTGACGTGGCAGTCCTGCCACCACGCGTTGTAGTACACCGCCTTGCCGGAGTTGACGCCGGGGCGGATCAGCGAGCGCGGATCGGCGGGCAGCAAGGCCGCGTCAGCCTTGTCCTCGCAGTAGCTGGCCCACAGGTGGCCGCCGTGCTTGCTGCCCAGCAGGGGCAGTTGCGTGCCGACACCCACGCCGCCGACGAGCAGGCCGGCGCAGCCGGCCGGGCTCTCGAAGCACTGCAGCAGGATTTCCATGTTGCGGTAGGCGGGGCTGCCCTTGGGCCAGGGCGCGCCGCCGCTGTGCGGCAGCTCCTGCCCGGAGGGCATCAGCAGGATGCGCGAGGTCGGGTTGTTCCTGCCCAGCCGCTCCCAGCTGGCGCGCAGGTTGGCCAGGTCCTGCGACCTGCTGGTCGACAGCATGAAGTCGCGGCCGTTCTCGACGTCAGCGGCGGCGCCGGGCACATGGCAGCTGCGGCAGAAATCCATCGAGGGCTGCACGTTGCTGCTGAAGTGTTCCTCCATCGACCGCGCCTGCACACCGCTGCCATCGCCGGACGCACCGCCGCTGCGACTGCCATAGTCGCCGCAGGCGGCAAGGCCCAGTACCAGCAGGGCGATCGCCCCCCGCATGCCGTATTCCATGGTCATCGCTCCTCCTGCGTATGCCTTGGTTGTTATCTCAGCAGCTTGAACCGTATGGCGGCCGCTGGCAGTGAGAATTGCGGCCAGTGGGTTGATCGCGGTGACGCGGGCGGGGCCTTGGGCAGTCATGGTCACAGGGTCTTGAGGTATTCGATCAGGGCACGGCGTTCGGCATCGGTCAGGGCACGGCCGTAGTCATGGCCGCCGTTGCTCTTGGCAAACTGGTGGCTGTTGAAGACCTTGCGCGCCTCGACCGCGTCGCGGCCGAGCGGCGGCATGACCTGGTAGCCCAGGCTGTTGAGCGAGCCCGGCAGGCGGTTGATCAAATCCACTACCGCGGTGAACGCTGGCGGCACGTCTGCCGGCTCGCATGACAGATAGGGCACGCCGCCGGCGCCGCAGAACATGGCCTCGTGCTTCCAGCCCAGCCGCTCGCTGTCGTAGGCCGCCATGCTGGTATCAAAGCCGTGCTCGGTGCCCGCGCCGGTCGTCAGTTGCCGGCGCCACATTGCCCGCCGCTCGTCGGGCTTGAGCAGGCTCCAGACATCCGGCACCGAGGCGTTGTGCAGGTAGGGGGCCGTCGCCCAGACCCCGTGCAGCGGCGGCGCGAGATAGCCCACTGCGTCGTCGGGCAGCGCGCCCTGCCAGGTGCAGGCGCCCTTGGAGCGCGCGCCGCCGATGAAGATGCCCCAGTCATCGAGACGCTCCTGCAGCAGGTTCTTCTGGTCGGGAGAGACATAGCCGGCCGAACCTTCCGGATACGAGAACCAGGAAGTGCTCATCAGCTCCAGCAGTGGCGGCGTGAAGCCTTTCACGCGCTCAGGGTCGGTACGGATTTGCTCCAGTGGCGCGATGTAGCCGGCGATACCGGCCAGGCGCGGGTCTTCGAGGTAGGCAGGGTCGTTGGCGTAGCGCGGCGAGTACACACCATGGCAGCCGGCGCAGGAGCCATTCGTGGGCGGCCGCGGGATGTCGGCATTGGCCTCTCCGGCCCACAGGTCCTTGGCATGGAACAGGATCGCACCCTGTTCCGCCAGCGCGGTGTCGATGGCGCCGGGAAACGGCGGTGATTGCAGCGACTCGATATAGGCCTGCGCCAGGAGGCTCTGGCTTTCGATGAGGTCGCGCAGCCCACGGTTGAAGGCCGGATCGCTGCCCAGCGGCGATTCCGCCGGCGTCAGCGCGTTGAGGATCGCGCTGTCGAGGCGCGCGGCGTCGTACGAGAAGCCGCCGTCCCAGAACTTGCGCGGTCGATGGCTGGCATTCCACCAGGCCGGCATCTTGGTGTCGCCAGCACCGGAGGTATTGCCCGGCAGCTGCAGCAGCAGCGCGCTGTCGGGGCGGAAGCCGAGTGAATCGGCGTCGAGCAAGCCGATCAGCAGGCCGGACAGGCCTTCGGCATTGGTCACGCCGCGCGAGCTGTTGAGGCCGATCGGCAGCGGCGCCGCGGCATCGGTCAGCAGCAGCTGCAGGTCAGCCGCGTTGGCGCCCATGCCGGAGACGAAGCCGGGCGCGCCGCCGCTGGCGACGGCGTCCAGCGCGCCGCTGTGGCAGACATCGCAGGTCATGGACATCGAGCCGGTGTAGTGGCCGTCCGCATCCTTGACCTGCACCAGCCCCGCCGGCAGTTCGCCGGACCCGCCCCCGGTAGCGGCCGCGTCTTCACCCGGCAGGGGGTAGGGATTGTGGAACGGCGCCTCCGGCAGCCCGTAGCGCTCGCGCACCTGCGCATCGAAATCATCGGGACGTGCAGAAAGGCCCCAGCGTTGCCACATCGCGTTGTACGAGTCCTTCGGAATCAGCCCCTGTCCGTGGAA
>DATILC010000399.1:0-14666 GCA_035476855.1 Solimonas sp. | reverse complement strand
CGGATCAGATGCCCCGGCGGCACGTAGAGCTTGCCCTCGATCACCTCGGGCCGGTAGGCCGGGTTGAGCTTCTGGAAGGCCTCGTCGTCGGCACCGCAGAGCCGCTGCAGCGTCTCGTAGGGCACGTAGTGCCGGGTCTCGACGATGTCGAAGGCCACCGGCGCTCGCCGCTGCACCTCGCCGAAGTGCTTCTGGTGGTTGCGCTCGACGTCGGCGGCGGCGAGGAACTCCGCATAGAAGTTCTTCGAGGCGAAGCCGAAGTTCTTCGACTTGTAGTGGCGGATCAGGCCGGGCAGGTCGGCGCTGCCGGTCTCACGCAGGCCGCGCGCAATGCCGCCGCGGCCGTGGTTGTAGGCGGTCAGCGCCAGCGGCCAGGCACCGAGCACGCGGTAGTCGTCGCGCAGGTGGCGCGCGGCGGCGTCGGTCGAGGTCCAGGGATCGCGGCGATCGTCGACCAGGTTGTCGAGCCGCATGTACATCTTTGCCGACGAGGGCATGAACTGCCACAGGCCGGCCGCGCCGACCTTGGAGTAGGCCTCGACGTTGAAGCTCGATTCCACCAGCGGCAGGCGCGTCAGCTTCACCGGCAGGCCGTAGCCGCGGAAGATACGCTCCATCTCCGGCAGGTACTTGCCCGAGGTCTCCAGCGCGGTCTGGGTGCGCTCGTGCAGGCCGCGCTGCGCACGCGTGGTGCCCATCGCCTTCTTGAAGCGTTCGTCGTCGTCGCTGTCCTCGAACAGCTCGAAGATGCGGCGCTCCTCCAGAGTCATGTCCTCGGGCCGGTGACGCTTGGCATGCACCGATTTCAGCAGCCCCTCGATCTCCGCCTTGACCCGGTCCTCCTCGCGCGAACGCCACTTGGCCAGTTCGAAGCGGTTCATCGTCACCGCGTTGCCGCGGAAGTCGAGCACGGTGTAGACCTTGTCCGGGAACTCGGAGGAATGCACCACGCTCTGCAGCTCGGAGTAGTGGCCGAAGACCTTGGTCCAGAACGCGATGCGCGGCTGCAGCGAGGCGTAGCGCGGGAACAGCAGGCTGCTGTCGCCCGGGGCCTGTGTCGATGCCGCTGCGGGTGCCGCCGCGGCGCCGACGACCATGGCGGGCGGGGTGCTGCTGCCGGGCAGCGGCGGCGGCATCGCCGGATCGATTTCCGCGGCGGTGGGCGGCTGGCTCAGTGGTGCCGCAAGCAGCTTGCCGGCGGCTGGCGGCTCGGCACCGGCGACGCCGCAACCGAGGGTTGAAACGATTAAGATGCTGCCGCAGGTCCTGAAGAATCTAGCCAACATCGCTGCCACGCCACCTGGATCCGCGCGCGCTGCGCGGGTTCTAACGACGATGTTAGTGTGCCGCCCCGAGTGCGCCAAGACGAAACCGGCAGGCGGCTGCGGAAATCAGTCCGTATCGTCGCGCACGGACACCGCAGGTCTGTTTAAATATACCGCACTGCAACAATATTTGCTAATAATTTGTAACAATCCGCGAGGAGCTTTCCGGCAATGACGCAGCCCTACCCGCATCTCGAACCCTATCGCACACAGCGGCTGCGCGTTTCCGCGCTGCACGAGATCCACGTGGAAGAGTGCGGCAATCCGCAGGGCAAGCCGGCGATCTTCGTGCACGGCGGCCCCGGTGGCGGCTGCGAGGCCTGGCATCGCCAGTTCTTCGATCCGCGCAAGTATCGCATCGTGCTGTTCGACCAGCGTGGCTGCGGCCGCTCGACGCCGCATGCCGAGCTGCGCGAGAACACCACCTGGGACCTGGTGGCGGACATGGAGAAGATCCGCGAGACCCTGGGTATCGAGCGCTGGCTGGTGTTCGGCGGCTCCTGGGGCTCGACGCTGGCGCTGGCCTATGCCGAGACGCATCCGCAGCGCTGCTCCGAATTGGTGCTGCGCGGCATCTTCCTGCTGCGCCGCGCCGAGATCGACTGGTTCTACCAGGACGGCGCCAGCTGGATCTACCCGGACAGCTGGGAGGATTACCGCGATGCCATCCCCGAGGCCGAGCGCGGCGATTTCCTCAATGCCTATTACCGTCGCCTGACCAGCGCCGAGCCGGCCGTGCGCCGCGCTGCCGCCCGCGCCTGGAGCATCTGGGAGGGTTCGGCCAGCAAGCTGTTCCCGTCCACCGACCTGGTGGCGCGTTTCGGCGAGGATCGCTTCGCCGAGGCCTTTGCCCGCATCGAGTGCCATTACTTCGTCAATGGCGGCTTCTTCGACAGCGACAACTGGCTGCTGGAAAACGTGCAGCGCATCCGCCATATCCCGGCGGTGATCGTGCAGGGCCGCTACGACGTGGTCTGCCCGCTGCGCTCGGCCTGGGACCTGCACCGCGCCTGGCCGGAGTCGGAACTGCAGATCGTCGCCGACGCCGGCCATGCCGCCAGCGAGCCGGGCATCCTGTCGCGCCTGCTCGAGGCGACGGACCGCTTCGCGCGATAGACGGCACCCGGCCGCCACGCCGGCATCCCCGGGCAGCGCTATGATGGGCCCCGGGGATGCAGCCGGGTGACCGGCGGGGGCACGCGATGCGCGAGCGACGCAGCGAGTACGACGTAACCGATACCGTCCACCTGGCGGATCCGCGGATCGTCGAGCAGGAGGTCTGCCGCATCATCGCGGATCTGCATCCTGCTGCCGACCTGGCGCCGGTGCGGCATGCCTTCGACACCTTTACCCGCCTCTATGCCGGCGTGCTGCCCGGCTTCCACGGCAACGACACCTGGTACCACGACGCCCTGCACAGCCTCGATTGCACGCTGGCGATGGCGCGGCTGGTCAGCGGCCATGAGCGCGCGGTGCCGGCGGCGCGGCGCCTGGGCGAGAAGCGCCTGCGCCTGGGAGTGATCTGCGCCCTGTTCCACGATGCCGGCTACATCCGCCGCACCGAGGAGACGCAGTACCAGAACGGTGCCGAGTTCACCCTGTACCACGTGCGCCGCAGCGGCGACTTCCTTGCCGAGTACCTGCCGACCATCGGTTTCGGCCGCGAGGCCGGGCTGGCGCGCGAGCTGGTGCACTTCACCGGCTACGAGGTCGAGCTCGACCGCATCCAGGTGGCGCATGCACGCGACCGCATGCTCGGCTTCATGCTCGGCACCGCCGACGTGCTGGCGCAGATGGCCGACCGCTGCTACCTGGAGAAGTGCCTGCACTTCCTCTACCACGAGTTCAAGAGCTGCGGCCTTGCCGGCAGCCCCATTCCCGGTGGCCCGCAGCCGATCTACACCTCGCCGGAGGAGCTGATCCGCAAGACGCCGGAGTTTTCGCGCAAGCTGTTCGATGAACGCCTCGATGGCTACTTCGGCGGCGTCTACCGCCACATGTCCGATTACTTCAAGGGCCGCAATCCCTACGTCGAAGCAATCCAGGAGCACATCGGCTTCGTGCGCGCGGTGATCGAGTCGGACAACTTCTCGCTGCTGCGCCGCCGGCCGCGCGCGATCAACGCGCACGTGCTGCGGCAGATCCTCGGCATCCGCTTGGAGCAGGAACATCCGCGCGAGCACCTGGTGCTGCGCCGCCCGCGCCGCGGCCGCCCGCCACCGCTGCTCGAGCCGGTCGACCCCGCCAGCTACGTTCCGACCTGAGGCGGTTGCTGCGGCTTAGGGCCTGTTAACGCTACCGCGATCGCTGCGACCGCGGTAGCGTTAACAGGCCCTAGTCGTGTCCGCGCAGTTCGCGGATGCGCTCGGCATGCTGCAGGCGGCTCTCGCGCCGCAGCTGCGCCTCGCACCAGCGGCGCTGTTCCACTTCGGTTTCGGCCAGCACCGGCGCCACCGGCCGCGGCTTGCCGGCGCTGTCGAGCGCGACGAAGGTCAGGTAGGCGGAAAGGATGTGGCGGCGGTTGCTGCCGTCGTAGCTCTGCGCATCGACCTTGACGCCGACTTCCATCGACGTCGTCCAGGCGCGGTTGACCGAGGCGTTGAAGATCAGCACGTCGCCGCGTCGCGCCGGCGCCACGAAGTGCACGGCATCGACGCTGGCGGTGACGCAGACGCCGCCGGCATGGCGATCGGCCACCACCGCGGCGAAGCGGTCCATCTGCGCCATGATCAGGCCGCCGAAGACGGTGTCGTTCGCATTGAGGTCGTTGGGGAACACCATGTAGACCTGCTCGCGCACGGCGGACAGGGATACGGGGCGGGCAGGCAGGGCGGGGGTTTGGCTCATCGTGGTCTCGTTCCGGGCCTGAATCCTAGCGGTGCAGGGCGGATGACAGCCAGCGGCGGCAGGCGTAAAACGGCAACGCGAAGGACATGGGCTAGGACCTGTTAACGCTACCGCAGTCGCTGCGATGCCCCCGTATTTGCGGCCAGGCAAGGCGCGAGGAGGACGCTTGGTGGTTCCAAGTAACCGACGAGTAACACAGCATGGCCGCACCAACAGTAGGCGCCTCCAGGCGAAGACGGGGGCACCCGGAGGGCGGGGCCGCCTGGGCGCATGGCGGCGCCCCGAGTCGCTGATGTACGTCGAGTACACGGCGCGCCTCGGGGCATAGCCCTGCGCCCAGGCGGCCTCCGTCGCAGTGATTGCGGTAGCGTTAACAGGTCCTAAGGGAGCGGCCAGCATGAACATTTCGCGCACACGCGGGCTGACGGCGATGCTGGCCGCCCTGCTGCTGCCGGCCTGCGGCGGCGACTATGAAGGCGGTGATCTGCCGGGCGACGCCGGCGGTGGCGTGGACTTGCCGCAGCCCCGCATCGAGTCGATCCAGACCCAGGTGTTCGACCGGCACTGCATCAGCTGCCATGCCGGCAACAATCCCAGCGGCGCCATGGGCCTGGACGATGCGCAGACCAGCCACGACAACCTGGTGGGCGTGCGTGCCGCCGAATTCCCGCTGCGCTTCCGCGTGCAGCCCGGCAATCCGGACGACAGCTATCTGGTCCACAAGCTGGAGGGTAGCCAGGCGGTGGGCGCGCGCATGCCGCAGGGCGGGGCGCCGCTGTCGCCGGATCTGATCGCGGCAATCCGGCAGTGGATTGCCGACGGTGCGCCGGGGCCGGGCGAGGGTACGCTGCTGCCCTAATGCGCGGCCGCGCTGCCGGGTTCGGCCTGCGGCTTGTCGATCAGCGGCAGCAGGAAGGCCAGGCTGGCGACCAGCAGTGCCATGATCAGCAGCAGGTCGTTGAAGCTCATCACCAGTGCCTGCTGTGCGACACGCTGCGCGAACAGGCCGATCGCCGCTGGCTGCGCATCGGTGCCCAGTGCCGGCGACAGCGCGCCGGTGGCGGCCATCGCGGCCTCGCGCACCGGCGTGCGTGACAGGTTCACGGTCTCGGCCAGGTGCGACCAGTGCATCGAGTTGAGCCGCGACAGCAGCGTGTTGATCACCGCCAGGCCGAGGGCGCCGCCGAGGTTGCGCATCAGATTGAACAGGCCGCTGCCGTTCTTCATTTCCTCCGGCCGCAGCGTGCCCAGCGCCAGGCCGGTCATCGACACCATGCAGAACATGAAGCCGTGGCCGCGCAGGATCTGCGGCCAGAAGAACTGGTCGAGACTGGATTGCGCGGTCAGGTTGGCGTTGATGAAGGTGCCCAGCGATACCGCGGCCAGGCCGTAGGCCAGCATCAGGCGCAGGTCCAGGCGCTTCTGCGCCTGCCCGGCCAGCGGCGCGCTGAGGAACATGGCGATGCCGGTGACCATCATCACGTGGCCGATCTGCAGCGAGCTGTAGCCGCGCACCGTGCCGAAGAACAGCGGCACCAGGTAGACGATGCCGTAGAGCATCACGCCGACGACGAAGGCGACGACGCTGCCGGCGGCGAAGTTGCGGTTGCGGAACACGCGCAGGTCGACGATCGGTTCGTGGTGGGTCAGCGAGCGCCAGAAGAACGCCGCGCCGGTGATCACCGCGACGAAGGCCAGCGGCCGCACGGTGGCGTCTTCCAGCCAGTCGTGGCGCGGGCCCTCGTCGAGCACGTATTCGAGGCTGCCGAGGAACAGCGCCATCAGCCCCAGGCCGATGAAGTCGATGCGCCGTGCCAGCGACCAGTCCGGCTTGTCGATGTGCACCAGGTTCCACACCGCGAAGGCCACCAGCAGGCCCGGAAGCAGGTTGATCAGGAACAGCCAGTGCCAGGAAAAGGCGGCGGTGAGATAGCCGCCGATGGTCGGGCCCAGCGCCGGCGCCAGTGTCGACACCAGGCCCAGCGACACCAGCGGCACGGTGCGCTTCTCCGGCGGGAACACCATGAACATCGCGGCGAAGGTGGTCGGGATCATGCCGCCGCCGAGGAAGCCCTGCAGCGCGCGGAACACCACCATCGACTCGATGTTCCAGGCGAAGGCGCAGGCCAGCGAGGCCAGGGTGAAGCCGATCGCGCTGATCGTGAAGTAGATGCGCGTCGACAGCAGCCGCGACAGGTAGCCCGACAGCGGGATCGCGATCACCTCGGCGATCAGGTAGCTGGTCTGCACCCAGGTCAGTTCCTCGGCGCTGGCGGAGAGGCCGGCCTGGATCTGGTTGAGCGAGCTGGCGACGATCTGGATATCCAGGATCGCCATGAAGTTGCCGAACACCATCGCGACGAAGCCGATCCAGGCGCGCGCCGGCAACGCCGAAGGCGCGGCGGGCAGGGCGCTGGCGCTGGCGCTGGCGTTCATCGCGGGGCCGCCGCTATTCCGTGGTGCTGGCGGTGTTCACGCCGTCGCCGCCGGTACGGGTGTCGATCGACACTTCCACCGACATGCCGGGACGCAGCAGGCCGTTGAGCGCGCCGGGGTCGTCGAACACCAGCTTCACCGGCACGCGCTGCACGATCTTGTTGAAGTTGCCGGTGGCATTGTCCGGCGGCAGCAGTGCGAACTCGGCGCCGCTGGCCGGCGAGACGCTGTCGATGCGCGCCTGCAGCGGATTGCCGGGGTAGGCGTCGACCTCGATCTCGGCCTGCTGGCCGACGCGGATCTGGGTCAGCTGGGTTTCCTTGAAGTTGGCCTCGACGAACACCGCCTGCAGCGGCACCAGCGACAGCAGGCGCAGGCCGGCGTTGACGCGCTCGCCGACGCGGGCGGCGAGGTCGCCGACCACGCCGTCGACCGGCGCGCGCAACTCGGTGGCGCTGTAGTCGATCTCGGCCAGCTTCAGCATCGCGCGGGCGGCCTCGAGTTCCGCCTGCTGGCGGGCGCGGTCGGCGTCGATCGTCGCCGACTGCTGCCGTGCCGCGGCCACGCCGGCCTGGGCGCGCTCGACCTGCGCCGCACCCGACTTGTAGGCGGCGCTGGCGGTGTCCAGGCGTGCCTGGTTGGCGACGCCTTCCTTGACCAGTCGATCGGCGCGCTGCCAGTCCTTCTCCAGGCGCTGGCGGTCGGCGACGGTGGCGACGGCATTGGCCTCGGCCTCGCGGATCATCGCGGCCTGGTAGCTCTTCTGTTCGACGTTGGCCTTCAGCGAGGCTTCGCGCATCGCCACGGCGGCGCGGGCGTTCTCGACCTTGGCCTCGTAGTCGCGCGGATCGATGCGCGCCAGCAGCTCGCCCTTCTTCACCGCCTGGTTGTTGCGCACCGCGACCTCGACGATCTCGCCGCTGATGCGCGAGGTGATCGCGGTGATGTCGGCGCGCACGTAGGCGTTGTCGGTGGACTCGATGTAGCGGCCGTGCAGCCACCAGCGCGCGCCCAGGCCCAGGCCGGCAACCAGCAGGAGGCCCAGGATGACCAGGCGCAGTCCCTGGCGTTTTTCGGCTGTCATGGTTCGGGTTCCTCGAAACTTGTTGACCCGGGTTGTGGACCGCAGATCTTGCTGATAATGTACTGAACGTTACAGTTCATTCTCTGCCCGACCGTGCCGAAAGTCAAACCCCGGCGTTTCGTGGAAACGCCCTCGCAGATGCACCAAACGCCTCCTGCGCCCGCCACGCGCCGGGGCGAATTGCGCCGCGAGGCGCTGCTGGACGCAGCGCGCGACATCTTCCTGGAGCACGGCTACGCCAGCGCCAGCATCGACGAGGTGGTACAGCGCACCGGCGGTTCCAAGGCCAGCGTCTACCAGTACTTCGGCAGCAAGGAAGGCCTGTTCGGCGAGATGATCGCGCGGCAGTGCCAGGAGCTGATCAACAGCGCCGAGTTCCCGGCCCGCGGCACGGGCAGCGGCGCGGTCGAGCAGGTGCTGCTGCAGTTCGCGCGGCGCGTGGTGCAGCTGTTCCTGGCGCCGCAGCGCATCGCCATGCACCGCGCGATGATTGCCGAGGCCGGGCGTTTTCCCGAACTGGCCGAGCGCTTCTACGAGGCCGGTCCGCGGCGCGGGCTGGGCCTGCTGGCCAGCTATCTGCGCGAGCAGCACGAGGCCGGCGTGCTCGACTGCCCCAAGGCGGACTGGTCGGCGATCCAGCTGATGAACCTGGTGCGTACCTACCCGATGTTCCGCGCCCTGCATGGCATGAGCGCCATGCCGGAAGGCGAGAATCTCGACGAATTCCTGCAGCACGCGGTGCGCCTGTTCCTGAACGGCTGCCGCCGTGAACAGAAAACCACTGGCCACGGATGACGCGGATGAACGCGGATTTTCAAACCGCTTGCGCATGGCTGTTGATCCGCGTTGATCCGCGCAATCCGTGGCAGAAAGCTTTTGTGCGTTGAGGAGAGAACCATGGTCCGCATCCTGATCCCGGCGCTGCTGTTGCTGCTGCCGCTGGCCGCCCAGGCCCTGAGCCTGCCGGAGGCTGCGCAGCTGGCCCTGCGCAATGACCCGCGCATCCGCGCCGCGAGCGCCGATGTCGGCGCGGCGCAGGCCGCGGTCGAGCAGGCGCGCGCCGGCTACCAGCCGAGCGTCAGCGTCGCCGCCGATGTCGGCCGTGCCGACTTCCAGGTCGACTCGCCGTTCCCGCCCTCCGGCACGCGCACGCCCAACAGCATCGGCGCGCAGCTGACCCAGCCGCTCTACGCCGGCGGTCGCATCGACGCGCAGGTCGACGCCGCCGGCTTCGCCGCCGAGGGCGCCGGCAGCCGCGACGCGGCGACGCGCCAGCAGGTATTGCTGGCGGCGATCAACGCTTATCTTTCGGTGTCGCGCGACCGCGCGGTGATCGGCCTCAACCAATCCAACCTGCGCGCCCTCGACGCCGCCGGCAGCGACACGCGCAAGCGCTTCGACGCCGGCGAGGCGACACGCACCGACGTCTCGCAGGCCCAGGCCCGCGTCGCCGGTGCACAGGCCGAACTGGCCGGCGCACGCGCCGCGCTGCGTTCCTCCACGGCCAGCTTCGAGCGCGTGGTCGGCGTCGCACCGGAGGCGCTGGCGGAGACCGCCGTCGAACCGCCGCTGCCGGCGACGCTGGACACGGCGCTGCAGCAGGCGCAGACCTCGCCGCTGCTGCGCGAGGCCCAGGCCCAGCAGCGTGCCGCGCAGGCCGGCATCGGCCTGGCGCGCGCCGCCGGCCGGCCGCAGCTGTTCATCGATGCCCAGGCCAACACTGCCGACAACACCGACTTCGGCTACGAGCGCATCGACCGCTGGTCGGCGCTGCTGAAGCTGCAGCTGCCGCTCTACCAGGGCGGTGCGGTGAGTGCCGCGGTGCACGAGGCCGAGGCGCGCGAGGTGCAGGCCGCGGCACTGGCCGAGGACACGGCGCAGGCGATCGAGGAATCGGTGATCCAGGCCTGGGAATCGCTGCAGGCCGCGCGCGAGCGCGTGCCGGCCTTCGAGGCGCAGGCGCAGGCCGCCGAACTGGCGCTGGATGGCGTGCGCAAGGAGCTGGAAGTCGGCAGCCGCACCACGCTGGATCTGCTCGACGCCGAGCGCGAACTGCTGTCGGCCCAGGTCAGCCTGATCAACAGCCGCCGCGACCGCAGCGCCGCCGCCTACCGCCTGCTGGCGGTCACCGGGCAGCTGGAGCCGTCCGTCGTCCGATAAACGTGCGGGTTTTGCTCCTGGAAAAGGTGGCGCCGGCGTCACATTTGGCGTAAGAATTGGGCCTCGGACCCGGGCCACGGATGGTGCGGGCATAAAGATAAACAGGGAGCCACGCGCCATCCGTCGCTGACCGCGACCGCAGGCCCGTAGCCATGCCGCCGGCCTTGCCGGTGTCCACAGGCTGCGGCCCGCCGTCCCGGGCCCCGAGGCCGCGCGGGTTCCCACCGCCTGGAAGAATTCGAAATGCCACATGTGACGCTGCGCGATGGTGCGCAGATGCATTACTGGGACATCGGCCGTGGCCCGACCTGTGTCCTGCTCCACGGTTTCGGCATGCACGCCTGGATGTGGCTGCCCAACATCCTGCCGCTGGCCACCCGCCACCGCTTCATCCTGCCGGACCTGCGCGGCTTCGGCGGCTCGCACCGCCTGCCGATCCGCAAGGAAAACGCGCTCGAGCAGCACGCCGACGACCTCGAGGACCTGCTGGTCGCGCTCAAGCTCGACAACCCGGCGCTGGCCGGCCTGTCGATGGGTGCCTGTACCGCGCTGGAGTACCAGCGCCGCTACGGCTTCGACCGTGTCGCCGGCTACCTCAACATCGACAACCCGCCCTGCGTCACCGGCAAGGCCGGCTGGCCCTGGGGCCTGTTCGGCGAGCGCCACCTCGGGTTCCGCAGCGACATGCGCTCGCTGATCGCCGACCTCGGCGAGCACGCGCCCTACACGCCGTTCGGGGAGCTGCCGAAGAAGCTGCGCGGCCGCATGTGGAACATGCTCGCCGAGTTCGGCGTCGCCGCGGTCGAGAACCGCGCGCTGCAGGCCGCCTTCAGCCTCGGCCGCTTCGAGCCGCTGATCAGCCGCCTGGCCGGCACCGAGCAGTGGCGCGTCTACACCGACATCATGCGCACCTACGCCGAGATCGACCACGACTGGCGCGACTCGGTCGGCCGCACCCAGGGCAAGCTGTTCCGCGTGTTCGCCGGCACTCACTCGAGGATGTACCCGATCGAGGGCCAGATGGCGTTCGCGCGCTACGTCCCGGACGTCGAGATCGTGCGCTTCGAGGGCGCCGGCCACTGCGTGCAGTTCGACGCACCGGCGCAGTTCACCCGCGAACTGGGCCGCTTCCTGCGCGACGTGCGCAGCCGGCCGCAGCAGCTGGCGGTGGAGCCACAGCGCCGACGGGCCTGAATCGCTATTCTTCCGGTCGCCCCGGCCGGCGTAGGCGGGGGCGACCGGAGAGGATGCGATGAACCGACTGCAGAAGGAGGCCCTGGACCAGGGCCTCAAGCTCAACGAGAAACTGCTGGCGATGGCGGACAACGCCTTCGACTGGCTGTTCCTGCGCGAGACCCTGATCAAGTCCGGGCTCACCCCCTTCGACACGGTCCACGCCGGCGATCCGATGTCGCTGCGCTATTACCCGCCGCCGGCGGAGTCGCGCATCGAGATGGCCGACGGCAGCCAGGTGCCGGTGCGCCATGAGCGCCATCCGGTGCCGCTGGTGCTGGTGCCGCCGCTGGGCGTCACCACCGAAACCTTCGACCTGCTGCCGCAGCGCTCGCTGGTGCGCTACATGGCGGCGCGCGGCTACCACGTGTATCTGATCGACTGGGGCAAGCCGCAGAAGCGGCACGCCGGCCTGGGCCTGAAGGACTACGCCATCGACATGTTCGGCGAGGCGCTGGCCGAGGTGCGGCGCCACTCCGGCGTGCAGGACGTCTCGCTGATGGGCTGGTGCATGGGCGGCTTGCTGTGCCTGATGCACCTGGGCTTCACCCAGGACCAGCACATCCGCAACCTCATCACCATCGCCAGCCCGATCGACCTGCGCGGCGGCGGCATGGTGGCGCGCGCCGCCACCGTGCTCAACACGCCGGCCAAGCTGGTGCGCAAGTTCAGCTCGCTGCGCCTGCACATGCTCGACCCGATCCGCCTGCATGCGCCGGGCTGGCTGACCACGCTGGCGTTCAAGGCCACCGACCCGGTCGGCTCGATGACCACTTACTGGGACCTGCTGGCGCGGCTGTGGGACCGCGAGTTCGTCGAGAGCTACTCCACCACCGCCGACTACCTCAACAACATGCTGCTCTACCCGGGCGGCGTGATCCAGGACATGGTGGTGAAGATGGCGATCGACAACCAGCTCGCCGCCGGCCGCATCGAGGTGCGCGACCGCGTCGCGGATCTCACGAAGATCAAGGCCAACATGCTGGTCTACGCCGGCACCACCGACCACCTGGTGCCGGCGCAGATCGCGCGCCGCATCGTCGACGTGGTCGCCTCGCAGGACAAGGAATTCCGCATCGCCCCGGGCGGCCACATGGGCGTGATCCTCGGCGGCGGTGCGCAGAAGAACGTCTGGGAGCCCTGCGCGCAGTGGCTGGATCAGCGCTCGCAACTGGTGGGCGGCGCGAAGAAGGCCGATGCCACCGCCGCCGACGCCTCGCTGCGCCGCGCGCGGCGCACGCGCATGGCCGAAGATCCGACGCTGTAGGGATGCGCTGAGTAAGTTGCCGTTCGCCCTGAGCTTGTCGAAGGGTGGGCGGTAACTTGTTGACCGTCGGTGGCAAAGTCCGCCCGTGCTTCGACAGGCTCAGCACGAACGGACTTTTTCAAAGCTTCCCTGCGGCCAGGCCCTAACCGGGCGCAGGCTCAGGCCGGCGCGGCAGCCACGCGCTGCCGCGCCGTCTGTTCCAGGCGCAGATACAGCGGTGCGGCCAACAGCAGCGGCAGCAGGTAGTAGATCGCGCGCCAGGCCAGCAGCGCCGCGAGCAATCCCGCCGCGCCGTACCGCGGGCCGAGCAGGGCGAGGAACACCGCCTCGACCACGCCGACGCCGCCGGGAATGCGCACCACCAGCGTCGCCAGCACGCTGAGGTAGTAGCAGCCCAGCACCGCCAGCGGCGGAATCTCCGCCGGCATCAGGCGCGCGATCACCAGCGCGACCAGCAGCCAGTTGCCCAGCGCCAGCACCAGTTGCAGTGCCGCCATGCGCAGCCGCGGCAGGCGCAGCTGCAGCTGGCGGATACGCCAGCGCCGCTGTCCCGCGAAGGCGCAGGCGGCCAGCCACAGCAGCAGCATCACCAGCAGCAGCGCGCCAGTGCCCCGGAGCAGTTGCGGGCCGGCTGGCCAGTCCGCCGGCCAGGGCGGAGGCGCCAGCAGGAATACTGCGCCGGCCAGCAGCAGGTAGCCCGACCAGTGGGTGACGATGCCCAGGCCGATCACGCGCGTGATCTGGCCGGTGGCCAGGCCATGACGTGCATACAGGCGATAGCGCAGGCCGATGCCGCCGAGCAGGGCGCCGAAGTTGAGATTGCAGACGTAGCCGACCACGGCGATCGGCAGCACGCGCCGCACCGGCAGCGCATGCCCGGCATAGCGCCGGCCGATCAGGTCGTAGCAGGCGAAGGCGGCGTGGCCCAGCAGGGTCAGCAGCAGGGCCTGCAGCAGCACCGCGGCTTCGTAGCCGCGCAGCGCGCGGCCCACGGCAGGCCAGTCGATGCTGTCGGCGCGGTTCCACAGCAGTACGGCGAACAGCAGGATGAAGGCCAGCGTCAGCGCGGGTCCCACCCGGCGTTGCCATCGTCCGTGCGCGCTCATGTTTCCCTCTGCGGCTGCCACTGCGGCTTGGAGTCGTGCCCGCTGCGCGAGTTCCGGGGTGCTTCAGCGCAGGTTCATCGGCTGGCGCCAGATTGGTTGATGAACGCTACGCCTGATGTGAGGGAACATGGATGCTCCAGCACCAACGCCCCTGTCGTTCAGGATCCTGTCGCTGAACACGCACAAGGGTTTCACCCATTTCAACCGCCGCTTCATCCTGCACGAACTGCGCGAGGCGGTGCGCGGCGTGTCTGCCGACCTGGTGTTCCTGCAGGAAGTCCTCGGCTCGCATCGGGAACACTCGACGCGCTACGAGAACTGGCCGAAGACCTCGCAGTACGAGTTCCTCGCCGACACGCTCTGGAGCGACTACGCCTACGGCCGCAACGCGGTCTATCCCGGCGGCGACCATGGCAATGCGCTGCTGTCGAAATTCCCGATCCTGCGCTACGAAAACCTCGACGTGTCGATCCGCGGCCCCGAGCGCCGCGGCCTGCTGCATTGCACGCTGCGGCTGCCGGGCCTGGGCCGCGAGATGCACGCGGTCTGCGTGCACCTGGGCCTGGCCGAGTCGCATCGGCGCGAGCAGCTGAAGCTGCTGTGCCGGCTGATCGACGGCCTGCCGGCCGACGCGCCGCTGATGGTGGCCGGTGACTTCAACGACTGGCGCATGCGCGCACACGCGATCCTGCAGCGCTGTGCCTCGCTGCGCGAGGTCTTCGTCGAGGCCCTGGGCCGGGCCGCGCGCACTTTCCCGGCGCGCTGGCCGCTGCTGAGCCTGGACCGCATCTATGTGCGCAACGTCGGCGTGCACCTGCCCGAGGTGCTGCATCGCCGGCCCTGGTCGCATCTGTCCGACCACGCAGCGCTGACCGCGGAGATCCGGCTGTGAGCGGCGAACGCTGGCGCCAGGGCAACCGCCTGCGCTTGCTGGAGAACGGCGAGGAGTTCTTCCCGCGCGTGTTCGCGGCGATCCGCGCGGCGCAGCAGGAGGTGCTGGTCGAGAGCTTCATCCTGTTCGACGACCCGGTGGGCCGCGAGCTGCGCGCGGCGCTGATCGAGGTGGCGCAGCGCGGCCTGCGCGTCGAGTTGACCCTGGACCACTACGGCTCGCCGAGCCTGTCCGACGACTTCGTCACCGGCATGCTGCAAGCCGGCGTGCGCGTGCACTTCTTCGACCCGCAGCCGAAGCTGTTCGGCTACTTCCG
>DATILC010000398.1:0-21267 GCA_035476855.1 Solimonas sp. | reverse complement strand
GGCGTCCGCCCGTGCTTCGACAGGCTCAGCACGAACGGCCTCTGGAAAACTCTGCTATTCGTGAGGCAGCCGCAAACCGACATCGACGATGCGGTCGCGCTCCATCTTGCGCACCACCAGTTCGACCTCGCCGAGGCGCAGGCGGTCGCCGACCACGGCGCTGGGCAGGTACTTGGCGAACACGCTGCGCACGTCGAGCTCTCCGGCTCCGGCCGGGGCCGGCACGCCGTAAGCCTGGGCGACATCGGCCATGCGCGCGGCGGGATCGATGTGGAACTCGCCGAAGTAGCGCTGCTCGGCCTCGCGTGCCGGGCGCCGCGCGGCGCGGAACATCTCGTCGAGCTGCGGCAATTGGCGCTCGGAGGCGACCAGCGAGACGTAGTCGCCGGCGCGCAGCGCGCCCCAATCCTTGTAGGCCAGCAGGCGGCCGGAGCGCGACAGCGCGATCACCCGCGAGACGTCGTCCAGCGGCAGCTGCTTGTGGCGCAGGCCGATCAGGTTGCTGTCATGGCCGATGCGGTAGCTGACGATCTCGTAGCCACGCTGGCCCGGCAGGTCGAACTCGATGCGGTGCATCAGGTCGGAACTGGCCGGCATCTGCAGGCCCAGCAGCCGCGCCGCCGGCGCCACCGTCCAGCCCTGCACCAGCAGCGACACCAGCACGATGAAGAAGGCAATGTTGAAGTACAGCGCGGCGTTCTCCAGGCCGGCCAGCCAGGGATAGGTGGCCAGCACGATCGGCACCGAACCACGCAGGCCGACCCAGCTGACGAAGGTCATCTCGCGCGCCGGGAAGCGGAACGGCGCCAGGCTCAGCCACACCGAGAGCGGGCGCGCCAGGCCGATCAGCACCGCGGCGATCAGCAGCGCCGGCCCGGCCACCGGCAGCAGCTTGCTCGGCGTGACCAGCAGGCCGAGGATCACGAACATGCCGATCTGCGCCATCCAGGCGATGCCGTCATGGAAGCGACGGATGCCGGCGGCGGCACGCAGTCGACGGTTGCCGAGGGTGATGCCGGCAAGGTAGACCGCGAGGAAGCCGCTGCCGCCGAGCACGGCGGTGAAGCCGAAGATCAGCAGCCCCCCGAACAGGGCCAGCAGCGGGTACAGCGAGTCGGACAGTTCCAGCCGGTTGATCGCCTTGACCAGCAGGCGGCCACCGCCGATGCCGAAGGCCGTGCCGAGGCCGAGCTGCAGCACCAGCATGGCCAGTGCATCGACCGCGCCGAAGGCCTCCGGCTGCTTGAGGTAGCCGATCAGCAGCAGGGTCATCAGGATCGCCATCGGGTCGTTGCTGCCGGACTCGATTTCCAGCACCGAGGTGACGCGCTTGTTGAGATGCACCGCGTTGTTGTGCAGCAGCGAGAACACCGCAGCGGCGTCGGTGGAGCCGACGATGGCGCCGATCAGCAGGCCCTCGGCCCAGCCCAGGCCCAGCAGCCAGGCAGAGAAGCCGCCGACGATCCCGGCGGTCACCAGCACGCCGACCGTGGCCAGGGTCAGCGCCGGCTTCAGTGCGATGCGGAAATCCTCCAGCCGCGTGCGCATGCCGCCGTCGAACAGGATCACCGCCAGCGCGGCGACGCCGGCGAGGTTGGCCAGCGGGTAGTCATGGAACTCGATCTTGCCGGGACCATCCTCGCCGGCCAGCATGCCGACGATCAGGAACACCAGCAGCACCGGCACCCCCAGGCGCGGGGTGACGACGGTGACCAGGATGCTGGCGAGGAACAGTACTGCGCCGAGCAGGATGATGTGGTTGGCGAATTCCATGGATAGACAAGAGCTTAACCGCTGAATGCGGTCAGCAAGAAACCGGCCATGAAATAAGCCGGCGTCTTCAGCCCAGCCGCACGCCGAACAGTTCCTTCGAGCGGCGCCAGACATAGCCGACCGTGGCCAGGGTCACCGCGCCACCGAAGATCACCGAGGGCACCGCACCGAGCAGGCGCGCGGCGACGCCTGACTCGAAGGCGCCCAGCTCGTTGGACGAGGCGACGAAGATGCTGTTGACCGACAGCACCCGTCCGCGCAGGTGGTCCGGCGGGATGGTCTGCAGGATGGTGCCGCGGATCACCACGCTGACGCTGTCGGCAGCACCGACGCAGAACAGCGCGGCCATCGACAGCCACAGGCTGTCGGACAGCGCGAACAGCAGGGTGGCAATGCCGAAGCCCAGCACCGCCAGCAGCATGTTGCGCCAGGCATGCGCGGTCGGCGGGTACCAGGCCAGCAGCAGCACGGTCAGCATCGCGCCCACCGCCGGCGCCGCGCGCAGCAGGCCCAGGCCCTCGGGACCGACCTTGAGGATGTCCTCGGCGAAGATCGGCAGGATCGCCACCACGCCGCCGAACAGCACCGAGAACATGTCCAGCGAGATCGAGTAGAGGATGATCTTCTGGCTGCGCACGTACTGCAGGCCCTCGCGCAGCGACTGCCAGATCGTCTCGCCGGCCTCGGCGACGTCGGCCGGGGGGCGCAGGCGGATGGTGAACAGCAGGAAGAAGTTGGTGGCGAACAGGCCGATGGCCACCAGCAGCGCGCCGGTCAGCCCCAGCCCGGCGTAGAGGAAGCCGGCGGCGACCGGGCCGGCGATGGCGCCGGCCTGCCAGAAGGTGCTCGACCAGGTTGCCGAGTTGGCGTAGTGCTCGCGCGGAACCAGGAAGGCCTTCAGCGAGGAAGAGGCCGGCGAGTAGAAGCCGCGCGCGAAGCCCACCACCATGAACATGGCGTAGCAGACCAGCAGCATCGCCCAGCGCGGCAGCTGTTCGCGGATACCCTCGTGGGTGACCACGGTCAGCACGCTGGAACCGGCGAGGATCACCAGCAGCATGTACTGCATGATGCGCCGCTTCTCGTAGCGGTCGGCGACATGGCCACCGAACAGCGCCAGGCCGATGAAGGGCACCGCCTCGGCCAGGCCGATGAAGCCCAGGGTCAGCGGATCGCGGGTCAGCTTGTACAGCTCATAGGCCAGCGCCACCTCCTGCACCAGGATCGCCATGGTGGTGAGGAAGCTGCCGGTGATGAGGTTGCGGAACTCCGGGAAACGGAGGGCGGCGTAGGGGTCGTGGCGGGTCATGGGCGACGAAGGTCGTTCAGCTTGCCGTTCGCCCTGAGCCTGTCGAAGCCTGTCCTGAGCCGCGTCGAAGGGGGTGTACGGCAAGCCACTGACCCGCGGTGAGGGAAATCCGCCCGTGCTTCGACAGGCTCAGCACGAACGGATTCCATCGAGCGCAGCCTCAAGCGCCACCGTGTTCTCTGGTCTCGCTGAACCGCACGTCCGGAAACCGTTCCTTCGCCATGTTCAGGTTGACGTTGCTCGACGCCAGGTACACCAGGTCGCCGTAGTGGTCCTTGGCGATGCGGTTGTCGTTCTTGTCGACGAATTCCTTCAGCTTCTTCGGGTCGGCGCAGTCGATCCAGCGCGCCGTGTGCACCTGCACCGGCTCGAACACCGATTCCACGCTGTACTCGTCGCGCAGGCGGTACTGCACCACGTCGAACTGCAGCACACCGACCGCGCCGAGCACGATGTCGTTGTTGGCGATCGGGCGGTAGACCTGGGTCGCGCCTTCCTCGCAGAGCTGGTCGAGGCCCTTGTTGAGCTGCTTGGCCTTCAGCGGATCCTTCAGCACCACGCGGCGGAACAGGTCCGGCGCGAAGTTGGGAATGCCGGTGAAGCGCAGGGCCTCGCCCTCGGAGAAGGAATCGCCGATGGCGATGGTGCCGTAGTTGTGCAGGCCGATGATGTCGCCCGGATAGGCTTCCTCCACTACCTCGCGGTCAGCCGCCATGAAGGTCAGCGCATGGCTGACGCGCACCGGCCCGCCGAGGCGCACGCTGTGCAGGGTCATGCCGCGCTTGTAGGCGCCGGAACAGACGCGGATGAAGGCGACGCGGTCGCGGTGCTTCGGATCCATGTTCGCCTGGATCTTGAACACGAAGCCGCTGAATTTCTCCTCCGCCGGCTGCACGTCACGCACGTCGCTGTGGCGCGGCTGCGGCGGCGGCGCCCACTCGGTGAATCCATTCAGCAGCTCGCGGATGCCGAAGTTGTTGATCGCCGAGCCGAAGAACACCGGCGTCAGCTTCGCCGCGCGGTACTGGTCGAGGTCGAAATCGGTGCCGGCCATCTGCAGCAGCTCGATCTCGTCGCGCATCACCCGGTAGATGTCGCCAAAGCGCTCCATCATCTGCGGGTTGAGCAGGCCGTCGACGGTCTCGATCTCGGAGATGCGGTGCTTGTCGCCGGAGTAGAGATAGAAGCGGTCTTCCAGCATGTGGTAGACGCCCTTGAAGTCGCGGCCCATGCCCAGCGGCCAGGTGATCGGCGTGCAGTGCAGGCCCAGCACCTTCTCGACCTCGTCCAGCAGCTCCAGTGGTGCACGACCCTCGCGGTCGAGCTTGTTGATGAAGGTGACGATCGGCGTGTCGCGCAGCCGGCAGACTTCCATCAGCTTGATGGTGCGCGCTTCGACGCCCTTGGCACAGTCGATCACCATCAGCGCCGAGTCCACCGCGGTCAGCGTGCGGTAGGTGTCCTCGGAGAAGTCCTCGTGGCCCGGGGTGTCGAGCAGGTTGACGACCTTGTCGTTGTACGGGAACTGCATCACCGAGGTGGTGATGGAGATGCCGCGCTGCTGTTCCAGCGCCATCCAGTCCGAGGTGGCATGGCGGGTGGCCTTGCGGCCCTTGACCGTACCGGCCAGCTGGATCGCGCCGCCGAACAGCAGCAGTTTCTCGGTCAGCGTGGTCTTGCCGGCGTCCGGATGCGAAATGATGGCGAAGGTGCGGCGACGCTGCGCCTGTTCAAGGATGCGGGACATGGGTCAAACCCGGTGGGGGCGGGGATTTTAAAGGACGGGCCGCCATTTCACACCGTGCCCGAACCGCGGCTCACCACAGGACCGAGAACTTCCACTGCAGGGTCTCGTCCTCCAGCGCCTCCTCGCCGCCCAGGCTCTGGCTGCGCGTGTAGTAAAGCCCGGTCTGGGGCGCCCGCCCCGGCATCAGGCCGCCGGCCCAGCGCGACAGGTCCAGGCCCAGGTTCAGCTGGTTGCTGCGGACCCCGGCATCCGGCAGAAACCACAGCGGGTTGCTGCCGCGGCTGAGGCCGGCCGAGACGCCGATGCTGCGGACCTGGCGCCGCAGCATCGTGTCCGAGCTCCAGCCCTCGGAGACCGCCGGGTTGCGCGCATCGGGCACGCGCCGCCAGGCCAGGGTCGACTGGGTCGACCAGGCGCCGAGCCGATACTGGCGCAGCAGGCCCAGTTCGTAGCCGGCGGCCGGATCGGCAGCGGCCACACCGCCGCCCGGCGCCGGGTCGATCGCCTGCAGGCGCAGCGTCGACATCCGCTCCTGCGAGCCCCATTCCAGCGCGGCCGCCCAGGTTCGCGCATCCAGCGTGGCCAGCTCGGATTCCGGCTGCAGCACGCGGCAGCTGCGGCCGTGCAGCTTCAGCGCCAGCTCCTCGGCGACCAGCGGCATGCGCATCGAGCCGTCGAGCGCGCAGTCCAGCGGCAGCACCGCATCCGGGTTCGATTCCGACCAGCGCAGGTCGAAGCGCGCCAGCTGCGGCGCCCAGCCGAGATTGACGCTGCGCTGTGCCGCCAGCGATTCACCACCCACCTGCCAGTCGGACTGCTGGCGCCAGGCCATGCCCAGGCTCAGCGGCGTGCCCGCCAGCTGGTCCAGCCGCAGGCCCAGGTCCTGGCCGATGGCCTGGCGGGCGACATGCTCCGATGGCGCCATCGCGCCGGTATCGAAGGCGCTGCCAGGATTGAAGGAGTAGCCGGCACGGTAGTGCAGCAGTCCGGCCTCGCTGCCCAGGCTGAAGTCGCTGCCCAGCCCCGGCAGCACCGCGCGCTCCGGCGCGGCGATGCGGCTTTCGAGTTTCAGTGCGGGGCGCGCCGCCGGCTCCGGTAGCTGCGGCGCGACGGCACAAGCCGACAGCAGCAAGGCCAGCACGGCGCAGCAGGGTTTGCAGCTTTCGCAGTTCACTTCATTATTGTTTCCGCAGACAGGCCGCCCCACGCGGCCCGGAAGTCTTGGAACGCGCGCGGCGGCGCGGAGTTCCGCCTCAGCGGCGAGTGCCGAGCAGGATGTCGCGTGCTCGCAGATCGCGCAGGATGGCAGCGCCCTGCTCCACCACCTGCTGCGGCTGCGGATGGCCCAGCTCGGCGGCGATGCGCAGCAGCAGCTCACGGCCGCTGGCGTCCGGATCTTCCTCCAGCAACTGCAGCAGGCGCGCGGTCACGGCATTGATCTCCATGAAGCGCACGCTGTCCTGGCGATCGCGGTAGACCACCAGGTAGCTCGGCTGCTCCGACGGCGCCTGCGGCTGGAACTCCGGCCCGATGCGGTGCACCGGGTATTCGTAGGCCAGCGACCAGGCCAGCGGCGACTGCAGCGGCCGGCCAGCCAGCAGATCAAGCGCAGTGTCGACATCCGCATCGTCGATCTCCGCCTCGGCCACCGCCAGCGCCAGCTCCACCCATTCGTAATGCGCCAACTCGCGCAGGAACGGCGGATCGTCCGGGTGCTCGCCGCGTTCGTCCTCGAGATAGCGCAGGAATTCCTCGGCGATCTGGTGGAACTGCGGCGCGTGGCTCTGGTGTCGGGCGTAGAAGTCGCGCACGCGCGCATGCCAGACCGCATCGGGCGACAGCTGGCGCAGCACCGGGAAGGCGCTGGCGAGGCAATCCTCGATGTTGTTGTAGAACAGCTCGCGGTAGATCTGCAGGCGCCGGTCCTCGATGCCCGACGGCGGCGCATTGCGCTGCGGATCGCGCAGGTGCGCGGCGAACTGGCGCTGTACCTGCTGGAACGCCGCCTCAGCCATGGGCCAGCCTCCGCGGCGCGGCATGGCGCAATTGCAGGTCGTTGATGATGTCGATCTCGCGCATCAGCTCGGCCAGCGGCGGAATGTTGAAGTCACGCTCCAGCAGTGTCGGTACCGGGCCCAGCCGCGCGTAGGCGCGATCCAGCAGCGACCACACCGGATCGATGACGTCGGCGCCGTGGGTGTCGACGCGCAGGTCCTCGGCCTCGTGGTAGTGGCCGGCGACGTGGATGTAGCGCACCCGCTCGGCCGGCAGCGCATCGAGGAACTTCACCGGATCGTAGCGGTGGTTGATGCTGTTGACGTAGATGTTGTTGACGTCGAGCAGCAGGTCGCAGTCGGCACGTTCCAGCACCGCACGGATGAACTCGATTTCGCTCATCTGCTGTGCCGGTGCGGCGGCAGGCGTCATTGACGAAGATCTATTGTCGCGTGCACTTGTGCTTGGCACGTCGGCAGGCGTCATTGAAGAAGATCTATCGTCGCCTGCACTTGTGCTTAGCACTGCGTAGTAACTCGCATTTTCCAGCGCGATGCGGCGCTCGAGGATGTCCTGCACGCGACGCACGCGCGCAGCGACGTAGTCCACTGCCTCCTCCGTGAACGGAATCGGCATCAGGTCATACAGATGCGCGTCGTCGGAGCAGTAAGTCAGGTGTTCGGTGTAGTCGGCGATGCCGTGCAGGTCGAGGAAGACCTTGAGGCGTCGCACGAAGTCCTCATCCAGCGGCGCCGGGCTGCCGATCGACAGCGACAGGCCGTGGGTGACGAAGGGGTAGCGTTCGGTGTAACGGCGAAACTCGCGGCCATAGCGGCCGCCGATGTTCATCCAGTTCTCGGGCGTGGCTTCGAGGAAGCCGATGGCACCCGGCGAGACCCCGGCCAGCGGTTCGAGCAGCGCGCGCCGCAGGCCCAGGCCGGCGCCGCGGACTGCCTTGGTGATGGCGCTCATATCGGAGGAAAGGAAGTGGGCGCGACCTGCGCCGCGCCCACTCCAGAATTCCGTCAGGCGCTTACTTGGCCTTCTTCTCGCCGCACTTGCCTTCGCCACACTTGGCTTCGCCGGCCTTGGCCGCCGGAGCAGCCTTCTTGTCGGCGCCGCACTTGCCTTCACCGCACTTGCCTTCGGCCTTCTTCTCGCCGCACTTGCCTTCACCGCACTTGGCCTCGGCCTTCTTCTCGCCACACTTGCCTTCGCCGCACTTGGCTTCGCCGGCCTTGGCATCCGCCAGCTGCATGTAGCCGGCCGACAGGTCGGCAGCCTGGAACACCGAGGCCTGCGCAGCCATGCCGGTCATCGCGAACGCGGCGCCGAGGGCGATGGCGAGGGGCTTCTTGGAAATCTGCTTCATGGATGCATCTCCTGATGGATGGCCCCGGGGGGCCGGTGGTGATCGTTCGCGCCTTTATACGGGCGCTTACTTGCCATGGATGCGCCGACGCAGCCAGTAGTCCACGCTGACGTAGCGGCCGCCGCCCGTGAAGAATAGCGACAGCAGCATGACAAGATATGTGACGGCGAACTCGATTCCGTTGTTGAGGATGACGATGTTGCCGAACTCGGTCAGGCGGTCGTAGTCGCCATGCTCCTGCAGGATGCTCCGGGCTTCCTGCAAGCGTTCGATCGCCGCCATGGTGCGCTCGGTGGCGAAGGGGCCCATGCTTTCCGAGATCGCCAGCCAGCCGTTGGGCCAGTGCACCGTGGCGATCGCCACGACCATCGTGAAGATCAGCGGGATGCACATCCAGCGCAGCCCCAGGCCCAGCGCCAGCGACACCGCGCCGACCAGTTCCGTGGCGGTGGCGAGGAAGGCCATCAGCCCGGGGAAGGGCAGGCCCAGGCCGTACATCATGTCGCCGAACCAGTCGACCGTGTCGGAGAAATGCGCCATCTTCTGGGTGCCCGCCATCCAGAACACCGGCACCAAGTACAACCGCATGGCCAGCGGTGCCAGCCAGTCGGCGGCACGGGTACGATCCAGAAGGTTCTGGACGGCCAGCAGCAGTTGCTTCATGGGGGCTCCCCGGATGGCGATTCTGGGTGCCAATGCTAGGCTCCGGCACTCTACCCGACTGCGCCCCTGCGTCCACAATTCATGCTCAAGAGTCCGGAAGACCGTGTCCTCGATTCGGCCCTGACCGCCTACCAGCTGCATGCCAGCGTCACCGACAGCGCCAGCTACTGCGGCCGCTGGCATGAGCCGGAGCCGGCGGTGGACGCCTGCGTGTTCCACCTGATCGGCAGCGGCGAGTGCCGGGTGCAGGCCGCCTGCCTGCCGGCCGAGGAGCCGCTGGGCCCCGGCGACCTGGTGATCTTCCCCCGCGGCGCGGCCCACCGCCTCGACGGCGATGGCTACACCACCATGCTCTGCGGCCAGTTCGACTTCGTCTGCGGCCATCGCAACCCGCTGCTCGATGCCCTGCCGGACTGCCTGATCGTGCGCGAGACCGAGGCCGGCTCGGCCCTGCGGCGGCTGGCCCAGCTGATGAGCGAGGAATCCCATAGCGAGGTGTTCGGCAGTCGCGCCGTGCTCGACAAGCTGGCGGACTCGCTGTTCGTGATGAGCGTGCGCCATTACCTGGGCCGGACACCGCAGCGCCGCGGCCTGCTGGCCGCCCTGGCCGACCCGCAGCTGGGCCGGGCACTGGCAGCGATGCATGCCGAACCCGGCCGCGACTGGTCAGTGGCCAGCCTCGCCAGCAGCGCCAACATGTCGCGGACCCGCTTTGCCGAGGAATTCGCCCGCCTGATGGGCCAGACCCCGATCCAGTACCTGACGCAGTGGCGGATGATGTCGGCGCTGCGCCTGCTGCGCGACCCGCGGCAGTCGGTACTCGGCATCGCGGAGCAGCTCGGCTACCGCACCGAAGCCGCTTTCCGTCGTGGATTCAAGCGCATACACGGCCACGGGCCGGGCCATTTCCGGCGCGCGGGCTGACCGGGGTGGGCCGTATCCGCCGCCGGATGAGGCGGATTTCCCTGCAAATGGCGTGAATGCACGATGCACGACCGGGCGCCGGGCTGTCATGATTGCTTACTTTTCAACCAATCCCGTCGATGTCTGCCCTGGACCCTTCCATTTCCGATTCCGCACGCAGCGCGTCGCTGACGGAGTATGAGGTCCTCAGCCAGACCCCGGATTTTGTCCGCCACCTCGACGCCGCCACCCGCTCGGCCAATCCGCTGCAGAGCTTCCCGGCGCCCTACGAACAGCGTTTCCGCAGCGACACGCGCCGCATGTTCGCCCTGGTGCGCGCGCTCACCTGCCTGCTGCCGGCGCTGCTGATCGCCACCGCGCCGCTGTGGAGCGGGCCGCTGATGCGACCGCCGGCGCAGTTCATGGAGCTGCTGCGCAGCTTCGAATACCTCCTGATCGTGCCGATGTGCCTGCTGGGGGCCTGGATGCTGTGGCGCCATCCGCGCAGCCGAGGCAGCGAGATCCTGTTCATGCTGTCCTTCCTGGTGCTGGCCATCACCATGGAATGGCTGCGCCAGCGCGGCGCACAGATCGGCTTCCACTTCGATCCCAGCCTGTCGAGTTGCGTGCTGGTCGGCTTCATCGTCATCGGCCGCGTACCGCTGCGCGAGTCGCTGATGTTCGTTGCCACCTACCTCGGCTACCTGCTGTACTCGACCTGGTCCGCGCCCGAGCGCCTGCTGCCGCTGCGCAGCCCGGTGGACTGGCTGGTCGAGGGCCTGTTCATCATGATCGTGCTCAGCGGCGCGATCTGGAACGAGCTGTACAACCGCCGCACCTGGGCCGCCTGGCAGCTGCTCAAGGCCCTGGCCTACATCGATACGCTGACCAAGCTGCCCAACCGCCGCGCCTATGAGCAGCACTACGAGGCCGTCGCGCGGCACGCGCGGCGCGAACACCGGCCGCTGTTCGTTGCGTTGATCGACATGGATCACTTCAAGAACCTCAACGACCGCTACGGCCACGACTACGGCGATGGCGTGCTGGTCGAAACCGGCGTGGTGCTGGGCCTGTTCGCGCGGCGCCCGCTGGACATGGCCGCCCGCCTCGGCGGCGAGGAATTCGCCCTGGTGCTGTACGACTGCACCCAGGCCGACGGCCAGCGCCGTCTCGAGGACCTGCGCCGCCAGATCGAATCGCTGGACCTGGCCAACACCGGCACCCCGCTGGGCCACGTCACCATCAGCGCCGGCGGCGTCGGCGTGGATGCCGACATGCCGCTGGCCGAGGCCTACCGCCTGGCCGATGCCCTGCTCTATTCCGCCAAGCGCCAGGGCCGCAACCGCAGCGTCACCGCCGACCCGGTGGTCGCCGCCAGCCTCGCCGCCTGAGCCCCTGCCCGTTCGTGGTGAGCCTGTCCCACGGGGACTTCCTGCGGTCGTCGAACCATGAACGCCCCCGGCGCCTGAGCCGCCAGCGGTTTTTTTTGCTATTTTCCCCGCCCGCCTTGCCGGGCCTTTAGCTCAACGGTTAGAGCAGGGGACTCATAATCCCTTGGTTGTCGGTTCAAGTCCGACAGGGCCCACCATCCAGTCTTTAATGCCGGGGCTTTCTGCCCCAGCCAATGCCAAAGCCCAGGAACTTGCGGGCGTCACAACAGCTTCTTGGGTAGCTTCGCGGCACTCGCGATATGGGCGCGCGTGAGCCTGTGCAGAGAAGGCGTCGACTGTTGGCCGCCCTCCGTTCGGAAGAGGCTGCCAAGACCGATACGGAGCGTTACCCTTCATAATTTGTTATCTTCGTGCTACATATATGCATGAATATGTAGTGCGAAGAATACAATGCCCACTCCACACCACCCTCCCGCCGCAGTCCAGCGTGCCCTACGCAAACTCGGCGCGGACATCCACGACGCCCGTCGTCGTCGGCGGCTGCCCATGGCGGTCGTGGCCGATCGCGCGTTCACGTCCCGTTCTACCCTGCAAAAGATCGAAGCCGGCGACACGAATGTCGGCATCGGCATCTACGCCGCCGTCCTTCAGGCGCTCGGCCTGCTCGATGGCCTGAGCCAGGTCGCCGATATCAGCAACGATAGCGTCGGCCAGGCCCTGGCCAGTGCCGACCTGCCGAAGCATGTCCATTTGAAGCGCAAGGCCAGTTCTTCCAACGATGGCTGACTTCGAAGTCCATATCGACCTGAGGGGGCGCACGCGCCAAGTCGGCGTGGCGAGAAGCAATCGCGTGCGGGGAGCGGAAACCGTCCTCTTCGAATACACCGCCGCCTGGCTGGCCGACCCCGAACGCTTTTCGCTCGAACCCGCCCTCGCCCTGACCAGAGGTGCGTTCGCCACCCCAGCTGGACAGGCGACCTTCGGGTCCATCGGCGACTCCGCGCCGGACACCTGGGGACGACGCCTCATGCAGCGCGCCGAGCGTCGCCAGGCGGAGAGCGAGAGGCGCGCCGTTCGAACCTTGTCGGAGAGCGACTATCTGCTGGGCGTCGCTGACGAAACCCGTCTCGGGGCGCTTCGATTCCGCCGGGTTGGCGAAGAGCCGTTCCAGGCACCGATCCGTGCGGGAGTCCCTGCGCTGATCGAACTGGGGCGCCTCCTTCAGATCACCGAGCGAATCCTGCGGGACGAAGAAACGGACGAGGATCTGCAACTCATCTTTGCGCCCGGGTCGTCGCTCGGCGGCGCGCGCCCGAAGGCGTCGGTCACCGACCCGCATGGTCACCTCGCGATCGCCAAGTTTCCGAAGGAGACCGACGACTACAGCATCGAGACCTGGGAGGAAATCGCCCTGCGGCTGGCCGAGCGTGCTGGCATCACCACGCCCCGGCATCAACTGATCCAGGTCGCCGGCAAAGCGGTCATGCTGTCGCGCCGCTTCGACCGAGACGGCGCCACCCGAATCCCCTTCCTGTCGGCCATGGCGATGATGGGGGCCAGGGATGGCGAACGCGGCAGCTATCCGGAAATGGTCGATGCCCTCGCCCGGCACGGTGCCCAGGCGAGGGCCGATGCTCATGCGTTGTATCGTCGCGTCGCCTTCAATGTCCTGATCTCGAACGTCGACGATCATCTTCGCAACCACGGCTTCCTGTGGCTCGGCAACGCAGGATGGGCTCTCTCCCCCGCCTACGATCTCAACCCCGTTCCGACCGATCTCAAGGCCCGCGTCCTTACAACCAACATCGATCTCGACGAAGGCACTTGTTCGATCGACTTGCTGGAAGCGGCATCGGAATTTTTCAGCCTGGCGCTACCGCAGGCGCGCGCGATCCTCAAAGAGGTTGCGGCCGTCACAGCGACTTGGCGCGATCTCGCCAAGGCGGTCGGCGCGCCGTCGGCCGAAATCAATCGCATGGCCAGCGCTTTTGAGCACGACGATCTCAGGCGAGCCCTCGTGCTGTGAGGCTGTGAGGCTGTGATCCCTGCGGCCCTGCATCGGGACTACGTCGACAAAAGGCCGTTTGTGACATGACCTTCGCGGTGTTCGGCTCCCGCTTATCCCGGTCGGGACTGCCAACAGCCTCTACGAGCTGGCGGTCCAAAGGGGACTCTGCCGGAGGCATGTGGCCATGACGACCTCAGTCGATCCTTCCCGAAACCTCAAGAATCCCACCACCGCCATTTTGGACGTCGACAGCCTTGCTGCTCTTCTGGGTATCTCGCCCGCCACGATACCTGCACAGCGAAGTCGCGCCCCTCACAAGCTGCCCCCGCCGTATCTGAGCCGCCCCCTGCGCTGGCGCCGTGAGGCGGTCCTTCTCTGGATACAGGAGCGGGAAAATGCCGCCCGCGCCGCTGACGGACTTCCAAGCACCAATCCGTCCCCGCACTCCGCAAGAAGCGCTCTGCGGTGTCGAGCATGGCAGCCGCAGCCACTGGCAGATTCCCAAGGCCACCCATGTAGCCAGCAGACACTTGGTTTCTTCGCCGCCCGACAGATCAGACGGTACACAGGCGGTACAGACATCAGCGAACGCAATCCGCGCAAGAACGCACTAAACCACTGATGCAAAACAACTGTACCGAGCAACAGCACACAACAACAATCACAACAAAATCATACCGCTGGTGTTTTAGCGGCCGACTAATAATCCCTTGGTTGTGGGTTCAAATCCCAGAGGGCCCACCAGTATCGGCGCGATCCGGCCAGCGCCCCGCGCTGCCCCAACCCTTCGAATCCGTTCACCCCGTGACCACGACCCGGACGCGCGCGAGATTCTGGATCCGGCCGAACGGCGTCCGCGCATCGCCCTGGCGCTGCGAGCTGACACGCAGCACCGGGAACCAGGTGCCTGGCCTGGAGAAGCTGTGCGTGACCGAGAGGCGGACCTGGGCCTGCGGCATGTCGATCTGCGCCGCCACCGGGTAGCTGCCCTGCCCCTCGAAGTCCCACTCCGCCGCGACCACCCTGCCGGCACCGGCAGGCACCTCGACCGTTGCCGTGAACGTGACCGGCTCACCGACCGCGACGTCGGCGCGCGCGCGGCCATTAGCCTGCAACTCGACCACCGGCTGGATGCCCTGTCGCTGGTTCGCGCCAGCCGGAACGATCACCTGCGAGTCGACCACCTGGTACTGCGTGCTCGAGGGCGTCACGCCCTGCTCGACCCAGGCGCTGATATCACGCAACGCCTGCTGCAGCGCGCCCTCGAAGCTCACCGTGTGCGCATGCGCCGCGGGCGTCTGCGGATTGTCATGCTGGGCATGGTCGATGAACCAGAGCGCGAAGTGATCCTCGAAGGCCGGGCCCAGCGCCTCCTTCACCTTCGTGCGATACCAGTCGGCCTGCCAGGCCAGGGCGTCGATATCCATCAGCGCCTGCAGCACGATCATCCTGCCGCTGATCTGTCCGCTCGGGATCGAGCCCGCGGTGCCGGCGGCCGCGATCGGGCCGATCAGCATCGGGCGCTGCGGATACATCGGCTCGCCATCGGCCTTGCGGTACTGGTTCCAGCCATACATGTCCGGGCCGGGAATCTGGTGGCGCTGGTAGGTCTGCAGCGCCAGCGCCCAGGCGTTGTCGATGCGCACGCGGTCACCGGCCTTGATCGCGCTGACCACCGACTGGTCCGCGGCCAGCGCAAAGCCGACCGTGTGGCCGTCGATGCTGGCGATGGGCACGCTCCGGCCCTCGGCCTCGCCGCTGAGCATGACCAGGTGCGCATCGGCGAAATCGCGCGCGGGCACGGCGGCCAGCTCGGCCTGCTTGATGAAGCCATCGGTCCGCTTGGTCACCACCGTGTCGAACTGGAAGCGCCCGGCGCCGATCGAGGACGCCGGATCGCTGCCGAGATAGCCGGGCTGGCTCCAGAAATCCTCGACGTAGCCCGGGTCCATCATCGGCACCAGCGGTGCGACATGCGCGAAGTAGCCGCTGGTCAGCGTCTCGTGGTTCCACCAGCCGCGCGGCGGGTAACCCATCCGCGTCGCCTCCCCCAGCGCGGCGCGCTCTTCCTCGTTGAGCGAGGCATAGGGATCACCGCTGCCGCCGGGATTGATCGCATCCATGATCGCCGGGTAGCGGTCTCGCTGCCTCAGCACGCGCAGCGCATGCATGCGCACGGTGAACATGCTGGGCACGGCATTGGGCACGGCCATCACGAAAGGCACGAAGCCATCCCACACGCCGCGGGTGTTCTCGGCGCTGCCGATCACCTGGTAGGAGCCGCCGCTGCCGCCGAACAGGTAGCCCCATGGGCGATGCTCACCGTAAAGCCCGGCGGCGACGACACGCGAATACTTCGCGGCGGCAGCGTTCACGCGGAAGGCGGCGATCGCGGGGTCGGCCATGCCGGCGCGGTCGCTGCCGCCGAGGTTGGTCTGGACGTAGTAGGCGCCGCTGTCGAGAGTGAATGCCAGGTTGCCGGTGGCCACGTCGAAGGCGATCGGGAACGGGCCGATGTCCTCGGACAGCGCCAGCGGATAGGTGTTGTGGAAGAAGCGCCCCTGGTAGCGCTCCGGCGGCGGGAAATAGAACGAGAAGCGTGCGTCGGTGCCGCTGAAGCCGCCGTGCACGTAGCGATGCGGCAGCGGCTCGCTGCGCAGTTCGTTCACATCGACATAGGGCTGGTTGTAGCGCGGATCGACCGAGTCGGCGGTGATGGGGCCGGACGGCGCGGCATCGTCCACACGCGCAGCCGGCGGCGGCGATCCGGCCGCAAGACGCTCGCCGCTGAGCACCGACTTGCCGAAGATCCCGAGCCTGGCGCTGCCGCTGAGCCGGTCACCGTCGATCTGCGCCTTGAAAGTCACGGTGATCGGCATCGGCTTGGCGGCCTTCATCTGCCAGCTGAGCGCGCCATCGGCCACGCTGCCGCTGATGTCGTGGTTGCCCATCGGGCTTTCGATGCGGCCGCTGAAGCTCTCACCGAACGTGTCGATGTGCAGGACCATCTCCTGCGGACCGACCGGCGTGGACATGGTGACCTTCCAGCATCCCAGGGCATTCAAGGACCGTTCCCCTCTCTCAAGACTCCGGCGATGCGCCGTGACCAGGCAGCCGTCGGCGCCCACATATAAGTTATCAACTGATAACTTAAGGACCGACTGCTTGCCTGTCAATCGCTGTTGCAGGGCAATGGCCCGCAGGCGCGAAGCGCCGCAGCCGTTTCAGGTTTCGAGACTGATAAAAAAAGGAAGCCCGGCAGGAGCCGGGCGAATGGCACATCACCGTAAAGCAATTTGTTGGCGGGGCCGATCAGAACGGATAGGCCGGGGGCTGGGTCGGCGCCGGCGACAGCGACAGCCACTGGCCGGTCGCAAGCTGGTTGGCCTTGCCGGCGGCCAGCGCATAGAACTGCAGCGTGGCGACGCTGCCTCCCAGGTCGGCCACCGAATCGAGCGCGGTCTGCGACAGCGGCACGCCGTACATGAAGAAGATGTTGCGCAGGTCCTGGCCGATGATTCGCGAACCCAGCACGTACAGCAGTTCGTGGTTGGGAATCTTGTTGTCGGGATAACGGCTCATGCCGTAGTTCGCCGCCGTGGCCGTGCTCCAGTTGTTGGCGACCAGGTGGCCGCCCTTGGACAGCAGGGTAAGGAACTCGATGGCCGCATCCGCCGTGGGCTTGGCCAGGCCGGCGCGGGTCTTGGTGTAGAGGAAGGCCAACTGGAAGTACATCGCCAGCATCGGTCGCTGTTCCGGCCCGCCCCACAGGCGCGCCTGCATGTCGGCGCGCTGGGCCTCGCCGATCTTCAGGGTCGCGCGGTTGTCCTGGATCATCTTGTACAAGGCGGCGTGGTCGGTATTGGCGCCGCTGGCGTCCTCGCCCAGCACGGCATAGCGGCGCAGCATGTGGGCGCTCGACAGCGTGTTGTTGTCGCACTCGGTGCTGCAACCCTTGCCGTCGATCACCACGCTCATCCAGCGCTGCACGGTGTTGTGACCCAGCTCGTGGGCCCAGCCCCAGCCGATGCCCATGCCCCAGTTATCGGAGTCGATCGGTTGGCCCGAGCAGCCGCCGCCGCATTGCGGAATCCAGCTGACGAAGTGCTGCACACCCGGAGCATTGTGCATGCTGCCGCTGCAATCCCAGCTGAAGCTCGTGCACAGCGCCGACACCCTGGCCGACATCGACATGTCGTTGTAGCCGTTCGCCGTGTGGTTGGTATCCATCAGGATGCCCTCCAGGCGCGCGGTGACGTAGTCCTGAGGCGTCCTCAGCTGGCCCGCCGGCATGCCGTCCTTGAAGCTCCTGAGTGCGCTGAAGACGGTCTGCTGGCCTTCGCCGCCGCGGAACTTCACGGTGGACCAGCCGTAGTCCTGGCGCTGCAAGGCGGCCATCGCCTCATCCAGCTCGGCCTGCGGCGGCGTGCCGTTGGTGAAGTCGAAGTGGGCGTACTTGACCACGCCCTTGATGCGCAACGTGACCTTCTGTCCTGCAGTGGCACCGCTGTAGTTCAGGAACAACGGGCCGCCCGAGGGCGAGATGAAGTGGTTGACGGTGCCGCGCTGCAGCGGCAGCGCCCAGGAATGGGGCTGGCGCGGACGCGGGTAGTTGTTGTCCCTGAGCGGATTGCCGGTGGCGCGCAGATAGCTGGTCTGCCAACCGAAGCTGGCATCCACGGGGGCATAGACAATCTCGAGTGCCACTGCCTTGGCCGGCAACGCACCGCGACCGATCGCGGTCTTGCCGCTGGCCTGCGGCAGCGTGAGCACGATGGTCTCGAAGTCGGTGCTGGCTGCCAGCTGCTGGGCCGCGGCAGGCATGTAGTCGCCCTGGCCCTTCGGGTTGGTCGTGGTCGCCGTGCGATTGAAGGCCAGCCAGGAGTCGGAGGCGTAGGCACGCAGGAAGTTGGCCGCGTCGCTGCTGCGGCTGATCGCGCCGTAGCTGACTTCCGGGCGCCACTCGTCGGCCCACAGCACCAGCAGGCGCTGCAGTTCACCCGCCGCCGCGAAGATCTTCTTGCCCACGGTTTCGTAGCCCGACAGGTCATTGCGCATCAGGTTGATGCCATCGATGGGCGCGGGATCGGCATCGAAGTCATGCGTGTAGCTGGCCTTCGCCAGCAGTTGCAGCGTCGTCACCAGCTTGCCGAGCTGGTCGCCGCGCGCCAGGCTTTCCGCCGCGGTGCGGCTGGCGCTGACGCTGTAGGTCGGCGCGGAAGCAAAGTAGTTGCCGGGATAGCCGCCGAGCTTCATGCCCATGGCGCCGACGACACGGTTGCCGCCGGCAGAATCCCACCAGCCACCGTTCATGTAGATCACGGCCTTGCCGGCCTTCAGGTAACTCAGCACCAGATCGCCCAGGCCGGCGCTGTCCGGCACGCCGGCACCGAAGACCAGCAGGTCGGCGTCGCGCCAGCAGGTGTTGGACGGCAAGGCGATGTCGCAGCTGATTTCCTGCGTGTCCTTGCCGAGGCGGGTCACGAAGCTCTTGACCACGCCGGAGTTATAGCCCGACTGGCTGAACTTGATCGTCGCCGGCAGGGCGCCGTCGGCATCGCCGGTCATCAGCCAGGTGAAGGCGCGGGTGAACAGCGGCAGGTGCTGCTGTTCACGCGTGGTGCCGGCCATCCAGGACAGCACATCGGCGCCATAGGCCAGGCCGCGACCCGTGCCCGCCTCCCTGATGGCGGCGATACCGCTGCCGTCGTCGGAGACGATGAAGGGGATCGCCTGCGTCAGGCCGGCCGAAGCCAGCGAGTTGCTGCTGCCACTGCCGACACTGAGGCTGAGATCCGGAACCTGGCCCTTGCTGTTGTAGATATCGGCGAGTACCTGCTGCGGGCGCGCACGCAGTTCGATGGCCTTGCGCGTGGCGCGCTCCAGCAGCGTCGCGCGGTCCTCGGGCAGCAAGCCGCTGGAATCACCGCTGGCGAGCGCCTTGTCGATGCGGTCCTGCGCGGTGACAGGCGGCGGCGTATCGGTGCCGGGCGTGACCGGCGGCGTGACCGGAGTCGACGTGTCGGTGGACGGTGTGCCGGAAGGAGCTGCAGCGGAATCGCCGGACCCACCGCCACCACAGGCGGACAGGACCAGTGCGGCGGCCAGGATCACCAGCTTGCGTGCATGCATCGAACATTCCCTCTTCAGCTGCGACATTGAGGTGTGATGCAGGAGAAACATCAGCCCCGCTCACACGGCCCGGATTTGAGCAGCGGCTCGCGCGGCGCGCACTATCAAATCCGATAGCCCCATCCGTCATTCGGGGTTCGAGCCGATGCGCGGATAGGTTTTGTGGGCAAGCGGATACTCCGTGACGGAATCGATGCGAACTCCGCATGGGTGAAGCCGACATCGCCGGCGCATCGCGCGCTGATCTGCGACACGGAATGGCGTGTTTCCCTGGCGCAAAAAAAAGCCCGGCAGAAGCCGGGCTATCGGTACATCCCCTACAACAATTCATTCGCAGGCCGAGTACAGGGACTCGACCATTGCGGTCCGCTCAGAACGGATAGGCCGGGGGCGGGGTCGGCGCCGCCTGCAGCGCCAGCCACTGGCCGGTCGACAGCTGGTTGGCCTTGCCGGCAGCCAGCGCATAGAACTGCAGCGGCGCCAGGGCTCCACCCAGGTCGGCCACCGAATCGAGCGCGGTCTGCGACAGCGGCACGCCGTACATGAAGAACACGTTGCGCATGTCCTGGCCCAGGATTCGCGAGCTCAGCACGTACAGCAGCTCGTGGTTGGAGATGCTCTTGCTGGCATAGCGGCTCATGCCGTACTTGGGAGCAGCGGCAGCCCAATCCGCGTCAGGCGTATTGGCAACCAGACGCCCACCCTTGGACAGCAGGGTGAGGAACTCGATGGTCGTATCCGCCGTGGGCTGGGCCAGGCCGTGGTGGGCCTTGGTATAGAGGAAGGCCAGCTGGAAGTACATGGCGAGCATCGGCCGCTGTTCCGGCCCGCCCCACAGGCGAGCCTGCATGTCGGCGCGCAGGGGCTCCCCGATCAAGAGGGTCGCGCGACTGTCCTCGATCATCTTGTACAAGTCGGCGTGGCCAGTGTTGCCGCCACTGGCATCCTCACCAAGCACGGAATAGCGGCGCAGCACGTGGGCGCTGGACAGCGTGTTGTTGTCGCACTCGGTGCTGCAGCCCTTGCCGTCGATCACCACGCTCATCCAGCGCTGCACGGTGTTGTGGCCCAGCTCATGGGGCCAGCCCCAGCCGATGTCCATGGTCCAGTTGTCGGAATCGATCGGCTGGCCCGAGCAGCCGGAGCCGCAGGCCGGAAGCCAGCTGACGAAGTGCTGCACGCCCGGCTTGTTGTGCGTGCTGCCGCTGCAATCCCAGCCAAAGCTCGCGCACAGCGCCGACACCCTGGCCGGCATCGCCATGTCGTTGTAGCCGTTCGCCATGTGGTTGGTATCCATCAGGATACCCTCGATGCGATTGGTGATGAGGTCCTGGGGCGTCCTCAGCTGGCCCACCGGCATGCCGGCCTTGAAGGTCTTGAGCCCGGTGGCAATGGTCTGCTGGAGTTCGCCGCCGCGGAACTTGAAGGTGGCCCAGCCGTAGTCCTGGCGCTGCAGCGCAGCCATCGCATCATTCAGTGCGGCCTGACCATCATTCAGATCGAAGTGTGCGTACTTGACCACGCCCTTGATCTTCAGCTTGACCTTCTGCCCGGCGGTGGCGCCGCTGTAGCTCAGGAACAGCGGACCGCCCGAGGGCGAGATGAAATCCGTGACGACATTGCGCGTGATCGGAAGGACCCAGGAGTTGGGCTGGCGCGGACGCGGGTAGCTGGCGTCCGTGAGCGGTTTGCCGGTGGTGCGCACATAGCTGGTCTGCACGTGCAGCGCGACACCGGCAGGCACCGTGACAATCTCCAGCGCCACTGCCTTGGCCGGCACGGCGCCACGGCCGATCGCGGTCTTGCCGCTGGCCTGCGGCAGCGTGATCTCGATGGTCTCGTAGTCGGTGCTGGTGACCAGCTGCTGGGCCGCAACCGGCATGTAGTCGCCCTGCCCGGTCGGGTTGGTGGTGGTCGCCGTGCGGTTGTAGGCCTGCCAGGAGTCGGAGGCATAGGCGCGCAGGAAGCCGGCCG
>DATILC010000397.1:0-3567 GCA_035476855.1 Solimonas sp. | reverse complement strand
GATGGCCGCGGATGTCCTGGGGATCGATTTCGGCGAGCTTGCGGCCGGCCTCGTACGCGGTACAGCTGACGAGCATGGGATATCCCGGTGGCCTTCAGTCTTTCAGCCGGATCAGGAAGCAGTTGCGTCCGCCGCGGCGTTCGTAGCTGACGTCCTCGGCGAGCCCGTCGATCAGCACCAGGCCGAGCCGGCCGATCGGGCGGTCCGCCACCGGCTGGGTCAGGTGGCCGCGGTCGAGCCGGTCGAAGGGGTTCTGGGCGATGCCGCTGTCCTCGTAGCGGAAGCTGACGCGGTCCTCCTCGCGGCCGATGCTGACCGCGACATGCTCCCCCGGGGCGCCGCAGCGCGCGCTGTTGGTGAACAGCTCCTCGGCGATCAGGCGCAGCTTCAGCAGGGTTTCGGGCGGCAGCTGCCAGTCGCGGCCGCTGGCCTCGACGAATTCCAGCAGCCCGGCCAGCGCGTCTTCGCGGGCCGGGAAGTAATGTGTCGTGCTGCTCATGGCGCCGCGAGTAGCGTGGCGGGGGGGATGGCTCCGCTGAGGCCTGACTCGATGTCAGGCCGAAGTAGGCCATCCCCGGCGGAGCATGGGGATCTTAGCGTCGCGAGTCGGCGCTGGCATGGGGGCCAAGCGAGCCGCGTTAGAGTGGTCAAAGAGAATCTCATGCGTCCATGCAATTCCGATAGGAGCCCGGGAAACTTCGGGGCTATTATTGGGCAGGCGTGCGGCCCGGGCCAGCGCGCGGTGCAATCCAGGGAGGAGGCGGCATGAAACACTCAAGAATGATGGCGGCTGCAGCGGCGCTGCTGCTGGTGGCAGGGGCGGTGCAGGCGAAGGTCGAGCCGGCCGGCATGTTCAAGCGCGTCGAAGGCGAGGTCCGCGTCGAGCGGGCCGGCGCGACCCTGCCGGCCAGCGTCGGCATGGCGCTGTACGCGACCGACACGGTGGTGACCGGCAGCGGTGGTTCCGCCGGCATCACCTTCGACGACAACACGCTGATGTCGCTGGGGCCGGCCAGCCGCCTGGCGATCAACCAGTTCCGCTTCAACAGCACCACCCACGAGGGGCGCTTCGAAAGCACCCTGTCGAAGGGCCGGCTGGCGGTGGTCTCCGGCAAGATCGCCAAGCACGAGCAGGATGCGATGAAGGTGCGCACGCCCAGCTCGGTGCTCGGGGTGCGCGGTACCGAGTTCATCGTCGAAGCCGGGGAGTAGCCCATGCGTACGATCGCGCCGCTGCTGCTGTGCCTGGTACTCGCCGGCTGCGTGCGCGAGCGGATCATCCTGCTGCCGGATGCACAGGGCAAGGTCGGCAAGATCCTGGTCAGCCGCGACGGCAAGCAGACCCTGCTCGAGACTGCCTATGGCACCGCCGAGGTCGGCACGATCACGGTGAGCCGGACCGAGGGCAGCGCGGCCGAGGTGCATGAGCAGTATCACCCGCAGCTCGCCGGCCTGCCGCCGCGGCCGCTGTCCTACACCCTGTACTTCGTTGCCGATTCCGACGGCCTCACCGCCGATTCGCTCAAGCAGGCGCCGGCGATCCTCGCCGAGATTGGCAAACGGCCGGCGGCCGAGGTGGTGGTGATCGGCCATACCGACCGCATGGGTTCGGACAGCTACAACGACCTGCTGTCGCTGGCCCGCGCCCGCGCGATCCGCGATGAGCTGGCGGCACTGGGCTTCGACAAGGCGCGGCTGAAGTTCGCCGGGCGCGGCGAGCGCGAGCCGGTGGTGGCTACCGCCGACGATGTCGGCGAGGCGCGCAACCGCCGCGTCGAAATCAACGTGCGCTGATCCGATGCAGCAGCATGGCTGGTTCATCGCCTATGTCGCGGTCAATGCGCTGATCGTCACCCTGCTGGCACTGAACGTCTCGCGTAACCGTATCCGCCTGCGCGTCGCCAACGGCGATGGCGGCCTGTTGGAAATGAAGGCGGCGATCCGCGCGCATGGCAACGCGGTCGAGCACATGACCGTGTTCGGGTTCGTGATGCTGGCCTTGAGCCTGTCTGCTGCGGCCCCGGCCCTGCAGGCGATACTGGTGGTGATGTTCACGCTGGGGCGGCTGATGCATGCGGCCAGCATGCTGCGCTCGGCCTTCAACCTGCGACGTGCCGCGGCCGCGTTGGTCTATCTCGCAGAAGTTGGCGGCTGTGTCGCCCTGCTGCTGGTCTTGCTGCGCGGCTGAGATCCGTGGGAATCCGCCGCTGAACCGAGCTGCCTGGTTTGTGTAGCCCGGACGAAGTCCGGGACTGATCGCTGGGGAGATTCCCGGACTTCGTCCGGGCTACGGGGGCTGGGACGCCATCCATGGCGCGACCTCATCTCTCGATTTATCCCCGGGGCGGCCATCCATGGCCGCCCGTGATCCGCCGCAGGCGATGATATTGAGTCATCGCCAAAGCGCGGCGGATCACCCCCGCCAGCGCAGCAGCAGCAGCGCCGCATCGTCCGAGGGTTCCGCCGCGCCGACGAAGCTGCCGACATCCTGCAGCAGCGCATCGGCCAGCTTCTCCAGCGAAGGTTCCGCGGCACCTTCGGCCAGCGCATCGAGCAACCTCTGTGCGCCATAGAGCTCACCACCGGCGTTGTGCGCCTCGGTGACGCCGTCGGTGATCAGGCACAGCAGGTCGCCGCGCTGCAGCTGCAATTCCTCCAGCGGGTACTCGAAGCCGTCGATCACGCACAGCGGCGGTCCGCCGGCGCCGCTGAGGCGCTGCGCCTCGCGGCTGCCGGCGCGCAGCAGGTAGGGCGCGTCATGCCCGGCACAGCACCAGGACAGGTGACCGCTGTCGAGGTCGAGCACGCCGGCCAGCGCGGTGACGAACAGCTGCTCGGGGTTGTCGCCGACGATGGCGGCGGCGGTTGCGGTCAGCACGCGCGCCGGGTCGCCGCCGGCGTGCGGTGCCACGCCCTTGGCCAGCGCCTTGCACAGCGCCATGAACAGGCTCGCCGGCAGGCCCTTGCCGGAGACGTCGCCGATCAGGAACAGCAGGCGCCGCTGGTCGAGCCGGTAGAAATCGTAGAGGTCGCCACCAACAGTGCGCGCCGGCTGCATGCGCGCAGCAACCTCGACGCGGGTCTCGTCGCCCAGCACCTCCTCCGGCACCGGCAGCATGCCCATCTGGATGCGCCGCGCCGCGTCGAGTTCGCCTTCCAGTCGCGCCTGCGCCTCGCGGCTGGACATCAGTGCCTGTTGCAGGCGCCGCCGCTGCAGCTGTGCCTGGCCGAGACTGACCGCCAGCATGAAGCCGAACACCAGGCTGGCGCCGGCGATCGGACTGGCGCTGTCCAGCAGCAGTGCGCCGCGGCCGAAGGCCAGCACGCCGGCGGCCAGCGTGGCCAGCGCCAGTCCGCCGACGATCGCGACGCTGGGCAGCGGCCGCAGCAGCGGCACGATGGCCAGCGCCACCGCGGCCAGCAACGCCAGCAACGCCGCCTCCAGTGCCGGCGCCCAGGGTGGGCGCCGCAGCAAGCGGCCGTCGATGGCATTGTCCAGTGCCTCGGCGTGCACCTCGATGCCGGGCATGCGGCCGGCCGGTGTCTGCACCACGTCCTGCAGGCCCA
>DATILC010000396.1:0-9885 GCA_035476855.1 Solimonas sp. | reverse complement strand
GCGCATGCTGCGAAGCTCGACGTGCGCGATCGCGCCTCCTTCGCTGCCTTCCTCGACGACACCCGCGCCGCGCTCGGCCCCATCGACGTGCTGGTCAACAACGCCGGCATCATGCCGATGGGCCCCTTCCTCGACGAGCCGCTCGCGCTCAGCGACGCGCAGATCGACATCAACTTCCGTGGCGTGATCCATGGCATGCAGCTGGCGCTGCCGGAGATGCTGGCGCGCGGCAGCGGCCACATCGTCAATATCGCCTCGCTGGCCGGGCGCTTCGGCATTCCCGGCGCGGTGGTCTATACCGGCACCAAGTTCGCCGTGGTGGGCCTGACCGAGGCGGCGGATGCCGAGTATCGCGGTCGCGGCGTGCACTTCACCGCGGTGATGCCCTCGAAGGTGCGCACCGAACTGGCCTCGGGCACCGAGGAAGCGGGCAAGGGCATTCCGGCGGTGGGTCCGGAGGATGTGGCGGCGGCGGTGGTGCAGGCGCTGCGCCGGCCGCAGCTGTTCGTCGCGGTGCCGTTCTACCTCAAGCCCGCGGCCGGGCTGCTGCAGCTGGTTCCCGAGTGGCTGACGCGGCTGGGCCGGCGTGCGCTGGGCGACGGCCGCATCCTGTCGAAGCTCGACCATGGCAGCCGTGCGGCCTATGAGCGTCGCATCGGCGCGCTGGCGCAGCCCGCGCCTGTTGCAGCCCGCAAGGCGGCCCGCCGTGGCTGAGCGTCGCGCCCTGGTGATCGGCTGTGGCGGCGTGCTCGGCGGCGCCTGGAGCATCGCCACGCTGGCGGCGCTGCAGCGCCAGCTGCGCTGGGATCCGCGCGAGGCCGAGGTGCTGATCGGCACTTCCTCCGGCGCGGTGCTGTCGGCCCTGCTGGGCGCCGGCGTCCCGGTCGAGCGGCTGGTGGCGAGCCAGCGCGGCGAGGCACCTGACTGCGTCTGGAACCATGACCGCGACACCGGCGGCGTGCTGCCGCCGCTACCCGCCGCGCAATGGCCGGGACTGCCGCTGGCACGCCTGGGCCTGCGCCGCGAGATTTCCGCTTTCACTGCAGCCACCGGCCTGCTGCCGCGCGGCAGGGCCGACATGCGGCCGTTCGTGAAGCTGGTCGACAGCGTCGTGCCGGCGGGCCAATGGGCGCCGCATCCGGCGACCTGGATCATCGGCGTCGACGTGGCCAGCGGCGAGCGCGTCGCCTTCGGCCGCGAGGATGCGCCGCAGATCCCGCTGAGCCTCGCGGTCTGCGCCTCCTATGGCGTGCCGGGCTGGTGTCCGCCGGTGGCCTGGCAGGGCCGCAGCTACCTCGACGGCGGCATCGCCTCGCCGACCTCGGCCGACCTGCTGCTCGGCCGCGGCATCACCGAGGCGATCGTGATGGCGCCGATGGCCTCGACGCAGGTCGATCGGCCCTGGTCGCCGCTGAGCCGCATCGAGCGCCGCGTGCGCCGTCACATGACTGCCGTCCTCGACCGCGAGATCGCGCAGTTGCGTGCTGCCGGCATCCGCGTGATCCGGCTGGAGCCGGGCCCCGAGGACCTGCAGGCGATCGGCTACAACATGATGGATCACCGTCGTCGTCGACGTGTTTTCGATGTCGCCACCCGCAGCAGTGAGGGCGCCGTGCGCGCCGCGCTGGCCTAGTCATGTCAAAAGTCAAAAGCCTTTGCCACGGATTGACACGGAACACACGGATTTCCTATCCGTGTTCATCCGTGTAAATCCGTGGCAAAAATTCTTTCGAACGATTCCGGAACACACCATGCCTGAACAGAAGGTATCTCTCCGCCCCGACTACGAGGCGATTGTCATCGGCACCGGCTTCGGCGGCATGGGCGCGGCGATCGAACTCAAGCGCCTCGGCATCGACTCGCTGCTGCTGCTGGACCGCAACGACGATCTCGGCGGCACCTGGCACGTCAATACCTACCCGGGCCTGGCGGTCGATATCCCGTCCTTCACCTACTCCTATTCCTTCGAGCCGAACTCGGCGTGGTCGCGGCTCTATGCGCCCGGTCCGGAGCTGAAGAAGTACGCGGAACACGTCGCCGACAAGTACGACCTGCGCCGCCACATGCGCTTCAACACCACGGTCGAGCAGGCGGTGTTCGACGAGGCCAGCCAGACCTGGACCGTGCAGGTCGCCGGCGGCAAGCCGCTGCGCACGCGCTTCCTGCTGACCGCGACGGGCTTCCTGTCGCAGCCGAAGAAGCCGGACATCCCCGGCATCGAGTCCTTCAAGGGCAAGGTCATCCACACGGCTGCCTGGGACCACGACTACGAGCTCGCCGGCAAGCGCGCGGCGGTGATCGGCACCGGCGCCACCGCGGTGCAGCTGATCCCGAAGATTGCGCCGCAGCTCAAGCAGCTCGACGTCTACCAGCGCACCGCGATCTGGGTGACGCCGAAGTTCGATGGTGCGATCCCGATGGCGCTGCGCCGGCTGTTCGCGATGCTGCCGGCGACGCAGCGCTCGGCGCGCATGGTCAGCTCCAGCGTGCTGGAGGCGATCATGGTCACCGGCGTGCTGTACAACAAGTACCTGCCGCAGCTGACGCGGACGATGGAACAGGTCTGCAGGAAGCACATCGCGCGACAGGTAAAGGACCCGGCGCTGCGCGAGAAGCTCACGCCCGACTACAGCTTCGGCTGCAAGCGCCCGACCTTCTCCAACACCTACTACCCGAGCTTCAACCGGCCCAACGTCGAGTTGGTGACCGACGGCATCCAGCGCATCGAGCCGGATGCGATCGTCACCGCCGCCGGCCGCCGCCGGCCCATCGACACGCTGATCCTCGCCACCGGCTTCAGCCTCTGGGAGGAAAACTTCCCGGCGATCCGCATCGTCGGCCGCGAGGGCAAGGATCTCGGTGCCTGGTGGCGCGAGACTCACTTCCAGTCCTACGAGGGCATCGCCATCCCGGGCTTTCCGAACCTGTTCAGCCTCAACAGCCCCTACGCCTATAACGGCCTGTCGTTCTTCACCACGATCGAGGGGCAGATGAAGCACATCGCGCGCCTGATCGGCGAGATGCGTCGCCAGCAGGCGCAGGTGTTCGAGGTGTCGCAGGCGGCCAACGACAGCTTCGTCGCCGACATGCGCCAGCGCTTGCAGAACTCGGTGTTCGTCAACGGCAACTGCGCGACCTCGCGCAGCTACTACTTCAACCCGCATGGCGAGGCGACGCTGCTGCGGCCGACCTCCACGCTCAGCGGCCTGCACCATGCAGGGCACTTCCCGCTGGAAGATTATCGCTTCAGCTAAAGTTGGTGGCAGCCAGCGGAGGAGCAGCGATGGGCAAGGCAGAACGCAACGAAGCGGTCATCACGCCGCGGCGCATGGATTTCGAGTTCGACGAGTCGATCCCGACCTGGTGGTTCGGCGGCGACGTGGTCAAGACACTGGTGATGACGGCGCAGTCCTGCACCTTCCCGGAAGGCGAGCGCTTCTTCATCCGCGCGGTGCGTGCCTGGCAGGACGGCATCGGCGATCCGCAGCTGAAGCAGCAGGTGCGCGGCTTCATCGGCCAGGAGGCGCACCACGGCAACGAGCACACCGCGCTCAACGCCTTCATGCGCGGCCGCGGCCTTCCCACCGACAAGGTCGAGGCCTTCGTGCAGCGCGGCCTCGGCCTGCGCGACCGCTACATGTCGCGCGAGCGCCGCCTGGCGATGACCTGCGCGCTGGAGCATTTCACCGCGATGCTGGCGGAACTGGTGCTGGACAATCCCGAGTTCCTCGAAGGCATGGATGACCGCGTGCTGGCGTTGTGGCTGTGGCATGCAATCGAGGAGAGCGAGCACAAGTCGGTAGCCTTCGACGTCTACCAGGACCAGGTCGACGATTACTGGATCCGCGTCAGCCAGATGGCGGTGACGACACTGGAGTTCTCGCTGTTCAGCACGCTGCATTTCATCCGCCTGTACCGCGCCTCCGGCGCCAAGCTCGGTGCGCGCGGCGTGTTCAAGGGGCTGCGCCACTTCCGCAAGTGGGTCGGCAAGCTCGGCCCGCGCTACCGTTCCTATTACCGTCGCGATTTCCATCCAGACCAGGTCGATGGCCGCGCCGCGCAGGCTGTGGCGATGCGGCGGCTGGCGCAGTTGCTCGATCGCCCGGCGCTGGCCGGCGCTGCCTGACCAGCTCACACTTTCATCAACGGATCTTCATGACACGCACCTCTGCGGCGATCAGCCCGACTGCCCATTACACCGGCTACACCTGGTTCGATCACGGCCTGTCCCATCCGGCACTGGTAACGCCGATCGGACGCTGGCTCTACGACGGGCTGCGGCCGCTGAACGCCCTGTTCCGCGCCACCGGCAGGCCGACGTTGCCGGGCTTCCTGCTGGCGCGGCATCGCGCGATGGACCAGCTGCTCGATGCGGCGATCGAAGAGGGGCGGGTGACGCAGGTGATCGAGATCGCTGCCGGCCTGTCGCCGCGCGGCTGGGACTTCAAGCGCCGCCATGGCGCGCGCCTGCGCTACATCGAGGCCGACCTGCCGAAGATGGCCGAGCACAAGCTGCGGCGTCTGGAACGCGGCGGCCTGCTGAGTCCGGGCCATCGCGTGGCGACGCTGGATGCGCTGGCCGATGAGGGGCCGCAGTCGCTGGCGGCGCTGGCCACCAAGCTCGATCCGACCCAGGGCCTGGCGATCGTCACCGAGGGCTTGCTCAACTACTTCGACCGCGCTGCCGTCGAGGGCATGTGGCGGCGTTTCGCCGGCGTGCTGGGGCAGTTTCCGCAGGGCCTGTACCTGTCCGACCTGCATCTGGGCGAGGCGAACCGCTCGGTGGCCACCCAGGCCTTCTCCGCAGTGCTGTCCGGTTTCGTGCGCGGCCGCGTGCACCTGCATTTCGATGCGGCGGCAGAGGCAGAGGCGGCTTTGCAGGCCGCCGGCCTGCCCGGCGCGCAGCTGCATGACCCGCGGCAGTTGCTGTCGCCTGCGGCGGCCGGGCCGGGCGCAGAACTGGTCCGCGTGGTCGAGGTTCGGACCCGCCGCCGGTAAACCGGGTTTTCATCCCATCGTGCGCGCCGCATCGCTATGATCGGCGCCGGACTTCTTCGTTATTGAGGCGGCCTCAATGTACTTGAATGAAGAGAGCCGGATTTTTCGACGTCGGTGCTCTTTGACAAGGGCGCGGTGGCCGCCTCAATAACCACAGAGCACGGTTTGTTATTGATCCGGCCACCCCTGCCACGGTGCCGGTATCAAGTTCAAGTTGATTGTGGCCGGATCAATATTCAGGAGCATTGCAATGGCAGAGCAACAGATCCACATCGTGCGCGAGTACAACAAGCCGGTCGAGGAAGTGTTCGCGGCGCTGGCCGACCACAACAACCTGGGCAAGGTGCTGGGCGCGCCGGTGAAGCGCATCAAGGACGCCGCCAAGGGTGACGTCAACGGCGTCGGCTCGGTGCGTCGCATCGGCATGGGGCCGCTGGTCATCGAGGAGACCGTCACCGCGCTCACCGCCAACAAGACCATCCGCTACAAGATCACCAAGGGCGGCGCGCCGATCAGGAACCACAGCGGCGAGCTGAGCTTCAGCAAGACCGCCCAGGGTTCGCAGGTGCAATGGGACATCCAGTTCGATTCGTCGCTGCCGATCGTCGGCACGCTGGTCCGGCTGGTGCTGAAGCAGGCGATCAGCATGGGCCTGAAGCGCGTCTGAGCGTCATGGCGCACTGGACACTGGACGATATTCCCCGGCTCGACGGCAGGCTTGCCGTCGTCACCGGCGCCAACAGCGGCCTCGGCCTGCACACGGCCACGGCGCTGGCGGGCAAGGGCGCGCGCGTGGTCCTGGCCTGTCGCGACGCCGGCAAGGCGGCGACAGCGATGCAGCAGATCCGTCAACAGCAGCCGACGGCGCAGCTGCAGTTCGAGGCGCTGGACCTGTCTGATCTCGGCTCGGTGCGCGAGTTTGCGCAGGAGCTGCAACAGCGCGAGTCGCGCCTCGACCTGCTGTGCAACAACGCCGGCGTGATGGCGTTGCCCTTGCGGCGCACGCGCGAAGGCTTCGAGATGCAGTTCGGTACCAATCATCTCGGCCATTTCGCGCTGACCGGGTTGTTGCTGCCGCTGTTGCAGGCGACGCCGGGAGCCCGCGTGGTGACCGTCAGCAGCCTGGCGCATCACCTCGGACGCATCCGTCTGGACGATCTCAACTGGCAGCGCGGCTATTCGAAGTGGCCAGCCTACGCGCAGAGCAAGCTGGCCAACCTGATGTTCGCGCTGGAGCTGGGGCGGCGCCTGCAGAAGGCCGGGCAGGGTGTGCTGAGCCTCGCCGCGCATCCTGGCTACGCCGCCACCAACCTGCAGTTCGCCGGCCCGGCGATGGAGAATTCGGGTTTCGGCAGGCTGGCGATGAAGCTTGGCAACGCGGTGTTCTCGCAGCCGGCGGATGCCGGCGCCTGGCCGACGCTGCGCGCGGCGACGGCGGCGGATGTCAGCAACGGCCAGTTCTACGGGCCACGCGGCTTCCAGCAAGTGCAGGGACCACCGGGCTTGTGCCGTACCAGCCGTGCGGCGCAGGACAAACTGGTGGCGACGCAGCTATGGACGCTGTCGGAGGAGCTGACGGGCGTGGGCTACCTGTCGGACTGAGCTGACGGGCTTGCTGAAGGCGAGCGGGGCGCTCAGGCCACCATCGCGCCGGCGTTGCCCTGATCCGGCCCCTGTTCGGTGTGGCGCTGGCGCAGGGCGTGCAGGATCAGCACGGTCTGCGGCGGAATGTCGATCGGCTCGGAGCGGCCGGCGAGCAGGTCTTCCAGCAGGTCGCGTGCATGGATCGTCAGCACGTTGTGGCCGTCGAACTCGGCGAAGCTGGCCCGCTGTACCTGCGGGAACCAGGACTGCAGCTTGAGCCAGCGCGTGCCCTGGGTCTGGCGATCGTAGATGCGGAACCAGCTGCCGACCTTGAGCAACTGCTCGAGCAGGCGCTGCGGCGTCGGCAGTTCTATCGGCAGGCAGACCACGGCAGCAGCGGCCGGAGCTTCTGCTGCTTCGGCGACAGGGGTGGTTGCGGTTTCAGCAACGGGGCTGGCCGGGGTTTCGGCAACGCTCGCCTGCACCGGCTCGCGGGCCAGGACCACGGTCTCGTCGTGTGCGACGGATGCCGGCGGCAGGGCCGCCAGTGCGGTGGCGAAGGCCGGCGGTATCGCCGTGGTGGCGGTGGCAGGCGTTGCAGCGGCCTCCACCGGCTTTGCGGCGACGGCTGCGACGGCTTCGGCTGCAACCGGGGTCGGTGCTGCGACCACCACGGGTTCGGCAGTCTTTTCCGCGACGGCCTCAGCCGCTGCGGGCTGTGCGGCCACGACCAGGGTCGTCACCACTTCGGCGACTGCGACCACAGGCGGTTCGGCCGGGGCCGCTGCCGCAAGCACCACGGGTTCCGGCGCCTTTGCCTCGGCCACGACCGCCACCACGGGTTTTGCGGGCGGGGCAGGCGGCGCTGCAGCGACGGCGGGCGCTGCCGGCTCGGCGACCGTTGCCACGGAGGCTTCGACCGGGTTCCTGGCGGGCGTCGTCGCGGCTTCGGCGGGAGCCGGGATCGATGCTGCGGCCGGTTCCGACGCCTTCGCCTTTGTCTTGGCCTTGACCACGGCCGCTGCTGCGGGCTTCGCCGCCGGCGCGGGGTGTTCGGCGACGGTCTGGACCGGCGTCGGGAGGGGAGCGGCCTTGCTGGCGGGAACGACCGCCGCTGGCGCTGTGGCCAGCGGCTGCGAAATGGTGCGGACCTTCGGATTTTCCGCGGGGGCAGCCTTCGCCGGCACCGACTGCGCTGCGCCGATGCCCGGCACGTCGCGGGTCTCGAAGGAATCCAGCGCCTGGTCCAGACCCTGGATCAGGCTTTGCGCGCGCTCGGGCAGCATGCCGACGCCGCCGAGGGCCTCCATCAGGTCGCGGCGCAGTGCGGCACGTTCGGCCGGGGTGCGGGCGTTGGGAGAATCGGGGCTCAGGGCATAGAGCACGCGGTGCAGCAGTTCCATGCCGGAGCGGTAGACCTGGCTTTCAGGTCCATGGCGCAGCAGGTGGCTGGCCATCATCGGCCGCCAGCCGGTGCGCAGCAGCGGCACCACCGTTGCAGGAAGCTGCATGGCGACGGTGTTCATTTCCAGTTCCTGGTCCACCGCCGAACGCGCCTTCTGCAGCAGTGCTTCGCGACGCGAAGTGCCCTGGCGGGCCTGCTCCTGCATGAAGTGATCGACCGCGGTTTCCGGCAGCGGGTTGGCGCTGCGCGCGCGTTCGCGCACGCTCTGCGCATCCAGTTCGGCTTGGGCCAGTACGCGCTTTGCCCATGCCTCGAAACGCGGGATCGCGTCGGAGCCGCCCAGGCGGGTGCCGGCGGCCATGGCGGCCATGTCGTTGATCAGGCCGCGCACCGGGTGGCGGCTGTCGCTGAAGAAGCCAGGGTCGGCCAGCGCCGACTTGATGGCCGGGAAGCGGAACGCCTCGACCACGCTGGCCAAAGAGGCCGGAATCTGCGAGTCCGACAGGATCTGGTTGAACATGCGGCCCACCAGGCCGGCGCGCTGCTGCATGGCCTGCAGCTGCGGAGCGCCGAAGTCGGGGAGGGCCTCGCCGCGCGTGGCACGGATCAGTTCCGATGCCAGGTCGGTATCGGTGAACGTGGGGCCGAAGCCAGGCAGGAAAGTCGATTGCGGCTGGTCGCCGGCGATGCGCGGAGCACGGCCTTCCTGCACGCGCTGCAGCAAGCCGGCGGTCAGCGCATCGAGCGCCGCAGGGGGCTGGGCAGGCGAGGGCTGTACGCGCGCAGTCGGTTTGGCGGCCGCCGGCAGGTGATGGCGATCGCACAAGGCCATGGCCTCGGCGTACAGCGGCTGCAGCTTCGGCAGGACCGCGCGCTCGAACAGCTTGCCGAGCGCGACGCGTGCGTCGGTCGGGGTGCCCAGTTCCTTGAGGCCGTCGCTGAAGGCTTCGAGGAAGGTTCGCGGAGACATGCAGGCCGCATCGCGCAGGCCCGGATTCTGTGCGACCAGCGACTCGGTGCGGCTGGCCAGCTGCTGCAGCGTGCGGGCATAGGTGCCCTGCGCACGGTTGGCAGCATCGACGATCTGGACGAATTCCTCGACCTCGTCGTTGCCCTGCAGGCTGAGGTCGTCCTCGCTTTCGGGTTCCTGGGCTGCCGGCGTCGCGGGCAGTTCGAAGCGATGTGCGAGGGCGCGGCTGAAATTGCGCGCAAGATGCTCACGGAAGTGATCGCTGCGCAGCAGGTGGCGCGCGTCGAGGAAGGCGCGCTGGCGCTTGATCTGGCCATCGCGCGCAAGGTCGAACAGCAGCGCGTCGGCGCTGCTCAACATTGACTGCAATGAGGCACCAAGCCGGTCGAGCAACAGCTCGCGCAACTCCGCCGCAAAGCGCCTTGCGTCCTTGTTTGGCGTGTTCACGAATCCCCGCTGTTACCACCCGCTGTGTCTCGGGCTTTCCTATGCATCCGGCCTCGGAAGGCCCTCCACTGGTCCCCATTAGAACCGGCTGTCCAGGCGCTGACAAGCCTCAATTGGGGGGTCCCGGATGAGCGGCTGTTCGCTTCATGGAATCAAAGCCTTAGCCGGCTCTCGAAAAACCGTTCGTCGCCGTTCAGGGGGTCACGGAAGCCGATTGCGCGCGCCAGCAGCTGCAACGGCCGCGAATAGTCGTCCTCTGCTTCCGGCAACAACTGCGGGTAGAACGGGTCGTTGACGATCGCCGCGCCGAGGGCGGCCAGGTGTACCCGCAGCTGGTGTTTGCGACCGGTGACCGGGCGCAGCCGATACAGGGCCAGCTCGCCGCGGGTTTCCAGCAGTTCGATATGGGTTTCGCTGTTGGCCGGGCCCTCGGCCTCGCGCATGCGGAAGAACGGTTCGCCGGGCACGATGCGGCTGCGGC
>DATILC010000395.1:0-32715 GCA_035476855.1 Solimonas sp. | reverse complement strand
AGCCCAACGCCGGCCTCAACACCACCGAGATCAAGACCCGCGCCGACCGGCGCGACGGTGGCTACCTCGTGAACGGCGAGAAGATCTGGATCTCCACCGCCCAGATCGCCAACAAGATGCTGCTGCTGGCGCGCACCACGCCGCTGGAGGAGGTCAAGCGCAAGACCGAGGGCCTGTCGCTGTTCTACACGGACCTCGACCGCGCGAAGATCGACGTGCGCCTGATCCACAAGATGGGCCGTCATGCGGTCGACTCGAACATGCTGTTCATCACCGACCTGTGGGTGCCGGAAGAGGATCGCATCGGCGCAGAGGGGCAGGGCTTCAAGATCCTGCTGCACGGCCTCAATCCCGAGCGCGTGCTGGTCGCCGCCGAGGCGATCGGCATCGGTCGCGCCGCGATCGCCCGCGCCGCGCGCTACGCCCGCGAGCGCATCGTGTTCGGCCGTCCGATCGGCATGAACCAGGGCATCCAGCATCCGCTGGCCAAGTGCTGGGCGCAGCTGGAAGCCGCGAACCTGATGGTGATGAAGGCCGCGACGCTGTTCGACAAGGGCATGGACTGCGGTGTCGAAGCCAACACCGGCAAGTACCTCGCCGGCGAGTTCGCCTTCGAGGCCTGCCATACCGCGATGCTGACGCTGGGCGGCATGGGCTATGCGCAGGAGTACCACATCGAGCGCCTGCTGCGAGAGGTGCTGATCCCGCGCACTGCGCCGGTCAGCCCGCACATGATCCTGAACTTCCTCGCCGAGAAGGTGCTGGAACTCCCGAAATCTTATTAGTGCCCGTTGCTCGCGTAGCGAGCTTACGGGCACTTATCCCGGGACAAGCGGGGCTCGAAGAGCCTCGATTGTCCGAGGGACTCTTCCATCAAAATCCGAGGGTTTGATATGCCGAATTCCGCAGTCTTCAGCGCCCGCTCCTGGCTGTTCGCGCCGGGCGACAGCGAGAAGAAGATGGAGAAGGCGGCCGCCAGCGCGGCCGACGTCGCACTCTTCGACCTGGAGGATGCGGTGGCGGAAGCGGAGAAGCCGAAGGCACGAGCCCTGGTGCTCGCCTTCCTGCAGTCGCAGCCGGTGGACCGCTCGCGCCTGTGGGTGCGCATCAATCCGTTGGACGGCCCGCATGCGCTGGCCGACCTGGCGGCGGTGATGCCGGGGCGTCCCGGCGGCATCATGGTGCCGAAGACGCGCGGCGGTGCCGACCTCGTCGTGCTGGATCACTACCTCTCCGCACTCGAGGTCGCCAACGGCATCGAGCTGGGCAGCACCAAGGTCTTCCCGCTGGTCACCGAGACCGCCGAGGGCATGCTCACGACCGGCAGCTACATCGGTGCGCCGCGCCTGGTCGCGATGACCTGGGGCGCCGAGGATCTCGCGGACGATCTCGGCGCGAGCGAGAACAAGAATGCCGACGGCAGCTACGGTTTCACCTACGAGTTGGCGCGCAGCCTCTGTCTGGTCGGTGCCGCCGCGGCGCGTGTCGCCGCCATCGACACGATCCAGGGTGACTTCCGCGATCTCGAGGGTCTGCGCAAGCGCGCCACGCAATGCCGCCGCGCCGGCTTCCGCGGCATGCTGGCGATCCACCCGGCGCAGGTCGAGGTGATCAACACGGCCTTCCAGCCCAGCGAGGAAGAGATCGCGCAGGCACAGGAGATCGTCGACCTGTTTGCCGCCAATCCCGGCCTCGGCACGATCGGCTACAAGGGCGGAATGCTCGATCGGCCCTACCTGGCGCGCGCGCAGCAATTGCTCAGGCTCGCGGGTCGCGCATGACGGTTACGACAGACGCCGCAGGGCTTGATCTCGGAAAATTCCTCAAGGCCGGCGACCGCATCGTCTGGGGCCAGGCCTGCGGTGAGCCACAGACCCTGGTCGAAGCGCTGATCGCGCAGGCCGAGGGCATTGGCTCGCTGTCCGCCTTCGCCGCCACCAGTTTCTCCAGCCTGCTGACGCCCGAGGCGGCGAGTAAATTCTCGCTGTCGAGCATGGGCGCGATCGGTACGCTGCGCACGCTCACCGCCGCCGGCAAGCTGGGTATCGTGCCCTGCCATGTCAGCCAGGTCGGGCCGATGATCGAGCAGGGCATCATCGGCTGCGACGTCGCCTTCGTGCAGGTCAGCCCGGCAGATGCCGATGGCAACCACAGCTTCGGCTTGATCAGCGATCACGTGCAGGCCGCCGTCGCCAGGGCGCGGGTGGTGATTGCCGAGGTCAACGAGCAGGTGCCCTACACCTACGGCGAACTGCTGCCGGCCTCGCGCATCAGCTGCGCGGTGCAGGTCTCGCGCATGCCGGTGCAGGTGCCCGCAGCGAAGATCGGCGAGACCGACGAAGCCATCGCGAAGTACGCCGCCGCCTACATCGGTGATGGCGCGGTGCTGCAGACCGGTGTCGGTGCAGTGCCCGACGCGATCCTGCGCCTGCTGGGCGATCGCCGCGATCTCGGCGTGCACTCCGGCATGCTCGGCGACGGCCTGGTCGACCTGGTCGAGGCCGGCGTGGTCACCAATGCCCGCAAGGCGATCGACACCGGCGTGTCGGTCAACGGCGCGCTGATTGGGACGAAGCGCCTCTACGATTGGGCGCACCGCAATCCGAAGATCCGCATGTGTGCGACCTCGTACACACATGACGCGGCGGTGCTGGCGCGGCTGGAGCGACTGGTGACGATCAACTCCGCGCTGGAGGTCGATCTCACCGGCCAGGTCAACGCCGAGCAAAGCGGCAGCGCCTATCTCGGCGGCACCGGCGGACAGGTGGACTTCGTGCGCGCCGGTTCGCGCAGCAAGGGCGGTCGCTCGATCATCGCGCTGTCGGCCACTGCCAAGGGCGGCAGCCTCAGCAAGATCGTGCCGGCGCTGTCCGGTCCGGTGACGACGGCGCGCAGTGACGTCGATGTCATCGTCACCGAGTTCGGTGCCGCCGAGCTCAAGGGGCAGACGCTGGCCGAGCGCACGCGCCGCCTGATCGCCATCGCGCACCCGGACTGCCGCGAAGAACTGGATCGGGCGGCGCACGTGATCTGCAGCAGGGGATTCTGATAGGCCTGAAGAAGTTTTTTTGCCACGGAAGGACACGGATGAACACGGATGGAAAGAAGATGTTCCGAGCCTTCAGGCAAGAGTTTCGTGCGGAGCAAGCTTTTGCTCTTGATCCGTGTTTATCCGTGTCAATCCGTGGCTAAGGATTTTTTGAAATGAATGACGCCATCCTGTTCGATGCCCGTGAAGACGGCATCGCGATCATCACGATCAACCGTCCGGACACGCGCAATGCGCTGAGCCGCGAGGTTCGCGAGGGCCTGTTCGCCGCCTGGGAGCGCTTCGAGCGCGAACCGGCGCTGCGCGTCGCGATCCTCACCGGCAGCGGCGACAAGGCCTTCTGCGCCGGTGGCGATCTCAAGGAAATGGTCGAGCGGCAGTTGCGCGTGCCGCCGCGCGACATGTTCCCGATGCCCTACGACAACATCGAACTGTCGAAGCCGACGATCGCCGCGGTCAACGGCGTGGCCTTCGCCGGCGGCTGGATGATCGCGCAGGCTTGCGATCTCTGCGTCGCCAGCACGGCCGCCAAGTTCGCGATCACCGAGGTCAAGGTCGGCCGTGGCTCGCCCTGGGCGGCGCCGCTGATCCACATGATCCCGCAGCGGGTCATGATGGAGATCATCCTCACCGGGAAACCCATAACCGCGCAGCGCGCTTACGAGATCGGTCTGGTCAACCGGCTGGCCGAGCCTGCCGCGCTGCTGGATGCCGCGATCGAACTGGCGAAGGAAGTCCTCGACGGCGCGCCGCTGTCGGTGAAGGCCGGACGCGAGACCGTGATGCTGGCGACCGAGATGGGTCGCGCTGCTGCGCTGCAGGCCGCGCGTGCGGCGCACGAGTACACCTATTGCAGCGAGGACGCCCAGGAAGGTCCGAAAGCCTTCGCGGAGAAGCGCAAGCCGGAGTGGCAGGGGCGGTAGGTTCACGTCGAGGCGCGCCTTACAATGGCGGCCTGTCGATGACGAGCAGGCGATGAACGAACATCTCGATGTGCAGGTCCAGGGACATGTGGCGCGGCTGCTGTTCCGCAATCCCCCGCACAACTACGCGACCGTGGGCCTGTTGCGCCTCGTGGCCGATGCCCTTGAGGGCCTGGACCGGGATCCGGAGGTTCGCGCGATCGTGCTGGCCTCGGAGGGCAAGTCCTTCTGTGCCGGCGCGGACCTGGTGTCACCCAATGGCTTCGGCGCGCAGGGCAGTGACCCGCTGCGCGAGTTCTACGACCAGGCCATCCGGATCTACTCCTGCCGCAAGCCGGTCGTGGCGGCGGTGCAGGGCGCGGCGATCGGCGCCGGACTGGGGCTGGCGGTGGCCGCGGACTTCCGCGTCGCCGCGCCCGAGGCGCGGTTCGCGGCGAATTTCACCAAGCTGGGCTTTCACCCGGGCTTTGGTCTGACCCACACGCTGCCGCGGTTGATCGGTGCGCAGCGGGCTTCGCAGATGTTTCTCAACGCTGCGCGATATACGGCCGAGGAAGTGGCGCCCTGGGGTTTGATCGACCGCATGGCGGCCTCCGGGCTAGCCCTCGAGGGCGCGCTGGCCTTCGCCGGCGAGATCGCCGAGAACGCGCCACTGGCGCTGCTGGCGACGCGCGCGACCCTGCGCGGAAAGCTGGCGGATGAGGTTCGCGCGACGCTGCTGCACGAGCATCAGCAACAGTTGCTGCTGCAGCGCACCGAGGATTTTGCCGAAGGCATCCGGGCGGTCGCGGAGCGCCGCCCGGGTAACTTCAAGGCGCGCTAAAAGCTCAGCCCTTCCGGGCCATCTCGAAGCTGCGGCGGATGTGGTCCATCTGTCCCGTCGGCACCGGCGGGAACACCCAGGGCTGGGCCTGATCGCCGATGGCGGCGATCTGCTCGCCGACCTGCTCGACCGTCCACGACGGCTGGTAGACGCCCGGTGTTTCGGCGATATAGATCTTGGAGACGCGGCCGGCCATCGAGCTGAGAATCTCGCCGGTGACCGAGCAGGATTCGTGCGACAGCCAGCCGACGACGGGGGCGACCAGTTCGGGACCCATCGGCGGGTAGGCCGAGGTGTCCAGGCCCTCCGCCATGCGGGTCACGGCACCGGGCGCGATGATGTTGCACTTCACGCCCTCCGCCGCGCCTTCCAGCGCTGCGACATTGCACAGTCCGATCATGCCGGTCTTCGACGTCGCGTAGTTGGCGACGTTGTGGTTGCCGTAGATGCCGCTGACCGAGGAGGTCAGCACGATGCGGCCGTAGCCGGCCTTGCACATCAGGGCGAAGGCCGGACGCAGCACGTGGAAGGCGCCGCGCAGGTGTACGTCGAGAACCGCATTGAAGTCCTCGTCGCCCATCTCCTTCAGCGCCGCACGCCGCACGTTGCCGGCGTTGTGGATCAGGATGTCGATGCGGCCGAAATGGTCCAGCGCCGTCTGGATGATCGCCTGGCCGCCCGCGGAGGTCGCCACGGAGTCCTTGCAGGCGACCGCCTCGCCGCCCGCAGCCTTGATCTCATCGACGACTTCCTGCGCGGGGTCGGCATCGGTGCCGTCACCCTTGAGGCTGACGCCCGGGTCGTTGACCACGACCTTGGCGCCACGCGAGGCGAGCAGCAGGGCATACGCGCGGCCCAGGCCGCGGCCCGCGCCGGTGATGACGGCGACGCGATTGTCGTACCTGAGTTCAGCCATATGCTGCTCCTCCTGGATGGCCAACCGTCACTGTGCCGGTGCCGGCGCGAAGCCCAGCAGCGAACGGGTCTCGAGGTACTCGTGGAAGCCGTACTCGCCCCATTCGCGCCCGTTGCCGCTCTTCTTGATGCCGCCGAAGGGCGCGTTGAAATCGAAGCCGCCGTTGATCGAAATCCAGCCGGTGCGCATACGGCGTGCCACGGCATTGCAGGCTTCGGGATCAGCACCGTTGACGTAGCCGGCGAGGCCGAACTCGGAGTCGTTGGCGATCTCGATGGCATGGTCGATGCTGTCGTAGCCGATGATCACGAGTACCGGCCCGAAGATTTCCTCGCGGGCGATCTTCATGTCGTTGCGCACGTTGGCGAACACCGTGGGCTTCACGAACCAGCCCTTGCTCAGGCCCTCGGGACGGCCGGGGCCGCCGGCGACCAGCGTCGCGCCTTCCTGCACGCCGATCTCGATGTAGCGCTGGATGTCGTTGAACTGGTTCTTCGACACCACCGGCCCCATCGCGACATTGCCGGTCGGATCGCCGACGGTGACCGCGGCAGCCGCCGTGCGCGCGGCTTCGATCGCCTCGGCCATGCGCGCCTTCGGCACCAGCAGGCGTGAACCGGCACTGCAGGTCTGGCCGGAGTTGACCATCATGCCGCCGGTCGCACCGGCAACGTTCTCGCCGAGCTTGGCGTCATCCAGCACGATGAAGGCGCTCTTGCCCCCGAGTTCCTGGCAGACGCGCTTGACCGTGTTGGCGGCATTCTTTGCGATCTCGATGCCGACCGTCTCGGAGCCGGTGATCGACACCAGGTCCACGTCGGGATGTACCGACAGCGCCGTGCCGACGACCGAGCCGCTGCCATGGATCATGTTGAACACGCCCTTGGGCACGCCGGCCGCATGCATGACTTCGGCAAAAATCTGCGCCGAGTACGAGGCGAGCTGAGGGGGCTTGAGCACCATCGTGTTGCCGGTCGCCAGCGCAGGGAAGACCTTGACCGCGACCTGGTTCATCGGCCAGTTCCACGGTGTGATCAGCGCGCAGACGCCGATCGCTTCCTTGGTGATCAAGGTCGGACCGCGCTGCTCCTCGAACCTGAACTCCTTGAGGATTTCGATCGCCGTCGCCAGATGCCCAGCGCCGAGGTCGACATGGAATCCCTGGGCCAGCGCCGCCGGAGCGCCCATCTCCTCGGTGATCGCCGCGCCGATGTCGGCCTTGCGCTTGTTGTACTCGGCCTGGATCGCTTCCAGCAGCTCGATGCGCTGCTTGCGGCTCGTCTGCGACCAGCTGGAAAAAGCCTTGCGCGCGGCTTGCACCGCCTTGTCGACATCCGCTGCGTTGCCGAGCGCGATGCGGCCGGAAACCTGTTCGGTGGCCGGGTTGATCACTTCCGCTGTTTTGGATTCGCTGGGGCTGACCCACTGCCCGTCGATGTACAGCTTCAGATACTCACGCATAACGCTCTCCTGATATTTTTATTTCCCCTCTCCCCTTGTGTGAGAGAGGGGACTACAGAACTTACTGCTGACCTTCGGCGTACCAGGTGCGGAAACGCGCGTAGTTCGGGGTATCCAGGTTCTTGTTGCCGCCGTGGTTGATGACCGGGTCGATCGGCACGTGGATGACGGTCGGCTTGCCGCTGGCAAATGCGGCGGTCACCGCGGCCCCGAGGTCTTCACCCTTTTCGACGTAAACGCCCTCGCAGCCCAGGCCCTTGGCGATCTGGTCGAAGCGCACGTCCTTGCTCCAGTGCACGCCCGGCTCGGTGCTGTTGCCATGGCCGAAGGTGCGCTTGTAGACGCCGACTTCGAGGCCCCAGGCGTTGTCGACGGCCACGACGACGACGAGCGGAATCTTCAAGCGCGAAACCACTTCAAGGTCGCCGATGTGGTACAGGAACGACGAGTCGCTGGTGGTCAGCAGGACCGGGCGCTGGCGGCCGTCGGCAATCGAGGCGCCGATGGCGTAACCGAGGCCGGTGCCGAGGCAGCCGAAGTTCTGGTTCCAGACCACGTCATGCGGCTTCGACTGCAGGTAGGTCCAGGTGAAGACCACCGTGCAACCGCCATCACGCGCGTGGATCGCGTTCTTCGGCATGGCCTTGGTGGCTTCGACGACCCACTGGCCGGTGTGAACGCGACCGCTGTCGGTCTTGAAGTCCTGCTGGGCCAGCTCCTGCAGGCGCTCCTTGTCTTCCTTGATCCAGCGCTGCAGATCCGGGTGTTCCTTGCGCGGGCTGCCTTTCAGCGCCGCGGAGAGCTGCGGCACGACGGTGCGCAGGTCGCCGACCAGCGGCACGTCGATCGGGCGGTTCTGACCGATCGCTTCAGGATCGAGTTCAACGTAGATCCACTTGCGATCCGTCTTGCCCTCGGCCCACAGGAAGTTGCGGCCGTAGTGGATCGGCTCGCCGATCTCCGTGCCGATGGCGACGACGACGTCGCACTTGGCGACGATTTCGTCACCCACCGTGGAGAACAGATAGGGGAAGGTGCGGTCTTCGACGCCTTCGATGAAGGCGGTACCGCCCGAGGTCTGCAGGATCGGGCAGCCCATCAGCTGCGCCAGTTCCTTGACCTTCTGACCGGCGCGGGTGCATTGCACCGCATGGCCGACCAGCAGCACCGGGCACTCGGCGTTCCTGATCAATTCGGCGGCCTTGGCCACCATGTTGCCATCCGCACCCGGTTCGACCAGACGGTAGGACGACGGCGGCAGCGCCGGCGGGACGTCCAGATCCTGCTGGATGATGTGCGAGGGATACTCGATGTAGACCGGGCCCGGCGTGCCGGACTGGCAGACGCGCAGCGCGTGGCGAATGATTTCGTCGGTCTGCTCGGCGTATTCGATGCTGGCGCTCCACTTCACCGAGTTCTCGAACAGCGCTTCCTGCTGGATGAACTGGATGCGGCCGCGGCGGACGCGCTGCTCGGTGATGCGCGCGCGCTGGCCGCCGAGGTAGATGACCGGGGTGTTTTCGACCAGCGACGTCATCATCGAGCCGGAGGCCAGGGCGACGCCCGGACCCAGAGTGGCGATGCACAGCGCCGGCCTGCCGGTCATGCGGGCATAGCCTTCGGCCATGAAGCCGGCGGAGAGCTCGTGGTGCGGAGTGACCACATTCCAGCCGCGCTTTTCGGCCGCGACGAACAGGTGAACGAAGTTGGGATCCGGGATGCCGAAGACGGTGTTGATTCCTTCGGCTTCAAGCAGTTCGAGGATGCGTTCGTAGACTTTGACGGCCATTTTTCTGTTCTCTGTTGATCTTGGTGATGTATGGGTTTGGAGCGCGGGGCGCTACTTGATCAGCTTCGGCGTGCCTGCCTGCATGTAGTCCGCGAGCACGCGGTGAAAATTCGTGACCTTGCGTTCCTGGTGCGGGTTCGGCAGCGTGCCGCGGAAGCCGCGTGACTTCATGCCGCGCTGGACGGCTGCCATGTTGGAGAAATCCTGCGACAGCACCTTGCCCCACTTGTCGGCGCCGGCTTCGGCATAGACCCATTCGGTCTTGGGTGCCTGGCCTTCGGGATAACGCTCGATCGCGTAGGACTCGAAGATGCACTTGTTCGGATCGTCGCCCCAGGGGCGGGCGCGATAGCACAGCGCGAAGGTAATGCCGTGCAGGATCGACATGTTGGGGAACACGCTCCAGGCCAGGCCGGCTTCGCCCATCTGTTCCGGCGTGACCGTCGGCCACTCGACGCCGCGCGCTGCGTCGTCGGCCTTGGCGGACGCGAGCCAGTGCTTGATGACGTCGGCCGGTGGCGTGCCTTCCGGCAATTCGTCGACGAGGCGCCTGGCGGCATTGACCAGCGTCTCGGTCGTGCTGGCATTGTTGACCGTCGTGTAGATCTCGTTCTGCAGCTCGTAGGTGGAGACGCGTGCATCCGCACCCTTGCCGGCGCGCGTGATCGAGCTGCTCTGCTTCATCTTCATCGTCGGGTCGCGCTCGTCGAAGCCGCTGACGCCGTGCAGTTTGTGCGCCTTGCTGTAGGCGTAGTACTGGCCGTACTTGAGCAGCTGCGTATGCGTGCCCTCGACGTGATAGGGCTCCATGAAGGCTTCGATCGCAGTCTTCCAGTTGCAGTCGAAGATCACCCACTGGCGCCACTTGTAACGCATCCTGTCGAGCGAAAACGGCCCCAGTGTTTTAGTGACCGGGTCGAGGTATTCGTGCAGCGGCTGGGCCTGCGGGTCCATGTTGATGAACAGCCAGCCGCCCCAGGTGTCGACCTTGACCTCGCCCAGGTGCGTGCGCACATCGGTGAGCGTGCCTTTCCAGTCATCTTCGTCGAGCTTGAAAGTGCACTGCCCGTCCAGATCGTAGCGCCAGCCGTGAAAGCCGCAGACGAACTGCGTGCGCTTGCCGCAGGCGCTGTGCTTTTCCGGCGGCGTGTCGATCAGCTGGCGGCCGCGATGCGAGCAGACGTTGTGATAGGCCTTGATCGTGTCGGCACCGGTTCGAATGACGATGATCGAGTCGGTGCCGACGTTGTAGGTGATGAAGTTGCCGACCTCGGGAATCTCCTCGACGCGGCCGGCGTGCTGCCAGACTTTTGCCCACAGCCGGTCGCCTTCGAGTTGCGCGTACTCGCGCGACAGGAAGGCCTCCGTCGAATAGGTCAACGGTTCGGTCAGTTCATCGATCGTGAGATTGCTGGTTTTATTGCGCGGCTCATCCTTGAGCCGCGTCCTGTCGGACTCGCTGTGCTCGCTCAAATTCGTTCCAGACGTATTTGTCATCACATCCTCCTGGCATTGCCCGGGTTCATTGCTCGACGGCCAGGCCTTCGAGATCGCCCTTGTCGCGCCAATCCTGCAACAGCTTTTCGAACGCGGTGAAGCCGGCGAGGTAGAACTCGCCAAGGTAGTAGCGGAACTTGCCGGACTCGTTGTTCAGATAGCTTGGCGGACACTCGCTCTGCATGTACTTCGAGAATTCGGTCGACGGTGCCATCGTGGCGACCCAGGCGTCCTGCGCTTCCTGAGTCGGTTCCAGCGCCTTGATGCCGCGCTTCAGCGCCACGCTGATGATCTGTGCGATGTGATGGCCCTGGCGGTTGAACTGCTCCACCGTCGTCGCGTACAAGCCGCCCTGGATATAACCGGTGAAAAACTGGTTGGGGAAGCCGCGCGAGACGACGCCGTGCAGGGTCTTGTAGCCGTCTTCCCAGTGGTCGTACAGCGAGAGGCCGTTGCGGCCCTTGATCTCGTCGATGCCCCAGCGCTGATCGAGGTCGCTGGTGACTTCGAAGCCGCTGGCGCAGATCAGCAGATCGATCGGATACTCCTTACCGTCCTGGACGAAGCCATGCTCGGTCAGGCGCTCGACGCCCTTCGTCGCCGAGACGTCGATCAGCTGGACGTTCGGCTGATTGAAGGTCGGGTAGTAGCTGTCGCTGGAGAGCGGGCGCTTGCAGTGGAAGCGGAACCAGGGCTTCAGCAGCTCCGCGGTCGCCTTGTCCTGGACGATCTCGTCGATGCGGCGACGGAAGCGCTCCATGACGTGATAGTCCTCGTCCTCGCGCATCGCCATGAAGGTCTGCGGGTCGATCGCGGGCCAGCCCTTCTCGGCGAGCTTCGCGGCGACATTGCGGTTGATCTCGGTCCAGAAATCGCAGACCAGGTCCTGATCGCCCGGATGGAAGCCTTCCATCGCGCCGCGATGGAAATTCTCCTGGCGCTGCTTCTGCCAGCCCGGCTGCAGGCTCTTCGCCCACGCCGCGTCAGTCGGCGGATTCGGCCGCGCGTCGACGCTGGGTGGCGTGCGTTGCAGCACGTACACCTGCTTGGCGTACTTGCCGAGGTAGGGAACGATCTGGATCGCGGTCGCGCCAGTGCCGACGATGGCAACGCGCTTGTCGGCGAGCTTGTCGAGGACCGGGTTCTCCCAGCTGCCGCCGGTGTAGTCGTAGTCCCAGCGCGCCGAATGGAACACCTTGCCCTTGAAGTCCTGCAGGCCCGGAATGCCCGGCAGCTTCGGCCGGTTCAGCGGGCCGCCGGCCATGATGACGAAGCGCGCGCGGATGTCGTCGCCGCGATCGGTCTTCACATGCCAGCGTTTGATCGATCCATCCCAGTTCAGCGACCGGACTTGGGTATGGAACAGCGCGCCGTCATACAAACCAAACTGCTTGGCGATGCGCACGCAATGGTTCTGGATCTCGATGCCGTCCGCAAAGCGTTTGGTCGGGATGAAGCCGGTTTCCTCGAGCAGCGGCAGGTAGCAGTACGACTCATTGTCGCACTGGATGCCCGGGTAACGGTTCCAGTACCAGACGCCGCCGAAGTCGCCGGCCTGCTCGATGTTGCGGAAGCTGGTGACGCCGGCTTTCTTGAGCTGCACCGCTGCGAGCAGGCCGGTGAAGCCGCCGCCGAGCACCGCGACATCGATCTCCTCGATCAGCGGCGCGCGCGGCGCAACCGCCTTGTAGGGATCAGAAAGCTGCTCGGAACCATTCTTGGGCCGCAGGTACTGCTTCTGGCCTTCGCTGTTGTAGCGCTTCTCGCGCTCGATGCGGTACTTCTCGCGCAGGGCGGGGATGTCGATGTCCCCGGGCGTCTGCGTCGGCTGGCAATTCATAGCTGAGCTAGTCATGAGTTTCAAATGGTTTGCGGCTGGCCAGCGGCCGGCGTGGGCTCGGCATGGACAGGCGGAGTGCCGAGGCTGAGCAGCGCGAGCGCGCTCAAGCTCATCAGGCCGATGTTGAGCAGCAAGAACGGCGCGTAGTTGCCGTACGCGTCGAAGATCGCGCCGCCGGTCAGCGGGCCGAAGGACGTGCCCAGCGACAGCGCCATGACCATCGCGCCGTACAGCGCGCCGAAGTTCTTCAGTCCGAAGAACTTGGCGGCGAGATAGGCGACGACGTCGACCTCTGCGCCCAGGGTCAGGCCGATGGAGGCAGCGGCCAGCGACTGATGCAGTGGGTTCGTCGCGTCGAGCAGCAACAGGCCCAGGCCCAATACCGGCAGCGTGAAGGCGAGGGCGCCGATGTACTGCGCGCGGTAGCGGTCGATCAGGAAGCCGGTGCCGAGGCGGCCGATGATCGAGAACAGGCCAATCAGGCCGGCGATGCCGGCAGCTTCCAGTCGTGTCGAGCCGGCGCCGGTCAGGATCGGCACGAAATGCACGAGCGTGCCGACCGCGGTGAACGAGAACAGGCCGGCGGCCATCAGCAGCTTGTACAGCGCCGGCGTGCGCAGGCCTTCAGCGAAGCTCAGGCCGCTGTGCACGCGTGCCAGCTCGGGATTCGGTATGGCGCTCCTTGTTTCGCGCGCGCTGCGGAAGAACACCAGCAGGAACGGGAAGACGATCAGGATCCACAGGCCGCCCATGCCGTGGAAACCCATGCGCCAGCCATAAGTTCCGATCAGCCAGGTCGCCAACATCGGAAACAGCGCCGCACTGAGTGAGGCGCCCGACAGCGTGATCGCCAGTGCCAGGCCACGCGACTTCTCGAAGCGGCTGTTGACCGCGGCAGTCCAGACCGTCGCCTGCACGCCGACCGTCGAGAATGCGATCACGGTCCACAGCACCGCCCAGTTGGCCTTCGTGCCCGTTGCCGTGCCGAGCAGTGCGAATGCGCCGGTCATCAGCACGACACCGAGCAGGCCGATGCGGCGCGGCCCGATACGGTCGACAAGAATTCCGAGCGGAATGCAGAACACTGCGCTGATGAAGCTGGAGATCGTCAGGCCGAAGGAGATCTGCGCGCGCGACCAGCCGAATTCGGCCTGCAGAGGCTCGATGAACGGGCCGAGCGCATAGACGTGGATGACCGACGTCGCATAGCCCAGCGCGGCGATGAGCGGCAGAAACCAGTAGCTGCGCCATTCTGCTGCTGCGCTGTTGCTGCCGCTCATCGTCTGCTCCTCATCGCTTCAGCGCTTTCAAATAGGTAGGGTGGGGCAACCAAAAGTAGGCGCCTTAGGCGAGCACAGCGTGCCCACCATCGGTCCGTCGTCCGCGTGGGCACGGCCTGGCGGCCTATGCCCACCCTGCGCGACCTCAGGAGAAAGCCTCTTCGCCCTGCAGCTTGGTACGGTGCAGGCGGCGGCCGGCATTCGGGTCGTACGGCGTGGCGCGGTGCATCGTGCCGGTGTTGTCCCAGATCACGGTGTCGCCGACGGTCCACTTGTGGCGGTACGAGAACTGCGGCTGCGTCGCCCAGTCGCGCAGGCGCACCAGCAGGTGGGCGCTCTTCTTGTCGTCCATGTTGAGGACGTGGCGAGCGGTGGCACCGATCACCAGCGACTTGCGGCCGGACCGGTGCTTCCACACCAGCGGCAGTTCCTGGTCGCCGATCGCCTGCATGCCGGCGAGCAGGCGCGGATCCGGTTCCGGGTCGTAGTAGAACAGCGTGTTCCAGGCCGAGTGCATTACGCGCAGCGTTTCGAGCTCGGCCTTGTCCGCGTCGGGCAGGTCGTCGTAGGCGGCGTAGGTATTGCAGAAATCGGTGTCGCCGCCGGTCGGCGACAGCACCTTGGCCGACAGGATCGAGGCGAGGATCGGCACCTTGTTCATCGTGCCGTCGATATGCCAGTACCAGGAACCCTTGAGGTAGTCGGCCTTGGCGTTGACCTTGGTGTCGAGCGTGACCTTGTAGATGATCTCGCCGTCGTGCTCCGGCGCGAAGGTGCCGAGCGTATTGGTGAACGCGACCTGCTCGTCGTCATTGAAATTCACCTGCGGGAACACCAGCACGCCGCGCTGCTCCAGCTGCTCGCGAATCTTCGAGGCGTACTTGCCGCTCAGCAGATCCTCCTTGCTGGCGTGGATTTCAGTCGCGATGCGCGGCGTGAGGTCTTTGGTATTGAAGCTCATCTACGGGTCTCCAGATGTTCTGTTCTGTGTCGTCTTGCAGGCACTACTTGAGCGGCTTGGGCGCGCCCGTGCCCATGAATTCAGCCAGATTGCGGTGCAGGTTCACGGTGCTGCGTTCCATGTACGGGTTGGGCTTGGTGCCGCGGAAGCCGGCGGATTTCATGCCCTGCTGCACGGCGGCCATGTTCGAGAAATCCTGCCCGAGCACGTAGCACCAGGCCTCTTCGGTGGCGAGCGAGAACACCCACTCGGTCTGCGGTTCCTCGCCCTTGGGGAAGAGCTCGTAGACCGCGGCCTCGAAGATGCATTTGTTGGGGTCATTGCCGTAGGGGCGCGCGCTGTAGCACAGCGCGTTGTTGACGGCGTGGCCGATCTGGAAATTGGGGAAGATCTGCCAGGCCGTGCCGCTCTTGCCGACATGTGCGGCATCGACGGTCGGCCAGATCACGCCGCGCGCGGCATCGTCGCGGCGCGCTGACGCGAGCCAGTGCATCAGCACTTCGCCGGCGGGTGTGCCTTCCGGCAGTTCGTCGGCCAGCCGCTTCGCGGCGTTGACCATCGTCTGCGTGGTATTGGTGTTGGCCTTTTCCCAGGTGTAGACCTGCATCTCCGCGGTCGACAGGCGTGGATCGGCGCCGGTGCCGACGCGCAGCTTGCCGGCCTGGTTCTGGTCCATGGACTTCGGCGCTTCGTAGCCGATGTTGCTGTGCTTGCCCTGCGCGCGTGCCCAGCCGCGGAACTCGCCGTACTTGTTGAATTCAGGGTGCGTGGTCTGGACGTGGTAGGTCTCGTTGAAGGCCTCCATCGCGACCTTCCAGTTGCAGTCGAAGATGCCCCACTTGCGCCAGCGATAGCGCATGTTCTGCAGTTCGAAGGGTTCGAGCATCGACGCCGCCGGCTCGAGGTAGTCGCGCAGCGGTTCGCAGGCCGGATCCATGTTGATCCAGATCCAGCCGCCCCAGGTGTCGACGCGGACCTCGCCCAGGCGGGTGTTCTCCGGCGTCAGCGCGCCCTGCCAGTCATCCTTGTGCGGGATGTGGGTGTTCTCGCCTTCGAGGTTGAAGCACCAGCCGTGGAAGCCACAGGCGATGGTCTTCTTCTTGCCGCAGCCCTGCTTGGCACCCTGCGGCACGTCGATCAGGCGGCGGCCGCGGTGCGGGCAGACGTTGTGGTAGGCCTTGATACGGTCCGGCGCGGTGCGGGTGACGATGATGGAGTCGTCGAGGATCTCGTAGGTCAGGTAGCTGCCGATTTCGGGCAGTTCCTCGATGCGTCCGACCTGCTGCCAGACCTTGCGCCACAGCTTCTCGCCCTCGGCGCGAGCGTAGGCTTCCGAGGTGTAGGCCTCGGCGCCAATCGTCAGCGGCGCGCTCAGTTCATCGACGGCTTCGGGCTTGTTCATGTGTTCCCGCCTCAGCGCTTGATCGCCGCACGGAAACCCTCGTCCTTGAGGAAGAGGGAAGTGTTGTCGGCGCCCAGGTGGGTCCATTTCAGGTTGAGGCCGCCGTCGACGAGGATGGTCTGGCCGGTGATGTAGCTCGACAGGTCCGACAGCAGGAACAGGATCGCGTTGGCCTGCTCCTCGGGGCGGCCGCGGCGGCCCATCGCGATGGCGCGGCGGTCGCGCTCCTCGTCCTTGTCGATATAGGCAGCGGAGGCCGGTGTCTCGGTCGGGCCGGGAGCGACGGCATTGACGCGGATATTGTCCAGCGCCAGCTCGGCCGCCATCGTGCGGGTCGCCGCCACCAGCGCGGCCTTGGCCGTGCCGTAGGCGATATGGAAGGGCGCGGTATTCATGCCGCTGATCGAGGACAGCGAGACGATCGAGCCCGGACGTCCCTGCGCGCGCAGTTCCGCGGCCACCGCCTGGCTCATGAAGAACATCGTTTCGAGGTTCTGGGCGAACAGTGCGCGCCAGTCGGCGCGGTTGACGCGCGTGGAGTGCATCCAGGTCGGCGGCGCGGCGCCGCCGGCAACGTTGACCAGTCCGTGCAGCTGGCCTTTGCTGCGACGCACCACGTCCATCGTTGCGGCGATGCCCTCGTCGGTGGACGCGTCCGCCGCCAGCGGGATGACCGACAGGCCCTGTGCCGCCATCGGCGCGAGGTACTTGTCGAGGTTGGCCTGCGAGCGGCTGACGCCGATGACCGTCGCGCCCGCCTCGGCGAGCATGCGCGTCAGCGTCGTGCCGATACCACCGCCCGCGGCGCCGGATACCACGACGATGCGGTCGTCGAACTTCAGGGGGCTTGCGTCCATGGGTGGCGGTCAACCGGGTTCGTGGGACTGACGCGGCAGACTTCCGACCAGGTCAAAAGTCGCCTCCAGCTTCGACAAGAACCTTAACTCGCCGCATCAATAGTAGTCAACAACGCTGTACATTATGAACTTGCTGCAGCGCGATTGCCGTCGCGGCGGCTACGGTCACCGACTGCATCTGTTCCTGTGACGGATTGCCCGTATCATTGCCGCGCTCACGTCATCCACCAGAACCCGTACACATGGCGGCCAAACCCAGGACTCCCGCGGCGAAGAATCCGCATGCCGCGGCACTCGATGCGGCGCTCGAGCAAAGCACCGTGCCGGCGGTTTCCCGTGCCGCAGCCATCCTCCGGCTGCTGGGCCGGTCCTCCGAGCCTCAGGGCGTGCAGGCCATCGCGCGCTCCCTCAGCATCATTCCCAGTACCTGCCTGCATATCCTGCGGACGCTGGTGGTCGAGGAACTCGTCAGCGTCGATCCCGCCACCAAGCTCTACTCGCTGAATGCCGGGGTGCTGACGCTGGCGCGCCAGTGGCTGGGGCACAACCGCTTCGCCGACATCGCGCAGCCGGCGCTGGACCGCATCGCCGCCGAGTACGGCCTCACCGCGATGGGTGTGCAGATCGTCGGCCTCGAGCACATGATCGTGGTGGCGATGGCGCGCTCGGAGACCATGATCCAGCTGCATACGCAGATTGGCAGCCGGTTCCCGGCAACCATTAGCGCGACGGGCCGTTGCATCGCGGCTTTCGGCGACTACGAGCGCGACGAACTGCGTCGCCGCTTCCGGCAACTGCGCTGGGACAACGCACCGACGCTCACCGACTGGGAGGCGCAGGTGGCCGAGACACGGGAGCAGGGTTACGCCATCGACCAGGGCAACTACATGGCCGGCGTCACCATCATCGCCGCGCCGGTGTTCGGCGTGAACCGCATGCTGAGCAACTGCCTGGTGGTCGTCGGCATCAGTGGCCAGTTGCAGGATCAGACGATCGCCCGGATCGGCCGCGATCTGCACGAGCGCGCGGCCCAGGTATCAAAGCAACTCGGCTCCCCCTGAGGGTGACGCTGCCCGGCGCTCATCAATCGCATCTTCACTGTTGTATATATAAAACAACAGTTGCACATTGACAACAACAGTGTTGTCTGTTTTCATGCATGGCATTGGCGCAGCAGTGCCTGTGGACGAATGCAAGGGAAGCGGGATGAGCAAGCTGACGGACTACACGAGCTACGCCGATGCACAGCGGCTTTACTCGATGCCGGCAGTCTGGGCCCTGTTCGACGGCAACCCGCAGTCCTTCAACATTGCGCATGAATGCGTCGACCGCCACGCCGCCGATCCGGCGCGCATCGCGGTCCGGGTCGCGCATGCCGACGGCCACGACGAAATCATCCGCTTCGACGAGCTGTCGCGCTGGTCCAGCCGCTTCGCGCACTGGCTGCTGGCGCAGGGCGTGAAGCCGGGCGACCGTGTCGCCTTCATGCTGGACCCGTCTCTGGCCTTCTACATGGCCCTGTTCGGTGCCATGAAGACCGGTGCCATCAGCGTGCCGCTGTTCACGCTGTTCGGGCCCGAAGGGTTGCAGCTGCGTGTTGCGGATTGCCAGCCGACGATTCTCGTCACCAATCCCGAGAAGGCCGAGATGGCACGCGCCGCCGCCAACACCCGCGTCGTCGTTGCCGATGACGCGCTGTTCGAGGCGCTGAAGCCTTATCCGGATACCTTCAAGACCACGACGACCGGCGACGACATCGCCGCCTACCAGTACACCTCAGGCACCACGCGCGAGCTGCCGGCCGCGGTCAAGCACAACCACCGTTCGATCGTCGTGCTGGCGCTCGCCGCCCTGTATGGCACGGGCGTACGTCCCGGCGACGATTTCTTCTGCCCGTCCTCGCCGGCCTGGGGCCATGGCATGTGGCATGGCACGCTGGCGCCGCTGTCGCTGGGCGTCACCACCGGCACGATGTCCGGCAAGTTCGCGGCACTGCGCCTGTTGCAGGCGTTGCAGGACTACGGCATCACCAACCTGTCGGCCGCCGCCACGCACTACCGCATGATGAAGGCGACCGGCGCGGCGGAGCAGTTCAGGTTCCGCCTGCAGAAGTTGTCGTATACCGGCGAGCCGATCGACACGGCAACGCTGGAGTTCACCGAGAAGCTGGTCGGGCGCCCGGTCTGCAGCATGTATGGCACCACCGAGATCGGCGTGGTGCTGGTGAACTATCCCGGCGCTGCCGATTTCCAGGTCAAGCCGGGCTCGCTCGGCAGGGCGATTCCCGGCCAGACCGTGGAAGTCCAGGACCCGAACGGCAAGCCCTGCGCGCCGCGCCAGGTCGGCGAGCTGAAGCTGCTGCGGCGCGGCCAGTGGGTGCCGACCAAGGATCTGGGCTGGATCGACGAGGATGGCCACTTCTATCACGGCGGTCGCGCCGATGACGTGATCATCTCGGCCGGCTGGACCATGAGCGCGGTCGAGATCGAGAACGTCCTGCTCAAGCATCCCGATGTCCAGGAAGCCGCCGTGATCGGCGTGAAGGACCAGCTGCGCGGGCAGGTGGTCAAGGCCTTCGTCGTCAGCCCGCGTCCGCGCGACGACGGCTTCGTGCGCGAGCTGCAGGACTTCACCCGCGAGCGCCTCAGCCAGCACGAATATCCGCGAGTCATCGCTGTCGTCGATGAGCTCCCCAAGACCCCGGCCGGAAAGGTCAACCGAAAAGTACTGCGCGACCGCGAAAGCGTCGCCGCTGCCTCAAGCTGATACCCAAAGGAGAATTGCATGTCCGACGATGCCAACCTGTTTCCGAAAATCACCGACAGGGCCCTGGATGAACTCCGCGCCCGTATCGGTGTTGTCATCACCGATACCGTCGAGCCCTGGAACTACGAGGCGACCCGCGACGCGATCCGCCACTACGCCCACGGCATCGGCGACGACAACCCGCTGTGGTGCGATCCGGAGTACGCAGCCAAGACGCGCTTCGGTGGCATCACCGCGCTGCCGAGCTTCCTGTTCACCACCAGCCGCATCATTTCCGGCTACGTCGGCGGCCTGTCCGGCACCCATGCGATGTGGGCGGGTGCCAACTGGCAGTGGCACAAGCCGGTGCTGCGCAACGACACGATCCGCACCGAGGCCAAGCTCAAGGACCTGATCGAGCACCAGACCAAGTTTGCCGGTCGCTCGTTCCAGCAGATCTACACCGTCAAGTTCTACAACCAGCACGGCGATTTCGTTGCCGAGGCCGACAGCTGGTGCTTCCGCACCGACCGCGACGTCGCGCGCGAGCAGGGCACCAAGTACACGGAAGTGAAGGCGCGTGCGCTGAAGAAGTACAGCGACGAAGAGCTGGCGAAGATCTTCGAGCTCTACGCCAAGGAGCCGGTGCAGGGTGCCGCCCCGCGCTACTGGAAGGACGTCAATGTCGGCGACAAGCTGCCGACGATGGTCAAGGGTCCGATGACCGTCACTGGCTTCATCTGCTACGCGCAGGGCTGGGGTGGCCTCTACATCCGCGCCAACAAGCTGGCCTGGCAGCAGCACCACAAGCACCCGGGCCTGGGCATCAAGAACCGCTTCGGCATTCCGGACTGCCCGGAGCGCGTGCATTGGGAAGAAGAGTTCGCGCTCAAGGTCGGTACGCCGGGTGCCTACGACTACGGCCCGGAGCGTTGCTCCTGGCTGACCCACCACATGACCAACTGGCAGGGCGACGCGGGTTTCCTGCGCAGCAGCCACTGCCAGATTCGTCGCCACAATCCGGAAGGCGATACCGTGTTCATCAACGGCGAAGTCATCCGCAAATTCGAGGAAGGCGGCAAGAAGCTGGTGGAGATCAAGCAGCAGGCGACCACGCAGACCGGCGAAGTCTCGGCGTTCGGCGGTGGCATTGTCGAACTGACCTGAGGCGCCTGATACAGGCATGATGCTGCGGGTCCGCCCGCGTGCGTCACATCCAGGGACGATCGTCCGGGTGTGGCGCACGTGGCGGGCCCGTTTTCGTCAAGGCTCGCCGAAGTCCGGCGAGCCGCAGTCGCAGTCGCGTCGCTGCGCGGGGCTTCATTGTCGTGCCGGGTCAAGAAAATGAACCGGGCGCATCGCCAGACTGGTGCGATGTCGTGCCGGGTCAAGAAATGAAAGGGGCGCATCGCCAGACTGGTGCCATGCGTCATCGTACTAAAAGGGTGGCGTGCCCGAGCGGGCAGTCCACTGAGAGGAGGGGATTTGTGAAGAAAGTCATTGCTGCCACGACCACGAGCCTGGTCGCCGGGCTGGGTCTCGGAGTCTGTTTCACTGCAATGGCGCAGCCCGCCGACGAGGCAGCTGCCCCTCAGGCGCAGGTCGCGGAGGGCGAGGCCTCGCAGGAGGCAGCACCGGCCCAGGACACCGCGCCAGCTCAGGAAGCTGCACCGGCCCAGGAAGCCTCGCCTGCACCGGCCCCGGAGGCTTCGGATCCGGAACTCGATGCCGTCCTCGACGAGGTCCTCACCTCGGCGCCGGCTGAGGATGCAGCACCGGCAGCCGCGCCGGACAAGGCTGCCGCTCCGGCAGTTGCGCCGGCGAATGCCGCCGCCCCTGCGGCTGCCGCGCCCGTCGACTCGGAGCCGCCGCTCGACGTCATCGCGCTGCCCGATGACAAGCCCGCCGCCACGCCGCCGCCCCAGCCGCAGCCCCGGGTAAGGGTCATCGAGGAAATCCTGGTGACGGCGCAGAGGCGTGAAGAGAACGTGCAGGACGTGCCGATCTCGATCACGGTGTTCGACGGCAAGCAGCTGGCCAACGCCAATATCGTCAATTCCGCCGACCTGGCCACCCAGACACCCTCGCTGTCGACCAACAACCGTTTCGGTGCTGACAACGCCACCTTCTCGATCCGCGGCTTCACCCAGGAGCTGCGCACCACCGCCTCGGTCGCCACCTACATGGCTGAAGTCGTGGCCCCGCGCGGCCAGAGCTCGCAGACCTCCGGCGACGGCGCCGGCCCCGGCGCGATGTTCGACCTTGCCAACGTGCAGGTCCTGAAGGGGCCGCAGGGCACGCTGTTCGGACGAAACACCACGGGCGGCGCGGTGCTGCTGGTGCCGAACCGCCCGAAGGACGAGTTCGAGGGCTACGTCGAGCTGTCCGGCGGCGAATGGGGCATGCTGCGTCAGCAGGGCGTGCTCAACGTGCCGGTGTCCGAGGACTTCAAGTTCCGCCTCGGCATCGACCGCAACGAACGCGACGGCCACCTGAACAACGTCACCAGGATCGGTGCCGACGAGCTTGGCAGCGTCGACTACATCTCGGGTCGCCTCAGCACGCTCTGGGATGTCACCGACAGCATCCAGAACTACACCATCCTGTCGTACATCGATTCCGAGAGCACCGGCTACAGCTCGCAGCTGTACGCCTGCAATGGCGACTATCTGCAGGGCAGCTTCTTCCTGCAATTCGCCGGTGCCCTGCATGTGCCGGCCTGCCAGGATCAGCTGTCCCGCCAGGCTGCCGCAGGACAGAACGAGTTCTACGATGTGGTCAGCACCATCGCCAGCCCGATGACCAACATCAAGGAAAAGCGTCTGATCAACACGCTGACCTGGGACGTCAACGACGACATCGTGCTCAAGAACATCCTGGCCTACGCCCACCTCCACACGGAGAACGGTTCGGACATCTTCGGCACCCAGTTCCGCTACAACGTGCCGCTTCTGGCCCTGCCGCCTGCGCTGCAACCCCTGCTCACGCTGCTCGGCCTCGGCGGGGGCGGCATCCCGCTCGATCCCAACCCCAACCGCGAGTTCAAGACCGGCGTCTCGGTGCCCAACCCGGACTGGCCGGTCACCAGCCAGGAAACCTACGTCGCCGAACTGCAGCTGCAGGGCCAGTCCTTCGAGGGCGCGCTGGATTGGCAGGGTGGCGTCTACTACGAAACCAGCCGTCCAGATGGTTTCTCCGGCAACAACTCCGCTGGCCTGCTGTCCTGCAACATGGCCAGCCTGGAAGGCCCCGCCTCCGGCTTCGACTGCTACGACCCCCTGGTCGGCGTGGTCGGTGGCGTCCTGGTGCAGGCCTACAAGACCGAGTACCTGAACCAGGCGGTCTACGGCCAGACGACCTGGCATCTCACCGACACGGTCAGCTTCACCGCCGGCCTGCGCTACACCTGGGACGAGACCAAGGCCTACGGCGAGAAGACCCGCTACACCTGGAACCTCGCCGTGCCGCAGGCGCCGACCACCCAGATCGTCACGCCGGAAGTCGAGAGCAAGGCCCCGACCGGCCTGGTCGAGGTCGACTGGAAGCCCTTCGAAGGCCAGATGATCTACGCCAAGTACCTGCGCGGCTATCGCCAGGGCAGCGTCATCCCGGCATCGGATCCGGGCGTCGACACATTCGAGCCGGAACAGGTCGACACCTATGAGCTGGGCCTGAAGACCCAGTTCGGCGGCCCGGTGCCGGGCCGCTTCAACCTGGCGGTGTTCTACAACGATTTCACCAACCAGCAGCTGCAGCTCGGCTACATCTCCCCGACCTCGACGCAGACCACCACCATCGTCAATGCCGGCAGCTCGCGCATCTCCGGCATCGAGGGCGACGCCTATTTCCAGATCCTCGACAGCCTGTCGCTGATGCTGGCCTTCTCCTTCCTCGACACCGAGCTGCTGGAGCAGGAGGACCTGACCGGTCGCGTCGGCGATGCCGGCGGCCCGCTGGCCGGACAGTCGGTGACGCCGATTGCCGATGTCGGTGACGAGCTGCCGTACGCACCGAAGCAGACCTATGTCCTCGGGCTGCAGTGGGAGCTGCCGGTACCCTCGGAATGGGGTGACATGAATGTCGGCGCGACCTACTCCCACATCGGTGAGCAGCGCTCGGCCGCGACCAGCTCGGGGCCCTTCGGCATGCTGAGTGCGTTCGACCTGCTGAACCTCAACTTCGGCTGGACCCGCATCCTGGGCTCGCCGGTGGACCTCACCGCCTTTGCTACCAACGTGCTGGACGAGGAGTACGTGACCTACACCAGCGGCACCTACAACCTGCTGGGCTACGAATCGCGCGCCCTGGGCACGCCCCGCATGATCGGTGCGCGCCTGAGGTACAACTTCGGCGCCGCAGCGCCGTGATGACGGGCTGATTCCGAGGGTCTGCGTCAATGAAAAGCCCCTCCTTGCCGCATGGCAAGGAGGGGCTTTTCGTTGCAGCCCTGAAACTGCGAGTGACGCTATGCCGGGCGGAGCACCAGCACGCTGCCGTCGGCGTCCGCCGACAGATAGAGCCTGCCGTCGGGGCCGGCGGCAATGCCGGCGAACGGGCCCATCGGGCCCGTGAAGGGCGGGAATCCACGCAAGGGCTTCGGCGTGACGCCCGGCGGCGCACCGATCGGCAGGTCGCTGGCGATGATGCGGCGCTCCCTGGTCTTCAGGTCGAAGGCAATCAGCGCATGGGTGCCGGCGTCAACGATGTACAGCAGGCCATCCCGCAGCAGGATGCCCTGCGGCCGCTGCAATCCATCGATCGCGGTTTCGACCCCGGAGCGGCCGAGCTTCACCACTCGACCCGCGCCTGCCTCGGAGACGAAACAGGCGCCGTCCGCGTCCAGCGCGACGCCAACGGGATCGCGCAGGCCGGAGGCGAGGACTTCGACCTGGCCCGAGCGGATCGACAGCACCCGTCCGGTGCCCAGCTCCGCGACCACGACGCTGCCGTCGGCTGCGACGGCCAGGCCATAGAGCTGGTCGAAGCCCTGGGCCAGCACTTCGCTTTCGTTCTGCGCCGGGCGATAGCGCGAGACCTGACCGCCGGCGGTGGCGACGATGAGTTCGCCATCTCCGACTGCAGCAAGGCCGCGGATGTAGCCCGGAAAGCCCTGGCTGAACATCATGCCGACGGTTTTCAGCTGGCCACCCGGCAGCAGCAGGAACAGGTTGGCGCCGTCGGCGACATAGACATTGCCGCTGCCATCCACCGCCAGGTCCAGCGGCCCGTTCAGGCCGCAGGGCAGCAGGTTTCTGGTTTCGCCGTTGCCCGCAATTTCGGTGATCTGGCCGTTGAAGTTCGAGACGAACAACCGCTCGCCGACGAAGCTCAGGTTGTCCAGGCCCGGATCGAGCTTGGCCAGCACCGTGCGCTCGCCGCTGCGCGGATCGATGCGCAGCACTTCGCCGCTGTGCACCTGGGTCGAGACGATGCAGCCGCTGGCGTCGAACTTCACGGCGTCGGGCACGCCGAGGTCGCCAGCGACCTTCTCGGCGGCACCGCCGGCGGGATTGACGCGCCAGATTTCGTTGGCGCCCATCACCGGGAAATACAGCATGCCGTCGGGGCCGACTTCCATCGCATTGGGCATCGGCACATCGGCCAGGATGACCCGTGGTGCGCCGCCATCCAGATCGAGCTCCATCAGGCGTCCGCCGATGCGGCACTCGCCGACGAACAAGCGGCCCTGGTGGACCGTGATGCCGTTGGCGCAGGGCAGGTCGTCGCGCAGCACGCGCGTGTGGCCATCGCGGCCGCGAACACTCACGCGGCCGTCCATGACCTCGGTAGCGTAGAGATTGCCCTGTGGGTCGAAGGCCAGGTCGTCGGGGGCGATGATGTCGCCGCCCTTGGCGCTGATGGTCTCTACCTGGCCGCTGGCGATATCGATCGCGCTGATCTGGCTGCCCGACACCTGCGCCACGTAGATGCGGCCATCGGGCCCGGTGCGCAGGCCGTTGGCGCCGAACAGCCGGCTGGGCGGGGTCAGGCGCTCCAGGCTCCAGCCTTCGGCAAGACCCGGCGATTTGGCGGCGGCGTAGCGCCCGCTCTGCTGCGACATGCTGGTGATCTCCTTGAAGCGATGTGGTTCCGGGCCCGTGCCGACTCGAACAGGGCAGGGCAGATGACTCAGCCGAGCGAGCAGGGCGCGGGATCGGCGGCGCTGCGCCGCTGTCCCTTGCGCAACTGGCGCGGCGATGCGGAAAACCAGCGAAGACAGCTGCGCGACAGCACCGAGGTTTCGGAATAACCGAGGATTTCCGTCATCTTCACCAGCGATATGTTCGCCTGCCCGAGGTGGCGCAGCGCGACATCGCGTCGAACCTGGTCCTTGATGCCCTCGAAGGATTCGCCCTCGTCGCGCAGCCGGCGCTGCAGCGTGCGCGGATGCAGGCCTAGCCTGGCTGCCACGCGCTCATGGCTGCAGCTGCTGTCCGCCAGCAGGTGCGTGATGATGATCCGCACCCGCGTGCTCAGGCGCATGGGGACGCCGGGAAAGCGTCGCTCGATATAGCTGGTGGCGATCTCGTGCAGCTGAGCGTCGCGCTCCGGCACCGGCAGGTCCAGATCCCGTTCTTCGAAGAACAGGCCGTTCATGCTTTGCCCGAAGCGTGCCGTAGCGCCGAAGTTGGCGCGATAGACCGACGTGGGGTTGAGCGGAGCGTGGCTGAACCAGACTTCCGATACGCGCGCCTGGCCCTTGCTGATCGCGTCAACGACATGCCGGGTCAGCGCCAGGGCATGCTCCACGGCCTGGCGCTGCTGCGCCGGGTTGGCCGGGACGATCTCGAAGGCCATGAACACCCGGCCGTCGCCGGGCAGTTTCTCCATGCACAGCCGCGTCGCCGTGCTGCATGCGTGCATGTGATGGACCAAATATTGGAGCGCCTCGCGCAGCGTCGGCGCATGGCGCATGGCGACGCCCATCGGGCCCAGGGCCTTGGTGGCCCCCTGCCGGGCCTGCGCCGCGGCCAGCCGCATGCCGAAGTCCGGGCAGGCCAACTCGGCTGCTGCATGTTCCAGCACCTGCGCCAGGCTGCGGTAGGCTACGGCGCCGTTCTCGTCCGCCAGCAGGGCCGCGTCGATCTGCGACTTTCCCAGCAGCGCAGACGCGTCGCCGCCCAGTGCCGTCACCAGTTCCTGGAGTCTGCCCAGGGTGCCGGTTCGCACCGTGCCGGTATCGTCCGCCTGGGGTTTTGCGACCACAGGCGCAGGCATGCCGCGCTGCGCGGCGATCGAACGTCCTGCAGATTTCTGTCCATGGTCCGTGCTTCTGGGCCGCGTCGTGGAATCGACCGGAGTCATGCGCATTCTCCTCGCCAGATGCACACGTAATTATTCAACAGTGATGTTGATTATTACCCGGGGATGGGTGGCTGTAAAGGCGCCTGCGCGCCGCCGGCTTCAGACGCTTTCGTCGTCGCCCTGGGTGTCTGCTGTGCCGCCGCGGAGCTGGCGCGGCGAAGCCGAGAACCAGCGATAGCAGCTGCGGGACAGGGCGGAGGTTTCGGCATAGCCCAGCATCCTGGCGACCTGCAGCAGGGGCATGCTCGATTGTCTGAGGTAGCGCAGGGCGACGTCGCGGCGCACGCTGTCCTTGATGGATTCGAATGATGCGCCCTCGGCTTTCAGGCGGCGCTGCAGCGTGCGTGGATGCATGCCCAGCATGGATGCCACGCTGTCGTAGGTGCAGCTGCCATCGAGCAGCAGGCGCTCGACGATGCTGCGCATCCGGGTGCTGAGTACGGCGTCCTCGGCCGGAAAGCGGTGCTCGATGAAGTCCGTTGCCAGCTCGTAGAGCTCGGGATCGGCATCGGGGATGGGGCTGTCGAGGTCGCGGTCCGCAAACAGGAGTCCATTCATTGGCTGGGCGAAGCGCACGACCGAGCCGAAGTAGTCGCGATAGCTGGAAAGCGGCGACAGCGGCTCGTGCATGAACCAGACCTCGCGGGCCCTTGCCTGGCCGCTGCTGATGCTGAGTACGGCGTGCTGCGTCAGCAGCAGGGCGCGCTCGGCGGCCTGGGGGTGATCCGCCAGTTTCGCCAGCAGGATTTCATAACGCAGGAACACTTCGCCATCCACGACGGCGGGCTGGAAGCGCATCTGCGAGGCGGAACTGTAGACCTGGACATGCTGCGCGCAGTAGCGGAATGCCTCCCGCAGCGTGCGCGAGTTGCGCATCACGACTTCCAGCGGTCCCAGTACCTTCAGGCCGTCCTGCGCCGACGCCAGCCGCATGCCGAAATCCGGACAGGCCAGATCGACAGCAGCGCGTTCGAGCAGTTGCAGGAGCGTGCGGTAGGGGACGAGCGCGTGCGGGTTGTCGAGTGCGGAGGGATCGATATTGGCCTGCGTCAGCAGGCTGGCCGGGTTGCCGCCGATCCCGCTGACCACGTCGGCGAACTTGCGCAGGGCATCGACCCGCACCATGGCCGCGGTGCCGTCCGGTAGCGCACCGTCGATTGCCGGCGCGCCGGGCATCCGGGGCGTGGCCATCGAGACATCTCTTGCTTCCATGGGGGCAGGATGACGCACCGATGCGGCAGGATGCAAGCCGGCCGGGGGCTGCGCCGAGTGCCGGAATATCGCGAGGCGCCGCAGCGTCGCGAGGAGGGTTTCAGCGGCGTTTCAGCGCGCGGCCTGCGGCCGGGCTGCGCGGCGACGAGGACATCGATCCGTACGCTGTCCTGCCGTCGCCCGCGCAGCCGCCGGGTCGTCAGATCACCTTCAGGGCCTGCAGCTCCGCGATCCGCGCATCGTCATAGCCCAGCTCCATCAGCAGCTCCCGGGTGTGCTCGCCGAGCATCGGCGGGGCGCTGCGGATGGTGGCAGGGCTCTTCGACATCTGCGCGAGCGGGCTCTGGATCAGGTCGACATAGCCGGCGGCGGCGTAGGCGTGCGGCGTGCGGGCGCGCAGCTGACGGTGCTTGACCTGCGGTTCCTCCCAGACGTCCGGCAGGTTGTTGTATCGCGCCGAGGGGATGCCGGTCTCGTCGAGCATGGCGATGACCTCGGCAACGGGGAAGCGTCCGCTCCAGGCGTTGATGATGCCCATCAGTTCGGCGCGGTTGGTCTTGCCACGCTTGAAGTTGGTGTCGAAGCGCGGGTCGTCGTTGAGTTCCGGCTGGCCCATCAGCACGGTGAGGCGGCGATAGTGCTCGTCGGTGCCGGCGGTGAGATAGACGATGCCGTCCTTGCAGTAGATGAGGTCGGCCGGGCCGCCGCCGTTGCCGCCATTGCCGAGGCGCGGCGGCGCGCTTCCACTGATCAGGTAGTCCTGCATGACGTGGCTGACCATCGCCACCGAGCTGTCGAGCAGGGCGATGTCGATGAACTGGCCTTCGCCGGTGCGGTTGCGGTACATCAGCGCGCCCATGATGGCGAGCGCGGTGTTATGTCCGGTCATGAAGTCGACGAGGCTGGGGCCGGTCTTGAGCGGGCCGGCGCCCGGCTGGCCTTCGGGAATCCCGGTCACCGCCATCATGCCGCCGGTGGCCTGGAACAGGCCGTCGTAGCCGGGCAGGGCGGCCATCGGCCCGGTCTGGCCGAAGCCGGTGACCGAGCAGTAGATCAGGCGCGGATTGATCTTGCGCAGGCTGTCGTAGTCGAGGCCGAAGCGCTTGAGGTCGCCGACCTTGTAGTTCTCGATCAGCACGTCCGCCGTCTCGACCAGCTTGCGGATGATTTCCTGCCCCTCCGGCTTGGAGTGATTGAGCGTGATCGAGCGCTTGTTGCGGTTGGAAACCGTGAAGAAGCTGGAATGGCGGGTTTCGATGCCGTCCTTGCCGGGCACCCAGGAAAAGCCGTAGCCGCGGCCGTCGTCGCCGACGCCGGGGCGTTCGATCTTGATCACGTCGGCGCCGAGATCGCCGAGGATCTGGGCACCTATCGGCGCCGCGAACACGCGGCTCATGTCGATGACGCGGATGCCTGCCAGGGCGCTGTTGTTCGTTGTCATGGTCGTGGGTGCTGTCATTTCTGCGTTGTCGGGAGCGCAGCGTGGATGGCTGTCTGCGTGATGTTGGAAGCACTGACGGTCCGGCCGTCGCGGTCCAGGCGGGCGCGACGATCGGCACCGGTGGTGCGGGCCTCGTCCTGGCGGATCGAGCGGCCGGCAACCAGCTTGCCGAGGGCATCGGTTCGATTCTGCATGGAGACGGTTCTCTAGGCGATGCACACTCTAGGCAGGCACCGGCGCGTAGTCTTGATGCCTGGCGACAGGTCGGATGCCGGCCGTGCCAGTCCGTACTCTAGCAGCGCCGGACGGGTTCCCCGCGTGTCGCACGCGGGCATGACCGCTGTCCTGGGCGATCAATACGCGAACGGCGATACTGGCCTACATTCATGGGATTCCTGGGACGAATGCCCGCGAAACGGCGGTGCCGGTTCACGGCAACCGGCCTGCAGTCGCCAAATCACTTGTGGACGAGCAAAACATGCAGATAGCCATTGTCACCGGGGCCAGCAGCGGCATCGGTTTCGGTACCGCGGTCAAGCTGGCCGGAATGGGCATGGGCGTGGTCGGTGTCGGCCGCGACGAGAAGAAGCTGGCCGAGCTGTCGGCAGCGATCGGCGATCCCTCGCGCATCGCCACCATCGCTGCCGACCTGACGGCCGCCGAAGCGCCGAAGCGCGTTGTCGACCTGGCGCTGTCGCGCTGGGGTTCGATCGACTTCCTCATCAACAACGCCGGCGTCGGCAGCCCCAAGCCGCTGCATGAGACGGACGACGAGATGCTCGACTACTTCCTCGGCCTGATGCTGCGCGCGCCGTTCAGGATGGCGCGCGAGGCGATCGTGCACATGAAGAAGGGCTCGGCGATCATCAACGTCACGTCCACTTTCGCGGTGGTGGGCGGCATGCGCGGCGGTGCCTATTCGGCGGCCAAGGCGGGCATGACCGGCCTCACCCAGCACATCGCCTGCCAGTACGGCGCTTCCGGCATCCGCTGCAATGCGGTGGCGCCCGGCGTCACCGTCACGCCGATGACCGAGGGACGCCTGCAGGACGAGCGCTTCAAGCGCATCAACGTCGAGATGACGCCGCACTTCCGGCTGGGCGAAGTCGAGGACATCGCCAGTACCATCGCCTTCCTCTGCACGCCGGGCGGCAGCTTCATCAATGGCCAGACCATCGTCGTCGACGGCGGCTGGAGTTCCACCAAGTACCTGTCCGACTTCGCGCTGACGTCGGAATGGAAGGCCCGGTGATGCAGAAGCCAATCGCCGAGCGCGTTCCGCCGCTGCTGCCGCCCGACTGGGACGAGGCCGCGAAGGAGGCTGTCGATACCTTTCCCGCGGTGCGCGACTTCTTGCTGGCGGCCTGGAACCGGGGTAGCGACCAGCGTGGCATGAACGGCGTCGGCGCCATGCTGCGCCACGCCGCCGCGACCAAGGCCTTCCTCACCTTCAACAACTACGTCGCCACGGCGAGCTCCCTCTCCAGGCGTATTCGCGAGCTGCTGATCCTGCGCATCAGCTGGCTGCGCCGCGCCGAGTACGAGTTCACGCAGCACGTGATCCTGGGCCTGCGTGCCGGCCTCACCGACGCGGAGATCGAGCGCGTCCAGCTGGGTCCGGATGCGGCAGGCTGGGATGCGGTCGATGCGGACCTGGTGCGCGCGGTGGACGAGCTGCATGCCGATGCCTGCATTGCCGACGGGACCTGGGAGCGACTGTCACGGCACTTCAGCCAGGAGCAGATGATCGACATCGTCTACGCCGTGGGCTGCTACGAGATCAACGCGATGCTGTTCAAGAGCCTGGGCGTCCAGTACGAGGCGGGAACCGAGCCAATGAAGCCGGAGATGCGCGCACGGATGTTTGGAGGAGACAAGAAGTGACGGATTCCATCATCCGCGGCAAACCGCTCGCCGAAGACGCTCTCGGCGCCCTGACCCTGGGTGGGTTCCTGCGCGAGGTCTGCAGCACCCATGGTCCGAAGGAGGCCCTGGCCTACCATCTGCCCGATGGCACGGTGCAGCGCCTCAGCTATGACCAGGTCTGGGAAGAGGCCTTCACGGTGGCGCGCGCGCTGGTCGCGCGCGGCGTGACCAAGGACACGCGCGTCGGCCTGCTGGTGACCAATCGCCCGGAATGGGTCACCACGATGTTCGGCATCGCCCTGGCCGGCGGCACCTGCGTGGCGCTCAGCACTTTCGCCAAGGGTGCCGAGCTGGAATACATGCTGCGCGTCGCCGATGTCTCGCTGCTGATCGTCGAGCGTTCCGTGCTCAATCGCGATTTCGCCAGGGAACTGATCGACATCTGCCCGGAGCTGGCCAGTGCCGCGTCGGGCGCCGTGCAGTCGCAGCGCCTGCCTTTCCTGCGCGGTGCTGTCTGTGTCGGCGAGCCACTGGCTGCGGGTTTCGAACGCTGGCAGGATTTCCTGCGCGGGCGACTGGCGCCGGCGGCGCTGGTCGAGGCCATGAGTGCCGAGGTGGCGCCGACCGATCGCGGCTTCGTGTTCTTCTCCTCCGGGTCCACGGCCAAGCCCAAGGCCATCGTGCACACGCATCGTGCCGCCGCGATCCAGTGCTGGCGCTGGCCGCACCACTTCGGTCTGGGTGATGACGTGCGCAGCTGGACTGCCAACGGCTTCTTCTGGTCGGGTAATTTCTGCATGGCGCTCGGCGCAACGCTGGCCTCCGGCGGCTGCATGGTGCTGCAGAGTGCCTTCCTGCCGGGCGAGGCCTTGCGCCTGATGCAGGCCGAGCGGGTGACGCTGCCGATCGCCTGGCCGCACCAATGGGGCCGGCTGGTGGAGGATCCGTCCTGGAAGGACGCGGACCTGTCGTCGCTGCGCTACGTCGGCGAGACCGCTGCGCTGCGCACGCATCCCACGGTGAACAGCGACTGGCAGGAGCCGGTGTCGGCCTACGGCAGCACCGAGACGTTCACGCTGGTATCGGTCTATCCGAGCGGAACGCCGCGCGAACTCGCCGAGGGCAACAACGGCATCGCCTGCCCCGGAAATACCATTCGCATCGTCGATCCGCTCAGCGGACAGGTGGTTCCGCTGGGGCAGGCGGGTGAGATCGCCGTAAGGGGTCCGACCTTGATGCTGGGCTACCTGCGCATGCCGTTGGAGGAGACCTTCGACAGCGAGGGCTACTTCCGCACCGGCGACGGTGGTTTCATCGATCCGGAGGGCCGCCTGCACTGGCAGGGCCG